>DASVBF010000136.1:0-3626 GCA_036375975.1 Nocardioidaceae bacterium | reverse complement strand
TGTCATGGGGGTCGAGAACAGTGAAGGTGAAACCGCAGCGGCGGGCGAAGTCCTCGGCGTGGCGGCGAAGGTCGGCGAGGTTCTCCTCGAGCGTCATTCCGCTGTGCGGTGGCCAGTTGCCGTCGGGATAACCGGGCGTGGAGCGGATGTGCTCGATGCTTGACATCCAGGCGGCATGGTCGGCCTGGTTGTGCTGGGGTCCGAGCGGCTCGAGGCGGAACTGGCCGGTCGTGAGCGACGTCGGCGGGGTGAAGCCGACTGGCACGAACACATCCGCGGTCATGATCGCGACCGTACTGGACGGGTTGGGCCCCTGCACCCGAGTTCTTCTCGAGCCGCATGCAGGAACGGCGTCCCCTATGTCAGCTGGCAAGTCCGGCAGGCGGTTCACTGACCGTTGACAGTCGTGTCGGGGCGGAAGGACTGCACGTCGGGCGGCCCCTCGACGCGCGAAAACCAGGAGAGAACCGTCGCCGATCCCGCATAGCGTGGTCGCATCATGACTGCGCTTACGACCCAAACCGTCACACCGGACCAGCAGCGCCTGGCGCCTCCGCTGGAGGACCCGGCCCGCAGGATCGACGGGCGGCGGCTGAAGAGCCCGGTGGCGATGGTCGCGCTCACCGCCTCCGCGGTGGGAGCGGTCGGTATGACTCTGGGAACCGTCGTGGCCGGGCGGCTCGCTGAGGACCCGACCCGCGGCCTGGTCTGGTTGCTCGCGGTCTGCCTCGTCGGTGCGGCCGTGGTCGACACCGCCGGGAAGATCGCCTGGGTTGGCTGCTCGGACCGCGCGGAGGGCCGGTTGCGCGAGGATCTGCTCCGGGCGGCGCTGCGCCAGCCGCTGTCCGCGTTGAGCGAGCAGGCGGTGGGCGAGGTCCTCGACCGGATCGACGACGACACCCACGAAGTCGGCAACCTCGTCCGGTGGCAGTTCTGGATGCTCGCCCGCACTCTCTTCGGCACGCTGCCGATGTGGGTGGTCGCCGGCGTGACGTGGTGGCCGTCCTTCGTCCTCTTCCCGGTGCTCGCGACCGTGACGTGGTTCGCCATCCGGTCGCTGCTCGGTGAGATCTCGCGTCGCAAGGTCGTGGAGGAGATGGCGTGGACCGACCACGCCGCCGTGCTCGAGGAGGGGATCGCCGGTCGCGACGACCTGCGCACCAGCCTCGGTCAGGCCCATGTCGTCCGACGCGTGGCGCGGCTCTCCGCCGACGTGCACGCGAAGTTCAGGGTGGTCGTCGATGTCGAGAGCCGCCTGGTCCGGCGCGCCGGTGTCCTGCTCCATGCTCTGCTGGCGGGGATCGCGGTCGCCGGGGTGGCGCTGGCCGTCGCGGGCAACCTCTCGGTCGCCCAGGTGGTGACCCTCTTCCTGGTCACCTCGACCTTTGTCGGCCAGATCGCGATGGTGGCCAACCACCTGCCGGACCTGCAGGCCGGCCTCGGAGCCGTCATCCGGCTGCGGCAGATGCTCGCCGTCCCGCCCGAGCCGGAGGGCGGGAGTGCGCTTCCCGAGGGGCCTGTCGACCTGGACCTGCGCGGCCTCGACTTCTCGTATGCCGAGGGGACGTTCGGGTTGCAGAGCATCGACCTTCAGGTTCCCGCGGGCGAGACCGTCGCCCTGGTCGGCCGCACCGGCTCCGGCAAGTCGACGCTGGCCGCGCTGGTCTCGCGCGCGATGGAGCCGCCGCGAGGCACGGTGTTCCTGGGCGGCGTCGACGTCCGCGACCTGGATCTCCAGCGCCTTCGGCGATCGGTTGGTGTGGTCACGCAGCGTACGGAGATGCTTGCGGGCACCCTCGCCGAGAACATCACCCTCTTCGCTGAGATCCCGCGAAGCACGGTCGAGGCGGCGGTGGTGGAGCTGGGCCTGGACGGCTGGGTTGCCCACCTCCCGGACGGCCTCGACACCCTCCTCGGTCCGGGCGGCACCTCGCTCTCGGCAGGGGAGGAGCAGCTCGTCGCCTTCGCCCGCCTGCTGGTGCGTGACGTGCGCGTGGTCGTGCTCGACGAGGCCACCGCGCGCATGGACCCGCTGACGGAACGTCGGGTGGTGGCAGCAGCCGACCGACTGCTCGCGGCCCGGACCGGCATCCTCGTCGCCCACCGGCTGTCCACGATCGAGCGGGCCCCGCTGGTAGCGGTCCTCGACCGCGGGCGCGTCGTTCAGCAGGGTGCCCGCACCGAGCTCGCCGTCACCCCCGGACCGTTCCGCGACCTGCTCGAGGCCAGCCGCACCGACCACGGCCACGACCTGCCCGCCGGGGACGGCATCGACGCTAAGGGCGTGGTCGCGGCCGAGCTCTCCGAGGCGGAGCACACCGGCGTCGGTGGCCGCCGTCGCTCCGGGCCTCCGCCCGAGATCGAGGACGTCGGCACCGGCCCCTCACTGGCACGCGGGATCACGCACGCGCTCGCGGTGCGTCCGGCGTGGGGCCTGCTCGGAGCTCTCCTGTTCCTGCTCGCCTCCCTCACCGGCGCCCAAGGAGCCATCACCGGACTGCTCTGGGGTCGCGTCGTCGAGGACCTCCAGGATGGCGGGAGCCCCACGTGGCTGACCTGCGCGGTCGCGGTGAGCCTGCTCGCCGCGCCAGTCATGCTGGCCAACGCCTTCTGGCGGTACCCTCGCTGGTGGGTCGAGGTCATGCTCCGAGCCCGGATGGCGGTGCTCTTCGGCCAGACGAGCCAGCGCCGGCTCGCGCGGACTCCGCCCGGTGAGGTCGTCGCACGGTCGATGGACGCCGACCGCTACGCACGGTACGCCGACCGGTGGGTCGACTTCCTCAACGGCCTCATCATTGCCAGCGTCACCGCATTGCTCGCAGGCACCTGGATGGCCGGCGCGGTGCTGCTCACCGTCATGGTCGCCTCGGCGCTCGCCTCGACGCTGGGCCGGCCCATCGCGGGTCGCTCGGCGGCGGCAGCGTCCGCGGCCCGGGCGAGGTTCGGCCGCGCCCTTGTCTCGGCGCTGGATTCCGCGCGCACCGTCAAGCTGGCTGCCGCCGTCCCCGAGGTTCATGCCCACCTGCGCCACGTCGACTCCGGCCGCGTCACTGCCGCGGTGAAGGAGCATCGGGTGCAGGCATTCCTCGACGGCGTACCCATGGTCATGGTGCAGTGCGGAGTCGTGGCGGCCTGGGCGATCTACTTCTCGGGCGGCTGGAGCCTCGCGATCGCCCTGCTCGTGGCCAACGCGGTCGGCGGTTTCGACTGGTTCGGCCGGGTCGCCGGGATGGTGGTCACCGAGGCGCCTGGGACGCGGGCTTGGCAGGTGGAGACCAGCCGGTTCGCGGGCGGTGTCGACCTGATGGACCTTCCGGCGCGAGTGGACCTCGTCAGCGGGGACGCCCCAGAACCAGAGCCGGTACGCCGCGTGCCGCTGGAGCGCCTTGAGCTCTCCGGCTTCTCGGCGATCCACGACGACGGCACGATCGGCGTCAGCAACGTCGATCTCACCGTGGAGGCCGGCGAACTGGTGCTCCTGGTCGGACAGGTCGGCTCCGGCAAGTCGAGCCTGCTCTCGGCGCTCGCCGGGCTGATGGAGCACGCAGGGTCGCTGCGCTGGAACGGCCGCGAGGTCACCGACCCGCAGTCCTTCCTCCGGCCGGCGCAGGTCGCCCACGTCGCCC
>DASVBF010000046.1:0-39590 GCA_036375975.1 Nocardioidaceae bacterium | reverse complement strand
GCGCCCGCCCGAGGCGCCCGAGGCAGCGGCCGACAGCGCCGGGGCCGGGGCGTGGGCGGTGCCGGGGGTCGACCCCGTGCCGTGGCCGCCTGATGCGGCGTCGGCTCCCGATGCGCAGCGCGCGTCTTCGGATCAGGGTGCCGATGGCCCCGCTTCGGGCGCGGTCTCCGCCGAGGCGGAGGGGCTGGGTCGGGAAGGGCCGGAGCGTGAGGGCGGGCAGGCCGCGTCGGATGCGGCCGCCCGGTGGCGGGAGGACCTCCACGCCGCGGCCTCCGGGGACGGGCACGCGCATCCGGTGGTCGCCGCGCTCGCGACGTGTGTGGAGGCGTTGGACGGGGTCCGCGACGCCGGGGTGGGCACGCTGACCGTCCGGGAGGTCCGGGTCCTGCTGCTCGCGGTGGTCCACGTGGTCACGGTCGCGGTGGCGCTGCAGCTGCGGCTGCTCATCGCCGCCGAGGCGCAGCGGGTCGCCGATTTGACAGGCGCGACCGGCACCGCGGCGTTCCTGGCGCACCTGACCCGGATCGACCGGCCCGACGCCGGCGGCCAGCTGCGCCTGGCCAAGGACCTGCACACCCGCTACCCGCTACTCGCCGACGCGCTCGCCGCCGGCACGGTCAACCTGCCCCAGCTGCGGGTCTGCGTGACCGCGCTGCGCCGGCTCCCCAAAGCCCTCCCGGCCGCGAAGCTCGCCGACTGCCAACGGTTCCTCATCCACGCCGCCGGGACCCTGCCACCCCGGCAGCTGAAGGTCCTGGGCCGCCGGCTGTGGGAGGTGATCGACCCCGACGGCGCCGAGGCCAAGGACGGCAAGGACCTCCAAGACGAGGAAGACCGAGCCCGCGCCAGGGCCTGGTTCTCCTCCTGGCGCAACGGCGACGGCACCACCGGGTTCCGCGGCAAGCTCCCCGACGCCCAGGCCGACATGCTGCTCAAGCTCCTGCACGCCCACGCCGCCCCCCGCCGCCGCAAGAACCCCACCATCCCCACCAGCCAACCCGACAACATCCGCCGCGACACGGCGGACAACCCCGGCGCAGGCGCAGGCGACGCCGGCGCTGACGGCGACGGGGGCTGTGGGGGTGGCTGTGACGGGAGCCCGCGGGACGGCTGCCTGGACCAGGAGTCCGCCGAGGAACAACACACCGGCAAACAGATCCCCTACCCGGTCCGGCTCGGGCACGCCCTGATCGACCTGGTCGAACGGATCCCCGCCGCCGCGGTCCCCGACACCGGCGGGGTCGCGGCCACCATCGTGATCACCCTGCGCGACGACCAGCTCCGCACCGGCCTCGGCCTGGCCACCCTCGACACCGGCACCCCGATCACCGCAGCCCAGGCCCGCCGCCTGGCCTGTGAGGCCGGGCTGATCCCGATGGTCCTCGACGGCGACTCCCAACCCCTCGACCTCGGCCGCGAGCAACGCCTGTTCAACAAGGCACAACGCCTCGCCGTCGACCACCGCCAACACCACGTCTGCGGCATCCACGGCTGCGACCGCCCGATCACCGCCCACCACCACCCCCACCCCTGGAACACCGGCGGCCCAACCAACCTCGCCAACGCCCTCGGCCTGTGCGGCTACCACCACCACCTCGCCCACCACCCCGCCTGGAAACTCGTCCACACCGACGACGAGTGGACCCTCAAGCGCATCAGCCCGAGCGACTGACAGCTGGGGCGCTGAAGCGCCGCGCTGTTCGCCGCGACGGGCAGAGACTCAGCGCTGGGCTGGGAAACGACCCTCATCGCAGCCTGAGCTGCTAGCCGTACCTGTACTCCGGCTGCTCGCTCGAGTCCTGCCGGAACGCTCCTGGACGTGGGCCGACGACGTGTGCGCCGGACCCGAGGTCGAGGATCTCGTCGACCTGGTCGAGGCCGACGGTGCTGTGGGTGATCCAAACGACGCTGCGACCGGAGGACGCATCGAGCAGGTCGGTGGCGACTGCTTCCGCGGTTCTGGCGTCGAGATGGGCGGTGGGCTCGTCGAGCACCAGGACGGGGAGGTCGGCGAGCACCGCACGCGCCATCCCGATCCGTGCACGCTCGCCACCGGAGACGTGGGCGTATCCCTCACCCAGGACGGTCTCCAGACCGTCTGGGAGGCCGTCGAGCCATTCGCCGAGCTGCACTGCCCGGAGGGCCGAGTCGACCTCTGCAACGGTGGACTCGGGCCGCGCCAAGCGGATGTTCTCGAAGAGGGTCGATGCGAAGACGTGCGGGTCGTCGTCCACCAGCCCGAAGCACCGTCTCACGTCGTCGAGCATCAGCGACGTCGTAGACACCTCCGCAACTCTCACTGTCCCGGACACCGGGTCGAGGAAGCGCATCAGCAACCCGGCCAAGGTCGACTTGCCCGAGCCGGAGGGGCCCACGACTCCGACACGCGCCCCCGGTGGCAGGTCGAGGTCGATGTCTTCGAAGGCAGGGGTTGTGCCCCAGCCCGCGGTCACTCGCTCGAGGCGTACGGCTGGCGTGGGGCGTGTTGGCGGTGCGGGCAGGGGATGTGCGGGATCGCTCACCGCAGGTGAGGTCGCGGCGAGCTCGTTCAGGCGGTGGTCCGCAGCCGTCACCCGAACCTGGAGCGCTCCGACGTCCGCCAAGGGGCTGACCACGTCGAGGAGTGCCAGGGGCAGCAGCACGAGGAGCGCAAGCATGGGAGCGGAGACCAGGCCCTCTGCAAGGGCACCACCGCCGACCCACGCAACCGCGAGCATGCCAGACCCCATCACAGCCAGGGCCAGGGCGCGACCTGTCGCGACGGCACGAGCCGACCTGGTCGCTGCTGCCGAGGCAACCCGGCCCGCAGCGTCCACCTGTGCCACCGCCCGCCGGTCTGCCTGCCACATGATCAGATCAGCCGCCCCCTGCAGCATGTGCATCACCGAGGAAGACAGGGACGCCCGGGCGGCGACGAAGGTACCTTCCGCTCTGGTGACCCCGGCACGGCTGACCGAGTAGGCGAGTGCGCCGCCGAGCAGGAGGACCAGCCCGACCACCACGCCGGCCGCCGGGAGCACCCAGGCCGCGAAGAACGTCGTGGTGGCGGCCACGGCGCTGTAGGTGACCAAGGGCGAACGCACTCGGAGCTGCCGGTCGACGAGCGAGTCGACGTCGTCCACGATCGAGGCCAGCACGTCACCCCGCTGACGACCCAGGCGCCCCGGGACGAGGGGGACCAGGGCGTCGTACACGTGGGCACGGCGCTCGGCCAGCAGCCTCAGAGCGACGTCATGGGAGACGAGGCGCTCGGCGTACCGGAAGGTCGGCCTGGCAAGGCCGAAGGTCCGCACTCCGACGATGGCGACCATGAGCGTGAGCACCGGCGGCTGCTCGGCCGCACGGGCGATCAGCCATCCCGCGGTCGCCGTGAGGGCCACTCCGGAGCCGGCTGCCAGGGCCCCGAGCAGCGAGCCGAGTGCGAGCCGCGCTCCCGAGCGGTCGCGAGATGGTGTGTCAGGGGCATCGTTCGCGCGGGGCACGTCCGAGGCACCCGCGTCCGACGACCTGGTTCGCGGCACCCCAGCAGTCGCTGCGGTGGCCACCGGCGCTCGGGCGGGTGCAGCGGCGGCACGGACCTGGGCACGTCGTAGGGGCACCTCGACCACGCGGTCGGCGAGGGCAACCAGCGTCTCCCGGTGTGCGACCACTACGACGGCACTGCGCTCGCCCAGCCACGTGACCGTGTCGGCGATGACCGACTCGGTGAGGCGGTCGAGGTGGGCGGTCGGCTCGTCGAGGAGAACGACGGGGCGTTGGGCTACGACGGCACGAGCCAGCGCCAGACGCGCCCGCTCACCCGCGGACAGTCCGGCGCCGTCCTCGCCGAGCATCTCGTGGATCCCCTCCGGAAGGTCCGCCACCACGGGGCCCAGGGCGACCCTCTCCAGGGCCAGCCACACCTCCAGGTCCGTAGCCTCGGGCCGGCCGAGTCGGACGTTGTCGGCGACCGAGGCGGCTGCGATCCAGGGGCGCTGCGGCACCCACGCCACCCGCTTCCGCCATGCGTCCGAGCCGAGGTCCACCTCGAGTCCGCCGAGCGTGATCAGCCCGCTCCACAACGGCAGGTGTCCCATGAGGGCCGCGAGCAGGGTCGACTTCCCGCATCCGGACGGGCCGACGACGGCCGTGACGCCCCTCGCTGGGAAGGTGGCGGTCAGCCGGGAGAGCACGGGCTCCGGACGCCCGGGGTATCCCACCGTGATGCCGACAAGGCGTATGTCACCCGTCTCCGGCCTCGACCCGACCTCGTCGCCGGCAGACGCGTTCGGGGCTTCCTCGGGAGCGGTGGACAGGATCTGGTCCGCGGCGTCGAAGGTCGCGGTGCCTTCGGCCGCCGCGTGGAACTCCGCGCCGACGCGACGGAGCGGCCAGTACGCCTCGGGGGCGAGCAGCAGGACGACGAGCGCCGTTCCCAGCTCCAACGAGCCGACTGACAGTCGCAGACCGACCGTTACAGCGACGAGGGCGACGGAGATCGTCGCGACGAGCTCCAGCACCGCCGATGACGCGAAGGCGACCTTCAGGGTCTCGTTCGTGGCGCGTCGGTAGCGGTCGGTGACGGAGCGGATCGATGCCGACTGTGCCTTCGCCCGACGGAAGGCGACGAGCGTGGGCAGGCCCCGCATGACGTCGACGAAGTGCCCCGACAGCGCTGCCAGGGTGTGCCACTGGCGGTCGGCACGGTCGCGTGTCGCGAGGCCGATCAGGATGGCGAAGATCGGAATGAGCGGCAGCGTCGCGAGCACGATCGCCGCGCTGACCAGGTCCTGGGTGGCGATGGCGACCACAGTCATGGCGGGGACCACGGCGGCGACGACGAGGGCCGGCAGGTAACGGGTGAGATACGGGTCGATGGCACTGACCCCGCGGGTGGCGAGAAGGGCCACCTCGCCGCTGCGCGTGCGGGAGAGCCCGTAGGGGCCGAGCCCGAGGGTGGCCGTCACGAGCCTGTGCCGCAGCGTGGTCGTCACCTTCGCCGATGCCTGCGCGGAGAGTACGTCGACCAGCCACGACGTCACGGCCCTGCCCATGATGACGAGCCCGAGGACCACCCCGGCGGCCACCGCCCGGTCCACGGCGGGTCCGTTGGGGGCGCCTCCATCGGAAGCCGCCGCGAAGAGCGAGGTGATCAGCTCGGCGACGGCGAACGCCTGCGCGACCAGGAGCAGGCCTGACACGGTGCCCGCTGCTACGACACCGGCCAGGGGCAGCTTGGCCGGTGTCAGATGAGGGAGTAGCCGGGGGTCCAGCGGTTTCATGTTCCCTGCTGCGCGGCCACCGGAGTCGGGATGTGGTGGACCGAGATCCTCTTCCGGAAGACCCAGTAGGTCCACCCCTGGTACAGCAGCACGATCGGGGTGAAGACCACCGCCACCCAGGTCATGATCGTGAGCGTGTAGTGCGTCGCGGAGGCGGTCGTCGTGGTGAGCGAGTAGGCGTCGTTGATCGTGGACGGCATCACGTCGGGGAACAGCGCGACGAACAGCCCCGCCACCGCGAGGGCGATCGTCGCGAACGTGCCGATGAAGGCCCAGCCCTCGCGGACCTTCCAGACGGCGTAGAGGGCGCCGAGCAGCGCGAGGGCCGCGGCGACGTAGATCGCGTAGGTCCAGAGGGTGCCGGTCATCACCTGCGTGATGGTCAGGAACAGGACGGCCACCCCGGCCGTCGGGATGCCGAGCACCAGCGCGAACTCACGCGCACGCGTGCGGATGTCGCCGTCGGTCTTGAGGGCGAGGAAGATCGCGCCGTGGGTGAGGAACAGCCCCAGCGTGGTCAGCCCGCCGAGCAAGGCGTACGGGTTGAGCAGGGTGAACAGGTTGCCGACGTACTCCTTGTTCGCGTCGATGGGCACACCGCGCACGATGTTCGCGAGAGCCACGCCCCACAGCAGCGCGGGCACCAGCGAGCCGAAGAAGATCGCCTTGTCCCAGCGTGCCTTCCAGGACTGCTCCTCACGCTTTGCGCGGTACTCGAAGGCCAGGCCTCGCACGATCAGGGCTACCAGGATCAGCAGCAGCGGCAGGTAGAAGCCGCTGAACAAGGTCGCGTACCACTCGGGGAAGGCCGCGAACGTCGCGCCGCCGGCCACGAGCACCCAGACCTCGTTCCCGTCCCACACCGGCCCGATCGTGTTGATGACAACGCGGCGCTCGGTGTCGTTGCGGGAGAGGAAAGGGAGGAGCATGCCGACCCCGAAGTCGAAGCCCTCGAGCGCGAAGTAGCCGATCCACAGCACCGCGATGAGGCTGAACCAGACGGTGGTCAGTTCCATGAGAGGTGTCTCCTTGCCAGATGTCTTTGCGTCCGGGACGACCAGGCGGGGTCAGTAGGCGAAGGTGAGCGGCTCGTCCGACGGCTCGCCCAGCTTCGGCTTCGGCGGCTCCTCGTACGGGTCGGCGCCGCGACGGATGTACCTCATCAGCAGGCCCAGCTCGACCACCATCAGGACCCCGTACAGCAAGGTCAGGACGATCACCGACGTCAGGGCTTCGCCCACGCTGACGCCCGGTGAGACACCCAACGCGGTGGTCATCAGCCCGAAGACGACCCAGGGCTGGCGGCCCATCTCGGTGAAGATCCACCCGAACGAGTTCGCGACGACGGGCAGCAGGGGCAGCGACACGGCGAGCCAGACCCAGGCACGGCCTCTGCCTTGGGGAATCCGCCCCCGCCGCGTCACCCAGAGCAGCAGCGCGGCACCGGCGGCGGCCAGGATCCCGAGCCCCATCATGAGCCGGAAGCTCCAGTAGGTGACTGGGATGATCGGCGTGTAGTCGCCCGCGGAGTAGTACTTCGCGCCGGGGTCCTGTCCGTAAGTCTGCTTGTACTGCTCGCGGAGCTGGTCGATCCCGACCACCCTCGAGTCGAAGTTGCCCTCGGCGAGGAAGGACAGCAGGCCGGGGACCTTGATCGAGAACACTTCCTGCGAGCCGTCCAGCGACCCGACGGTGAAGATGGAGAAACCGGCCGGCTGCTCGGTGTTGTACAGCGCTTCGGCAGCCGCCATCTTCATGGGCTGTACGTCGGTCATCACCTTGCCCTGGAAGTCGCCGCTGACCGCCACGCCGAGACCGGCGACGAGGGTGACCACCGAGCCGACCCGGACGGCCCGGCGGTACATCGCGCGGTCCGGGTCAGGCGTCCGGTTGCGGATCATGAGCCAGAACGCCACGCCCGCCACGAAGGCTCCGCCGGTCATGTACGCCGCGAGCACGGTGTGCGGGAACGTCACCATCTGGACCTTGTTGGTCAGGACAGCCAAGAAGTCGTCGAGCTCGGCGCGGCCGGTCGAGGGGTTGAACCTGTAGCCCACCGGGTGCTGCATCCACGAGTTCGCGGCGAGGATGAAGTAGGCCGAGAGCAGGGTCCCGACGTGCACGATCCAGATGCAGGCGGCGTGCAGGCGTCGCGGCAGCTTGTCCCACCCGAAGATCCACAGCCCCAGGAACGTGGACTCCAGGAAGAACGCGAGCAGACCCTCGATGGCCAGTGGCGCACCGAAGATGTCACCGACGAAACGCGAGTAGTCGCTCCAGTTCATGCCGAACTGGAACTCCTGCACGATGCCGGTGACGACGCCGATCGCGAAGTTGATCAGAAAGAGCTTCCCGAAGAACTTCGTCAGGCGCAGGTACTGCTCGTTGCCGGTGCGCAGCCAGATCGTCTGGAACGCCGCGACGATGGCTGACATCCCGATCGAGATCGGCACGAAGAGGAAGTGGTAGACCGTCGTGATCCCGAACTGCCAGCGAGCGATCTCGAGCACGTCCACAGGACAACCCTCCCCGGAGTCGAGGCGCACAGCAGCCGCGCCCGTCTTCGACGACCGTATGGCCCGATTTGCCAAGCCGGGCAGAGACTTTGGACCCCTGCGCGGACCCGGAGGTCCCGAAAGCAGGTGCGCCCATCAACAGCCTGGTCGAGCCCGTCCGCCGGCGTCGCGGCGACCCACGAGGTCGACGCGAAAGCGGATATCGCGGGACAAAGGCATCGGAGGCCCTGGCAATGACTAGTCCGTTCGACCTATCCTGCGGCACATCAGTCCGTGTGGGCTGTGTCACACCACGCTCGCAGCCCGCACCCGTGTCGCCGATGTAGCGGGGGTGGTGAAGGATGTCGACCGTCTCGAGCAGGCCGGGGCAGCCGGGTCACAGGGAGAGAGGCAAGAATCCCGACCGCAGTCCCTGGGTCCTCCTCCTGCTGGTTCCCATCGTGATCCCGTTGGTCACCGGCATCTACAACTCCGTGCACCCGGTGCTGATCGGCATGCCGGCGTTCTACTGGATCCAGCTGGCCTTCGTGCCGTTGAGCGCGTTGTGCACGGCCGTCGTCTACCTCAACACGCGCAAGAGGTGAGCCGACATGACTGACCACATCGTCGAGCTGGTCGTCTTCGTCATCCTGTTCCTCGCCATCGCCGTCATGGGCTTCTGGGCCTCCCGCTGGAAGGCGGGGGAGACCATGGCCCACCTCGACGAGTGGGGTCTGGGTGGCCGCAAGTTCGGCACCTGGGTGTCCTGGTTCCTGATCGGAGGCGACCTCTACACCGCCTACACGTTCGTGGCGGTTCCTGCGCTGATGTTCGGTGCCGGCGCGATGGGCTTCTTCGCCGTGCCATACACCGTCGTGCTCTACCCGCTCGTCTTCCTGTTCCTGGCCAGGCTCTGGTCCGTATCGCACAGGCACGGCTTCGTCACCTCGGCCGACTTCGTCCGGGCGCGATTCGACTCTCGCACCCTGGCGCTCGTGGTCGCCCTGACCGGGCTCATCGCGACCATGCCGTACGTCGCCCTCCAGCTCGTGGGTGTGCAGGCCGTGCTGGCCACGATGGGGATCGGCGGGAAGTGGCCGCTCACCATCGCGTTCGTGGTGCTCGCGCTCTTCACGTACACCTCCGGTCTTCGCGCGCCGGCACTGATCGCCTTCGTGAAGGACTCGCTGATCTACCTGGTGATCCTGGTCGCGGTGATCTACATCCCGCTGCAGGTCGGCGGCAACGCGAAGATCTTCTCGGCCGCCTCCGAGAAGCTCGCCGGGTCGCCGGACGCCGGACCGATCCTGGCCGGGCCGTCGCAGATGCTCTACATCACCTTGGCGCTGGGTTCCGCGATGGCGCTCATGCTCTACCCGCACTCCACCACGGCGATCCTGGCAGCCAAGAGCCGTGACGTGGTCAAGCGCAACATGGCGCTGCTGCCGTTGTACTCCCTGCTCCTCGGTTTGCTCGCGCTGCTCGGCTACATCGCCATCGCGACGAAGGTGACGCCAGTGCCCGGTGACACGAGCGGCAACACGATCGTCCCCAGGCTGTTCGACCAGCAGTTCCCGGGTTGGTTCGCGGGGATCGCCTTCGCGGCGATCGGGATCGGCGCGCTCGTCCCGGCTGCGATCATGTCGATCGCGGCGGCGAACACGTTCACCCGCAACATCTACAAGGAGTACTTCCGGCCGGACGCCACCCCGAAGGAGGAGACCGCGGTCGCGAAGATCGTGTCCCTGGTCGTGAAGTTCGGTGCGCTGGGCTTCGTGATCTTCCTGAACCCCTCCTTCGCGATCGACCTCCAGCTGATCGGCGGGGTGATCATCCTTCAGACCCTGCCCGCAGTGGGGATCGGACTCTTCACGCGCTGGTTCCACCGCGGCGCCCTGATCGCAGGGTGGGCCGTCGGCATGATCGTCGCCCTGAAGCTGCTCTACGACATCCCGAAGAAGGACCCGGCGACCGGCGAGATCGTCAAGGCCCACTTCGGCGGGTCCGGCTACCCGCTCGCGAACCTCGGTCTCGACACCGACGTGGCGCTGTGGGCGGGCATCATCGCGATCGCGGCGAACCTCCTCGTGGCCGTCGTCCTCACCGTCGTTCTCCGGGCCTTGAAGGTCTCGGACGGCGTGGATGCGACCAGCAAGGCCGACTACTTCGCCGAGGCCGGAGAGCCGGGAGTCAAGGTCGTCGAGCCGTCCCCGGAGCCTGTGGTCGGCTAGCCTGCGCCCTCTCGACGTCACTGCGTCCCGGTCCAACGGCCGGGGCGCAGTGGCAGCTACGCGGCTCCTTCGACGCTCTCCCTCGCCGCGTCGATCAGTCGCTCCGCCTTGGCCTGTGCCTGGGACAGGTCGAGGGTGAGCCGTGCCCGCGCGTCGTCGAGCACCTCGCGCTCGAGGCGTCTCGCAGTGGCCGCACTGCGGTAGTCCTTGGCATCGATCGCCGCCACCTTGCCGCGGCGGATCGCCTCGAGCCGGTCGGACGCGCGAGGGTCGTAGCCCGAGTCGCGCAGGAGGCGCCGCAGGTCGTGGAAGGCCTGGCGGCAGCTCGCCGACCCGTAGACCTCGACGATGGGCACCAGATCGCGGAGCCGCTCGACGGCGTCGGCGACCTTGACTCCGATCTCGCTCACCCCGATGTGCTCATGTGTCGACGCCTCGTACTCGCCCCGTTCCGCGTCCAGTGCCTCCATGGTCTCGATGCTGCCGGGCCTCTCGATGGCGTCGGCGAGTGACCGGCAGGTTGCGATCAGGTCGAACAGTCCCTCGGACTTCGTCTGCCACGACCTTGCGTCGTAGGCGAGCCGCTCCTGATGCGCCCGTTGGTCTCTGCCGCTCCTGTAGGAGATGAAGAGACAGGCCATGGCAACCAGCCAGGAGAAGATGATCGAGAGCAGCGCGATCGCGTCAGGCATGGGAGAACGGTAGTCGGAGGCCCTGCCCGGCCTCCGACGTGGTGCCTCGGGCGGACGAGGCTACTGCCCCGCGCATCCGCGATCCGCTCCCGCAGCAGGTCACTCGCTCTCGCCGCCGGCCCCGCAGGACCATCAAGAGGCGATGACGAGGCCGTGAGGTCGGGTTACCGTGCCGGATGTGAGACGCTCCCCGCACGAGAACGTGGCAACGGTGCTGGTTGCCCCGTGCGTCCTCGGCGACCTCGAGCTCGAGCTCATGGCGTTGGACCTGCGGCTGTGGCCGGTGAGGACCGCACCGATCTGTGTGGACGGGCCGCGCATGGCGTTCCAGATCCGGCACCGTCTGCTCATGAGGCACCGCGGGGAGTGGGATGTCGCCGCCGAATGGTCGCCGGTGTGGATCGGCTTCGGGCCCAGCTGGCAGGACGGCGACGAGCCACTGCCCTGGGCGGCACACCAGGCGCTGTGGCGGGTGCTGGACTCCTACGCGGAGCACGTCCGCTTCCACCGCCGGCTCGGCGGAGTTCCTCGCCTGCCCCTTCCCAAGGACATCCAGCTGTGAGCAGCCGGGCCGTGCACGTCCTCGGGTCAGCGGGAGCGGCGGGCCCTCGAGTGATGCGGGCTTGGGCCGGATCAGCGGACCGGGGTCGCGAGAGGGTCGGTGATCTCACGCAACGCCTTCAGGATGCTGCGCAGCTGCGACGTTCGCGTCGGGCCGAGGTGGGACTCCCAGGCTGCCTCGACCTGGCGGACGGCCGGCAGGCTGATCTCGATGAGCTCGTGGCCCTTGGCCGTGATCGTGACGAGGCGGGCGCGCGCATCCTCGGGATCGGGCTCGCGCCGGACGTACCCCGCCTTCTCGAGCTGATCGATGATGGAGCCGACGGTCTGCTTGCTGAGCTGCGCGGCATCGGCCAGATCAGCGAGGCGGGAGCCCGCTGGGTCGATGCGCTGGAAGACTCGCGCCTGGTTGAGCGGGATGTCATGACCGTGAGCCCGGAGGGCCGCCATCACCGCGGACTCCATGAACCGGTAGGGGATGAAAAGCAGAAGTCCGAGATTCGGGTCCTCGGCAGGGGTGTCAGCCATTGAGACATCCTTGCAAAGGTCCGAGAGTCGGACTAACTTTGGTCCGAGATTCGGACTATCAGAGGCGGTGTGGCGATGGACGACTCGTACTGGTCCGCGGTTCGCTCGGTGCGCCTCGGCGTCGCCGACCTGCTCGAGTCCCTCGGGGAAGCAGATTGGGACGCCCCTTCGCTGTGCCGCGGGTGGCGCGTCCGTGACGTCGCAGGCCACCTGTCCGTCGTCCCGACGATCACCACCTGGGACATGGTGTCCGCGGCGCCGCGTGCAGGGTTCAACCCCAACCGGGTGAACACCCGGCTCGCGATTCGTCACGGGTCACGTCCGCCCGAGGAGATCCTGGCCCAGCTTCGTGCCCACGCAGCCGACCGACGCACCGCCTGGGTGCTCGACACGCGTAACTCGTTGTTCGACGTCATCGTGCACAGCCAAGACATCGCCGTCCCCCTGGGCCGCGACTTCACCGTCCCCGCCGACTACAGCCGCCGAGGCCTGCAGCGGATCTGGGAGATGGGGTGGCCCTTCCACGCCAGACGGAGACTGGCCGGCCTCACCTTGCGGGCCACCGACACCGACTGGATGGTCGGAACCGGACCGGAGGTCAGCGGCACGGCGCTGTCGTTGCTCCTCCTCCTCACCGGGCGTACCTCCACGGTTCTCGACTCCCTGCACGGCAGCGGGGTCACCACCCTCCGCGCCTGAACTTCACGCTGGCAGACCCTGGACATCACGCGTCGAGGGATGCGGAATGACATGCCAAAGCTCTCCGCCGTCGCGCGGGGAGTCCGATACTCGAGATGTGCGCGACGCGGGAACGAACCCGGCCGTGGTCAGGCTCGCCGCCCTGATCGGCGTGGTCATGCTCGCCGGAGTCGCCACGACGGGCTGTCAGTCCCAGGATCGAACCTGTCCCGGCCGAGATGGGCCCGACCTGTCGAACCGCAACCTCACAAGCGCGGACCTCGTCTCACGCCGCCTGCACTGCGCCGATCTCGAAAGATCGACCCTCGACAACCAAAGCTTGGCGCAGATGAACATGAGCCGCGCCAACCTGCATGGCGCGAGCCTGCGCAAGACCCAGCTCAGCGATGTCGATCTGTCCGAGGCCGACCTCAGCGATGCGGCCCTCGGCGCGGCGACGCTCGACCGGGTCGATCTCACGGGTGCCGATCTCGGCAGCGTGTCGCTGAACGACGAGGCGATCCTCACCGACGTGGGCTTGCGACGAGCGACGCTGCGAGACGCCGATCTCAGCGGTGCCTTCATCAACCAGTCTGACCTGACGCGGGCAGACCTGAGTGGGGCAGACCTGTCGGGAGCCTCCGTGAGCAACACCAACCTGCGTGGGGCACGCCTCGAGGGCGCCGATCTCACGGGCACGATCTGGTCGAACTCCGTGTGCCCCGACGGAGCGAAATCGGCAGGCGATCCAGAGTCGTGCGACCACCACCTGGAACCGCCACAGTAGGGCGCTCGGACAAAGCGAGGCCGAGACTGCAGCTTCCATCCGTCGTCGAGGGCGACTCCACCTTGACGGGTGGACGGGAGATGCACGCCATGGCTGTCAAGGTTCTAGATCGACGCGCCGGTCGAGTCGGTCTTCTGGGTAGACCCAGCCGGCCGGTTCCTCATGTTTCGACCTCTTCCTCAGACCTCTACGCGGCCCAGTGCGAGGACAAGGCCGATGGGAACAGCCCAGAGAATCACCGGAAGAAGAAGGTCAGCCACTACCTCGTGCACGACAGACCTCACCCTGTCCCTCCGCGTCGGGCAGTCGATGCACATGCACGACACCCTAGTGCTCGGTGGGCGGACCACAGCGGCGATCAGCGGCTCAGCGAGGGCCCCGGATCGCCGGAGCCCTCAGGAACCGGGCGGCGTGTAGTCAACGGCCAGGTTCATGGCCTTGTCGACCTCGGAGGGCGAGAGCAGGACCACCGTCTCGTAGCTCTCGATAGCGCCGGAGCTCCCCACCGCCGCCGCCATCGCGATCGCCGCGGTGTTGTCGGGCACGTCGACGGTGACATAGACGTCGACGCCGCCGAACGCGAAGTAGAACGACTCGAGCGACCCCCCGAGGCCCTCGACAGCGTGCTGCACCGCCTTCACTCGGCTGGTGCCTCCTGCCTTCATGACGCCCTTCAGCCCGTCCGCCGTGTACGAAGCCTTGATCAGGTACTTGGCCACGCTGGCCCCCTCCCGTTGTGACCTCCATCGAAGACCGGCTCAGACCTGAGAGCAATGGCCCTTCCGTGCACGGACGGGTTCCGGGTGGAGCAGACCGTCCTCGGGTGAGAGCCCTCAGCTCCCGCCCACGGCCGCTCTCATCGGCCGATGTGCGGACATTGCGCCATCCGCGCATTTCACCCTTCTCGGGCGAGGTCGTGGCCGCTCGGCTGGGCGGAGCCGCAGACGGCGGCGGAGGGTGGTTTCCTGGGCGGCGCACAGCAGGTTGGTGAGCGAGAGCAGACGATGCTGCACCGGGAAGCCACCACCGTGCGTGGACAACGTCACCAGCCCTGCGTTCCCGGGCCTCCCTTGAAGGGGCCCACGATCCGCGATGTGATCCAGCCGCCGTAGAAGCCGCCGGGCTGCGCCGTCACTACCTCGCCGTCCACGGTGCAGGAACCCATGAGGGCCGGGTAGACGGCGACGTGGTCGCGGATTACCTCCGCTCGGTCGTTGGGTGCGGGGTACGACCAGGCCGCCCGCGGTGCGACCTGCTCACCGGCGACCACGTCGAAGTAGACGGCCCGCCCCTTCCATTCGCAGTACGACGACCCTTCGGCCTGCCGCAGCGAGCCGGCCACGAACGCCGACCGGGGGAGGTAGTAGGTAGGCGCGTGCGACGTCTCCAGCACACACCACGCCTCGGTGGTGGACGCGATCACGGATCCGCCGAACCAGATCTCCACCCGCTCGTGCCACTGGACGTAGGCCGGAGGTCGCGGGAAGTCCCACGCCGAGAGCTGCCCCGGGCCCGGTACCTCCGGCGTCGGCCGCATCAGCACGTCGCGTCTCCCCGTCTCAGCCCAGCTTGGTTTCGACGCCCTCGATCGGCCAGGGCATCGGCACGCCGGTCGCGGAGTGACAGCGGTAGCCGTAGGGGTTCTTCGCAAGGTACTGCTGGTGGATGTTCTCGGCGTAGTAGTAGGTGGGCGCCGGCGTGATCTCGGTCGTGATCGGCCCGTAGCCACGCTCCGCCAGCCGGGGGGAGTACGCCGCGGTGAGCTCCCGCGCGACCCGCTCCTGCTCAGGGGTGAGCGTGTAGATGGCGGAGCGGTACTGCGTGCCGACGTCGTTGCCCTGGCGCATCCCCTGCGTGGGGTCGTGGAACTCGTAGAAGGCCTTGACCAGGTCGGCGTAGCTGACACGTGACGGGTCGTAGACGACCCGCACCGCCTCCGTGTGGCCGGTGCGGCCCGAGCACACCTCTTCGTACGACGGGTGGGGGGTGATGCCTCCGGCGTACCCCACCGACGTCGACCAGACGCCCGGCATCTGCCAGAAGATCTCCTCCCCGCCCCAGAAGCAGCCGAGGCCGAAGATCGCGACCTCGTAGCCGGCGGGGATGTTCGACTCGTCGGTCACGAGCGGGGCGTCGAGCACGAGGTGGCGCTCGGTCAGGTTGAACCAGCGCTCGGCGCGGCCGGGCAGGGCCTGCTCCGGGTTGGGCATCTCGAGCTTGTGGCGACTGAACAGCACAGCATCTCCTTGCGTGGTCGGAGTCGCTGGATGATTACCAGGGTATGTAGTGCAACCGTTGCCTCCCACGGGCTATTTCCCATGGGAGGCGCGAGATCTCCTACATCACCTGGTAAACGGCTGGCCCGGTATGGTCGCCCGTGTGACGGAGCAGAGCCAGAAGACAGGTTTCGAGACCCGCGCCATCCATGCCGGGTACGACCCGGACCCGATGACCGGTGCGGTGATCCCGCCCATCTACGCCACGAGCACCTACAAGCAGGACGGCGTCGGTGGCCTGCGAGGCGGCTACGAGTACTCCCGCACGGCGAACCCGACACGCACCGCCCTCGAGGAGTGCCTCGCAGCCCTCGAGGAGGGGGAGCGCGGGTTCGCGTTCGCCAGCGGGCTCGCGGCGGAGGACACCCTGCTGCGGACGCTCTGCCGCCCCGGTGACCACGTGGTGATCCCCGACGACGCGTACGGCGGGACCTACCGCCTGTTCTCGAAGGTCGAGGAGCCCTGGGGCCTGGACCACACTCCGGCTCAGGTCGCCGACGTCGAGGCGGTGCGTGCCGCGATCGAACCGGGTCGCACCAGGATCGTCTGGGTCGAGACCCCGACCAACCCGCTCCTGAACATCGCCGACATCGAACGGCTGGCAACGGTCGCCCACGAGGCCGGCGCCCTGCTCGTCGTCGACAACACCTTCGCCTCGCCGTACCTCCAGCAGCCGCTCTCCCTCGGCGCGGACATCGTCGTCCACTCCACCACCAAGTACTGCGGCGGCCACTCCGACGTGGTCGGGGGAGCCTTGGTGGTGAAGGACCACGAGATCGCCGACCGGCTCGCGTTCCACCAGAACTCGATCGGCGGCGTCGCCGGTCCGTTCGACTCCTGGCTGGTGCTCCGCGGCCTCAAGACCCTCGGCGTACGCATGGACCGCCACAGCGACAACGCCGAGCGCGTCGTCGAGTTCCTCCAGGCTCATCCGGCCGTTTCCGAGGTGATCTACCCGGGCCTCGAGGCGCACCCCGGACACGAGGTGGCGAGCCGCCAGATGAAGCGTTTCGGCGGAATCGTCTCGTTCCGGGTCAGGGACGGCGAGCAGAAGGCGCTCGACGCCTGCGCGAGGGCCCGGGTCTTCACGCTGGGCGAGTCGCTCGGTGGTGTCGAGTCGCTGATCGAGCACCCTGGCCGGATGACGCATGCCTCGGTTGCCGGCACCGCCCTCGAGGTTCCCGGCGACCTGATTCGGCTCAGCGTCGGCATCGAGACCGCAGACGACCTGGTGGCGGACCTCGACCAGGCGCTGTCGTGAGGGCCGCCCCGCCCGACGGCTCCACTGGCTTCCCAAGCGACATGGACGCATACCAGGCGGTATGCCGCTTGTACGCGGTCCGTAACCCCGCGTTACAGCGAGTGGGGGATGAGTGGGCGCCGAGCTGATCGCCTGTGTCGACTTCGGGTCGACGTTCACGAAGGCCGCGCTGGTCGAGGTCACCGCCGGCGAGCTGGTGGCCACCGCGAGCCACCGCACGACCGTCGACACCGACGTGCTCGACGGATGGGAGGCCTGTCGTGAGGAGCTCGCCAGCGCCGACCCACGGGCGCGAGAGGCCGAGGTGCTGGCCTGTTCCTCCGCGGGCGGCGGACTGAGGATCGCCGTCGTCGGCAACGAGGAGCTCGTGACCGCCGAGGCCGGTCGGCGGGTGGCCCTGTCCAGCGGCGGCCGGGTGGTGCACGTCGCGTGGGGCGGGCTCGACGACGAGAAGCTCGCCTACCTCCACGACAGCCGTCCCGACGTCGTGCTCCTCGTCGGCGGCACCGACGGAGGCAACGCGGAGGTGCTGCTCGAGTGCGCCGACGCACTCGCCGCGGCCCGCTGGCCCGGACCGGTCGTGGTCGCCGGAAATGTCGAGGCGCAGGCCGAGGTCGCGGCCCTTCTCGAGCGGGCCGGCACGCCGCACGTCCTCGCGGACAACGTCGTCCCCCGGATCGGCGTGCTCGCGCCGGAGTCCGCCCGGGCCGCCATCCGCGAGATGTTCCTTCGCCACGTGATCGGCGGGAAGCATCTCTCGGCGCGGGCCGACTTCACGGCGATGGTGCAAGGAGCAACGCCGGACGTGGTCCTCACGGCGGTGGAGCTCCTCGCACGCGGGCTCGACGAGGAGCAGCCGGGTGCCGGTGACGTGGTGGTCGTGGACGTGGGTGGTGCGACGACCGATGTGTACTCCGTGATCGAGGTCGACCCCGAGGACGCAGGGCTGTCGCGCGAGGTGGTGGCAACGGTCCCTGCCTCCCGCACCGTGGAGGGGGACCTCGGTATGCGGTGGAGCGCCCCGTCCACCGTCGAGGCCGGCGCCGCGATGGGACTCATCGGGGAGGAGGCTCGCGCGACCGCCTTCAAGTCGGCCGAGCGTCGCCAGGGGGACCCCGCCTTCCTGCCGGGGAGCGCGGCTGAGCTGGACGACGACCAGGAGCTCGCGTCGGTCGCGATCGGGGTGGCGCTGCGGCGGCACGCCGGACGTGCCCAGGTGGTGTTCGGCCCCGACGGGCGGGTCGTGGAGCGGTCGGGCAAGGACCTCCGGGAGGTAGACCTCCTGGTCGGGTCCGGCGGCGTGCTCCGCCACAGCGGGGGCCGGGCGCGCGAGGTCATGCTGCGCCTGCTCGCCGACGACGGCCAGGGCTGGCAGCTGCCTCGAGACCCCCGCACCACCGTCGACGAGGACTACGTGCTCGCCCCGGCCGGTCTTCTCGCGCCGCGCCATCCCGAGGCGGCATACCGACTGTTGCAGCGCCTGAGCCGCTGAGGTCACCTACGCTGTCGCCATGGCGAAGGGCAACCGGCTGACCGGCACCGTTGGCAAGCTACGGGAGCGCCAGCGCCGCCGCTCCGACGAGCGCTTCGCGGAGCGGTTCGCGACCCAGTTCTCGAAGCAGTGGGCCGCGGTCCGGTCGGAGCGGCAGCAGGAGAGCAAGGCCGGGCCGAGCATCGACGCCGGGCCCACGAACTTCAGCCGGGCGCAGGTGCCGTGGGGCGTCGACCTTGCCGCCGCCTGGTCCTGGCGGTTCCTGGTCATCGCCGCGGCGGGCTACGTCGTCCTCTGGCTGCTGGGGCGGTTCTCGGTGGTCTTCCTTCCCCTGGCCGTCGCGCTGTTCGTCGCTGCGCTCGCCTCGCCGCTGGTCAACCTCGCGGCCCGGGGCGGCCTCAACCGGCGCGTGGCCTCGTTCTTCGTCGTGGTCGGCGGGCTGACGGTCGTCGTACTCCTGCTCACCTTCGCCGGCGCCCAGGTGTCGAAGGGGTTCAGCGACCTCGCCGACCAGGTCGTGACCGGGCTGGAGCAGATCCGGACGTGGCTGCGGACCGGGCCGCTGAAGGCGAGTGAGTCCCAGATCAACGACTACATCGGCGCTGCCCAGGACCTCGTGGCAACCTCCAACCGGGAGCTGGTCACGCGGGTCACGCGGGTCGGTACGACGATCGGCCACATCGTCGCAGGCTTCTTCATCGTGCTCTTCGCGTCCTACTTCTTCCTCTCGGACGGGGAGCGCATCTGGGCCTGGGTGGTGCGCCTCTTCCCGCGTGCCGCTCGGGTCCGCGCCGACAGCTCGGGACGTGTGGCGTGGCGGTCGCTGACGCTGTTCGTGCGGGCGACCGTGCTCGTCGCGTTCGTCGACGCGGTCGGCATCATGATGGTCGCACTCATCCTCAAGGTGCCGTTCGCCAGCGCCATCGGGATCCTGGTCTTCATCTTCTCGTTCATCCCGATGATCGGCGCCCTCATCTCGGGTTCGGTCGCCGTGCTGGTGGCGTTGGTCTCCCACGGCTGGGTCGTCGCCGTCATCATGCTCGGCGGCGTGATCGCGGTGCAGCAGCTCGAGGCCCACATCCTCCAGCCGTTCCTGCTCGGTCGCTTCGTGTCGGTGCACCCGCTGGGGGTGATCGTGGCGATCGCCATCGGAGTGCTCGTCGCGGGCATCGCCGGAGCGTTGGTCGCGGTCCCCGTCGCCGCCGCTCTCAACTCGGTTGCCATCTACCTCGCCGGCGAGGCGGCAGCCGGCGCTGAGGCCGCCGCCAGGGGCGAACCGGACGCGCCTCCCGGGCAGGTCGGAGAGTCCTGAGCCGGGTCAGGTCCTGGGGGCGGTCTCCGGATCGGCGACCGGCTCCTCGGCCGGCGTCCCCGGCGTCCCCGGCTCACCCGGCGCGGGACCGCCGGGCGCGGGCATCGCGGCCACGTCGTCCCGCGTCCCGAGGGGGATCTCCTTGAGGAACAGGGCGACGACCAGGGCTGCCAGCACCAGGGGCACGGCCGACAGGAACATGTCGTGCAGGGCGTTGCTGAACGCACCTGTGACAAGGTCCCGGACCGGCCCTGGCAGGGCCTGGATCACCTTCACGTTGTTCGTCATCGAGTCGGTGTTCCCCATCGACCCCGCGGGCGCTCCGGGCGGGAGGTTGCGCATGGCGTCGGCCATGTACACCGCCAGCCGGCTGGAGAGGATCGCTCCGAAGAGGGCGGTGCCGAACGAGCCACCCATCTGCCGGAAGAAGGCCACCGACGCGGTCGCCGTGCCCATGTCTGAGCGGTCGACCGAGTTCTGCACCACCACGATGAGCACCTGCATCGTGAAGCCGAGGCCGAACCCCATGACGTACATCGCGACGCCGGCGTACCAGTACGGGGTGTCGCTGTCGAGGGTCGAGAGGAGCACGAGCGCTCCGGCCACGATCGCTGCCCCGAGGATCGGGAACATCTTGTACCTGCCGGTGTGGCTCATCCGGCGGCCGGCGCTGATCGAGGTCGTGAAGATGCCCAGGACCATCGGGACCATCGCCAGGCCGGACTTCGTCGGGCTCATGCCGTCGACGACCTGCAGGTAGACCGGGATGAAGATCATCGAGCCGAACATCGCGGCGCCGATCATGAAGCCGAAGATGTTCGAGATCGTGAAGATCGAGTTGCGGAACAGCCGCATCGGAATGATCGGCTCCGTGGCACGGAGCTCGACGAGCACGAACACCACCGCCAGGGCGAGACCCGCACCGAGCAGTGCGAGGCCGGTCGCGGAGCCCCAGCCCTGCTGAGGTCCGGCCCAGGCGGTGTAGAGCAGGATCGACGTCACCGAGGCGACGACGACCGCGGCCCCGAGGTAGTCGATGCTGTGCTCGCGGCGCACGTGGTGGATCTTCAGTGAGGCCGACGTCACGACGAGGGCGATGATCCCGAAGGGGATGTTGATGAAGAAGATCCACTCCCAGCCCGGGCCGTCGGCGAACCAGCCGCCCAGCACCGGGCCGAGCACCGACGAGGTTCCGAACACGGCGGCGAAGTAGCCCTGGTAGCGACCGCGTTCGCGGGGCGGGATCACGTCGCCGATCGTGGCCATCGCGAGCGCCATGAGGCCGCCCCCGCCCAGGCCCTGGACGGCACGGAAGACGATCAGCTGGTCGATGTTCTGGGAGAAGCCCGACAGGAGCGACCCTGCCATGAACGTGACGATGGCGATCTGGAACAGCAGTCGCCGCCCGTAGAGGTCGGAGATCTTCCCCCACAGCGGGGTGGAGGAGGTCGCGGTCAGCAGGTAGGCCGTCACGACCCAGGACAGCTTGTCCAGCCCGCCGAGCTCGCTCGTGATGCGGGGGAGGGCCGTCCCGACGATGCTCTGGTCGAGTGCGGCCAGGAACAGGCCGGTCATCAGGCCCGTCATCACCACCAGGATCTGGCGGTGACTGAGGTAGCCGGGGGTCTTCGTGGTCGTCACGAGCTCTCCTGGTGCTGGTCGAGGTGGTCGAGAAGTCTGCTGAGGAGGAGGCGGAGCTGTTCGCGGTCTTCGGGGGGCCAGTCCTCGAGCAGCTGCGCCACGAAGGCGCGTCGGCGTCGGGCACCCGCCTCCAGGCGCACCCGTCCCTCCTTCGAGAGCGCGATACGGCTGGCACGGCCGTCGTCGGGGTCGCTGGCGCGCTCGACGAGTCCGCGGTCCTCGAGGTGCTTCACCTGCCGGCTGACGGTCGACGCGTCGAGGTCCACCAGGGCCGCCAGGGAGGTCAGCCGCATCGGGCCGCGGAGGAGTGCCTTCAGCAGCAGGATCGTCGAGAAGTCGAGCTCCTCCCCCGGGAGGCGGCTGCGCATGCGTCGGCCGAGCCGGGCCAGGGTGACCATGACCGCCTCCTCGGCGGTGGCCGGCTCGTCATACGTCGAGCGCTCGACGGGGGATTTCTGCACGCGTCAAGGATGGAAGAGTTGCGTGTGCCACGCAAGTTGTTTTGAGCGTGACAGCCATCACCTCCCGGCACGAGGAGCCGGGCGGAATAGGGTGTGCGGCATGAGCAGCGACACCTCCGCCGTGCCCGTCCGGATCCCCACCCTGGAGGACGTCCAGCGCGGGGCGGAGGCCTTGCGCGGCGTGGCGATCCGCACTCCGATGGAGGAGTCGCGCTGGCTCTCCGCAGTGGCCGGCGGGCCGGTGCTGCTGAAGTGCGAGAACCTCCAGCGCACCGGTTCGTTCAAGATCCGTGGCGCCTACCTGCGGATGTGCCGGCTTTCGGAGCAGGAGCGTGCAGCGGGTGTCGTCGCGGCCAGCGCCGGCAACCACGCCCAGGGCGTCGCCCTCGCCGCGAGCCTGCTCGGGATCAAGGCGACGGTGTTCATGCCCTCGGGAGCGCCGATCCCCAAGGAGAAGGCCACCCGGGGGTACGGCGCCGACGTGGTGTTCGTGGGGCACACGGTCGACGAGGCGCTCGTGCGGGCCAAGGCCTTCGCCGAGGAGACCGGCGCAGTGCTGATCCACCCCTTCGACCACGAGGACATCGTCGCCGGGCAGGGGTCTTGCGGGCTCGAGATCCTCGAGCAGGCGCCGGACGTGCGGACGGTGATCGTCCCCACCGGCGGGGGTGGCCTCCTGGCCGGCATCGCGACCGCGGTGAAGGGGCTCAACCCCGACGTCCGGGTGGTCGGGGTGCAGGCAGAGGGTGCAGCGGCCTATCCGCGGTCGCTCGCCGAGGGCCACCCGGTCCCGCTGGAGACGATGAGCACGATGGCCGACGGCATCGCCGTGGGCTGCCCCGGACAGGTGCCCTACCGGGCCATCTGCCGGTACGTCGACGACATCATCACCGTCAGCGAGGAGTCGCTGTCACGCGCGCTGCTCATGTGCCTCGAGCGGGCCAAGCTCGTCGTCGAGCCCGCCGGCGCGGTCGCGGTCGCCGCCTTGATGGACCACCCCGACCGATTCGCGACTCCGGCGGTGGCCGTCCTCTCGGGTGGCAACGTCGACCCGCTCCTGCTCATGCGCGTGATCCGGCACGGCATGGCGGCCGCGGGGAGGTACCTCGTCTTCCGGGTCCGGATCCCGGACCTGCCCGGTGGGCTGGCCCGGCTGCTCAAGGAGCTCGCGGACCTCGACGCCAACGTCCTCGACGTGGTGCACGAACGGACCTCTGCCCACCTCCACCTCGACGAGGTGGAGGTGGCGATGCAGGTGGAGACCCGCGGGGCTCCCCATGCGGAGCGGGTGCTGAGCCGGCTACGGGAGTGCGGCTACCACGTGTCCGAGCAGGGCTAGCGAGCCGTGTAGCCGCCGTCGACGTACACCTCGCATCCGGTCACGAAGGACGCGTCGTCGCCGGCGAGGAACGCCACCACCGCAGCGACCTCCTCGGGCCTGCCGAGCCGCCCCATCGGGGTCATGTCCAGCATCGCCTGCTCGAAGGGCGTGCCCTTGGTCTGGTCGACGAGCGGCGTCTCGATGAAGCCCGGGTGCACCGAGTTCACCCGGATCCCCTCCGTGGCCCAGTGGACGGCGAGGTTCTTGGTCATGGTCCGCACCGCACCCTTGGCGGCGTGGTAGTCGGTGGAGGTCCCGAAGCCGCCGCTGGTCCCGAAGATCGAGCTGTTGTTGATGATCGAGGCGTGCTCGGACTGCTTGAGGGCGTCGGCGCATACCTTCATCCCGAGGAAGACGCTGGTCTGGT
Source organism: Nocardioidaceae bacterium (assembly GCA_036375975.1). Taxonomy (GTDB): domain Bacteria; phylum Actinomycetota; class Actinomycetes; order Propionibacteriales; family Nocardioidaceae; genus Nocardioides_C. Next base: position 16,166 of record DASVBF010000046.1, on the reverse strand, counting down.
CGAGGCGGACGTTGCGCTCGTAGTCCTCCAGCGACATGTCCTCGATCGCCCCCAGGCCGCCGCCTCCGGCGTTGTTGAACAAGATGTCGAGCCCACCGAGCTCGGTCATCGCCCGCTCCACCGCCTGCTCCCAGTCGCCCAGGGAGGTGACGTCCTGATGGAGGTAGCGCACATCGTGGCCGAGCTCCCTCAGGTGCTTGGCGACCTGCTCGCCTGCCTCGTCCCGGATGTCGGTCATCAGGACCCTCGCGCCCTCCTCGGCGAGCCTGTGGACGGTCGCCTTGCCGATGCCGCTCGCTCCGCCCGTGACGAGTGCCACCCTGCCTTCGAGTCGTCTCATTGCCCGCTCCTCCTGTCTCGAGAGGCTCCGCCTCTCGACTCCCATCCTGGGCCGGGGAGGATGCGGGAAGCAGGGACGATCGTCCCGATCGGGCGACAGACGTCCCATCGGGGCAAAGGGCCGGCACGGGTCTGGAACGGCGACGGGCCACCGACGGCAGTGCCGTCCGTGGCCCGTCCTGGGTCAGGTGTGGGTCAGCTGCCGTAGGGCACGGCGTGCACGATCTCCACCTTGAGCTTCTTGCCGTTGGGTGCGTCGAACTCCACCTTGTCGCCTACACGGCGACCGTTGATGGCCGAACCGAGCGGCGACTGCGGCGAGTAGACGGCCAGGTCCTTCGGGGTCTCGATCTCACGGGCGCCGAGCAGGAAGACCTCCTCCTCGTCGTCGCCGACGAACCGGGTGGTCACCCTCATGCCAGGCTCTACCACCCCGTCGTCCGCGGGGGTCTCGCCCACCTCCGCCCGGCTGAGCATGTCCTCGAGCTGCCGGATCCGGCCCTCGACCTTGCCCTGCTCCTCGCGGGCGGCGTGGTAGCCGCCGTTCTCCTTCAGGTCACCCTCGTCGCGCGCGGCGCTGATGCGGGCGATGACCTCGGTGCGGACCGGCCCACGCAGGTGCTCGAGCTCTGCCTGGAGCTTGTCGAAAGCCTCCTGGGTAAGCCAGATCACGTTCTGTTCGCTGGACTGGGTCACTGCTGGTGCTCCTGATGCTCGTCGGTGGTCGCGGGTCCACAGGGCCGTGGCTCGGCCCCTTCAAGGCAAGTGAACAACTCTACCAACGCCATTGTGCCCCCGACCAATCCCGCTGAACCTCAGCGCGGGCGGCTTTGACCCTTCGCCGTGCAGCCGACGGCTTCGACGGTCGTGGCCTCCCGTTCCGTGCGCACCCTCCGGGTGAGGGTCTGCACCCGGTCGCCGCCCGGTCCGACCTGGACGTTGAGCTCTCCCACGGTGGCGTGGTCGGCGGCCTGGGCCCGCAGCAGGCACGAGGCCTTCACCTCGGGCGTACGGCGGACGACCCGGAACGTCGCAGTCGCGGCGTGCTGGTCCACGACGTCGTACGACACGAGGTCGGAGGTCACCTCAGGGTCTCCGTGCTCGAACGCCGCCCAGGCGACCCAGCCGAGGAAGACCAGCCCGAGCAGGGAGACCGCCGCGACGATCAGGCGGCGCCGGGCGGGGTTCGAGGTCCCGTATCGGGTCGCCAGGTCGGTCACGGCCCTCATTCTAGGATTGCGGTCATGTTCCGACTGATGCACGTCCACGCCCACCCCGACGACGAGTCGAGCAAGGGCGCCGCCACCACGGCGAAGTACGTCGCCGAGGGGGTCGACGTCCACGTCGTCACGTGCACCGGCGGGGAGCGCGGGTCCGTGCTGAACCCCAAGATGGACCGTCCGGACGTGTGGGAGAACATCGCGGAGATCCGACGCAAGGAGATGGAGGCGGCCAGGGAGATCCTCGGGGTGACGCAGGACTGGCTGGGCTTCGTGGACTCCGGTTGGCCCGAGGGCGACCCGCCGCCCCCGCTGCCGGAGGGATGCTTCGCGCTCGTCCCCGTTGAGGAGGCCGCCGAGCCGCTCGTGCGGCTGATCCGGAGGTTCCGGCCTCACGTGATGACGACCTACGACGAGAAGGGCGGCTACCCGCATCCCGACCACGTGATGTGTCACAAGGTCAGCGTGGCGGCGTTCGAGGCGGCTGGTGACCCGAGCAGGTACCCCGACGCCGGAGAGCCCTGGCAGCCGTTGAAGCTCTACTACCACCACACCTTCCACCGCGACCGCACCCAGGCGCTCCACGACGAGATGATCATGCGAGGGATGACCTCGCCCTACGAGGAGCGGCTCTCGAGCTGGAAGCCCGACCCCGAGCACGCGAAGCGGATCACCACGCGGGTGCAGTGCTCGGAGTACTTCCCGGTCCGCGACCGGGCCCTGCTGGCGCACGCCACGCAGATCGACCCCGACGGAGCCTGGTTCGCCTGCCCGCTCGACGTCCAGGAGCATGCCTGGCCGACCGAGGACTACGAGCTCGCCAGGACCTTCGTGGAGAGCGAGCGGCCGGAGGACGATCTGTTCGCGGGCGTCCGCGAGGCGGCTGACACAATGGAGGCATGATCGCCGTGAACGCCCTGACCGTCGCCTGGACCTCCCTGGCCACCCTCGAGGAGAAGGTCCCGGACCCGAACGACGTCAAGCCCGGCTGGATCGGTTTCGTGGTGGTGGTCGGACTGATGGTGGCCGTGGTGTTCCTGCTGCTCAGCTTCCGCAAGCAGCTGAGGAAGGTCGACTTCGAGCCGCAGGGCAACGGCGACGGGCCCGCCCCGGCGAACGGCGCCGCGAAGAACGACGGGTCCCCCGCAAGCTAGCGCCTGCGGGCCCGGTCACAGCGGGTTCGTGCGTACGACGCGGACGAGCGCGTCGTAGGCGGTCCTCGGCGCCTGGTCCGGTGCGTCCTGCGGGGGTGCGACCTCGCGGGCGACCCGCTCGGCTCTGACCACCTCGAAACGCTCCCCGTCCAGGTCGGCGAGGACGTCCTCGGCTGTGTAGAGCACCTCCGGGTACTGCGGTCCGCCGGTGCCCTCCGTCAGGTTGGTGCTGTCGTGCGCGACCACGAACAGCGTGCCGCCGTCGCGCAGGGAGAGGAACGCCCGGCGTACCGCGGCACGGCGCTGCTCTGCGGGCAGCTGGAGGTAGGCGAGGAGGGCCAGGTCGTAACCTCCCGGGCCTGCGTCGTACTCGAGAACGTCGGCGCACACCCACTCGATCCTCAGGTCCCGACCGCGCTCGTGACGGGCCTGGATCGCCCGGCCCTTGTCGAGGCCGACCTGCGAGAAGTCGACCGCTGTGACGTCCCAGCCGCGCTCCGCCAGCCAGACGGCGTTGCGGCCCTCCCCGGAGGCGACGTCGATCGCGCGGCCCGGCGGGAGGTCGGCGAGCTCGGCCTCGACGAACTGGTTCGGCCCCGCGGACCACACCAGCCCGCTCTCGGCGTACCGGGTGTCCCAGTCGTGAGCGTCCATGGAGGTCACCGTCTCACGCGAGGGACAGGAACAGCTTCTCCATCTTGGCGGTGTCCAGGGTGGCGGCGTCGCCCTCCTGGATCACGCACTGCCGCAGTCCGGAGGCGATGATCGCGAAGCCGGCCTTGTCGAGGGCCCGGCTGACGGCGGCAAGCTGGGTCACGACGTCCTCACACTCGCGGCCCTCTGCGAGCATCTTGATGACGCCGCTCAGCTGGCCCTGGGCGCGCTTGAGGCGGTTGATCACCGCGACCATCTCTTCGGCGGGCAGTTCCATCGTGAGTTCCTTCTGGTCGGGCCTACGCGGCGAGCGAGGCCAGGGCCTTCTCGAGACGTTCCTTGGCCTCGTCGGCGACCGGCTGCAGGTCGCGGTTGTCGGTCAGGGCGACCATGGTCTGGGGGTCGACGGCCTCCACGACGGTGCCGTCGTCGGTCTCACGCACGACGACGTTGCACGGAAGCAGCAGGCCGATCGACGGCTCGACCGTCAGGGAGGCGTGGGCCAGCGGCGGTCGGCATGCGCCCAGGATGACCTGGGCCGGCACGTCCACATCGAGCTTCTTCTTCAGGGTGGCCTTCAGGTCGATCTCGGTCAGCACCCCGAAGCCCTGCTCGCCGAGTGCGGCTTTCACGGCGTCGACGGCCTGGGCGTACGGCATCGTGACGGTGGTGCTCAGGGCGTAGCTCACGAGCTCTCCCCGCTCTGCTGGGCGGCCACGGCGGCGTGGACCTCCTCCATGTTCAGGTCCTTGACCGCGGTGATCACCTGGTCGAGGGCCTGCGGCGGGAGCGCGCCGGGCTGGGCGAAGACGAGCACACCCTCACGGAACGCCATCAGCGTCGGGATCGACGTGATGTTCGCTGCGTGGGCGAGAGCCTGCTCCGCCTCGGTGTCCACCTTGCCGAAGACGATGTCCTGGTGGGACTCGGAGGCCTTCTCGTAGGTCGGCGCGAACTGGCGGCAGGGGCCGCACCACGATGCCCAGAAGTCGACGAAGACGATGTCGTTGTCGGCGACGGTCTGCTCGAAGTCGGCAGCGCCGAGGTTGATCGTTGCCATCTGCTCTTTCCCTCCGGGGGACTTTGTTTGATCGTAATACCTGCAGGGGTATAACGAGGCGTGAATCCGGTTCATTCCCGACGGTGGAGTGGGTACCCAAGGGAATGCGTCCGACACGGCGGGTGTTGGTGCACTTATACCCCTGAGGGTATCTCCCTCGAAAGGATGATGGCGAATGCGCGAGGCGGACCGCCGATGAGCGGCATCACCGTGCGAACCCTCGAGACTCCGTCCCTGGGTGACCGCAGCTACCTGGTCCACGACGGGAAGTCCGCGCTGGTCGTGGATCCACAGCGCGACATCGACCGGGTCCTCGAGCTCGCCTCCGCCGAGGGCGTCCGGATCACCCATGTCTTCGAGACGCATGTCCACAACGACTACGTGACCGGTGGGCTGGCTCTGACCCGGCGAACCGGTGCGGCGTACTTCGTCAACGGTGAGGACGAGGTCGGCTTCGACCGCGCCCCGATCTCCGACGGTGACACGGTCGCGGTAGGGGAGGAGGGCATGGTCGTCCGGGCGATCCACACCCCCGGGCACACCTTTACCCACCTGTCCTACGTCGTCGAGGTCGACGGCTCTCCGTTGGCCGTCTTCACGGGAGGCTCGCTGCTGTACGGCGCGACAGGCCGACCCGACCTGCTCGGCGACGAGCACACCGAGGAGCTCGCGCGCCTGCAGCATGGATCCGCCCGGCGGCTGGCCGAGCTGCCGGACGACACGGAGGTCTACCCCACTCACGGCTTCGGGAGCTTCTGTGCGGCAGGGTCCGCCGACGACCAGCCCAGCGCGTCCACCGTCGGCCGTGAGAAACAGGCCAATCCTGCGCTGACGGAGAGCGAGGAGGCCTACGTGCGCCAGATCGTCGAGGGCCTCGACGTCTACCCCGCCTACTACGCCCACATGGCCCCGACGAACGCCGCGGGGCCGGATGCGCCGGACCTGTCCACCCCCGCCGAGGCCGACGCCGACGAGCTGCGCCGACGTCTCGAGGCCGGCGAGTGGCTCGTCGACCTGCGCAACCGGACCGCCTTCGCGGCCGGGCACGCTCCGGGGACCTACAACTTCGGCATCGACGGCCAGTTCTCGACGTACGTGGGCTGGATCATGAAGTGGGGCACGCCGATCACCCTGCTCGGAGAGTCGCGGCAGCAGGTCGCCGAGGCCCAGCGTGAGCTGGTCCGGATCGGTGTCGACCGGTTCGCCGCGCAGGCAACCGGCGACCCCGCGTCGTGGACCACTGAGAAGCTCGGCAGCTACCCGGTTGCGACCTTCTCCGACCTTGCCGACGTCCGCCACCACCGCCAGATCGTGGTCCTCGACGTCCGGCGCCGGTCCGAGTACGACGAGTCGCGGATCGAGGGTGCGGTGAACATTCCGATCCACGAGATCGCGGACCGGCTGCACGAGGTGCCCGACCGCGAGCTGTGGGTGCACTGCGCGAGCGGCTACCGCGCCTCCATCGCAGCCTCGTTCCTCGCAGCCGCGGACAAGGACCTCGTGCTCGTCGACGACGAGTACGACAAGGCCGGCGATGCCGGTCTGCCCATCATCAAGGACTGAAGGAGAACGGCATGGGGTTCCTCGACACCCTCTTTGCGAGGCCGTATCGGGACGTGCGCCCGTCCGAGGCCAAGGCTGCCATGGAGGAGCGAGGGGCGGTGCTGCTGGACGTGCGAGAAGCACATGAGTGGAGGAGCGGGCACGCGCCCAAGGCTCGTCACATCCCGCTCGCCCAGCTGGGCTCCAGGGCGAAGGAGCTGCCGAGGAACCGCGAGATCTTCGTGGTGTGCCGTTCGGGCAGCCGATCGGCACGCGCTGCCAAGATGCTCTCCGCACAACGCGGTGACGTGGCGAACGTCAAGGGAGGCATGAACGCCTGGGCGAAGTCGGGCCTGCCCGTCGTTGCCCGAGGTGGACGTGCGGGGCAGGTGGCCTGACCCCCGGGAGCGAGACGTCACCCTCACGCGGACGTTTGGCACCGATACCCCCTAGGGTATACTCGGCAGAGTAAGTCCCCGACCCACACCGGAGCAGGACCTATGTGTTTCCCCGTGATCTGCCCTTCGTGCAAGAAGACCACCTGGGAGGGCTGCGGCATGCACGTCGACGACGTCATGTCCAACGTGCCCGACGAGCGCAAGTGCACCTGCCGCTGAGTCGCCGCTGAGCGCCTGCTCCTCAGGAGCGTCGCCGGTACCTACGGTTGATCCGCACGGCGGTGAGCACCGCGATCCCCGACGCGAGGAGGAGCGAGGCCACCGCCAGTGCCGTCGGACCGACGAGCGTGTGCACGAAACCAGTGCCGACGTCCTCCCCCACGGCGAGCCGGGCCTCGCCCAGGGCGATGTAGGGCGAGTCGACCCGGTAGCTCCCGGCCCGCTTCGCGTCGAAGCCGGCGACGGCCCTGCCCACGACCCCGGGGGTGGCAGGCGAGTCGTACTCCAGGTCGAGCAGGTACGGAGTCACCGGCACGAGGTCGCCTTCGGGGCCCGTTACACGGAGATCCAGGCGGTCGAGCCCGGGGACAGGGTCTCCCTCGTAGTAAACGACGACCGACTGAGGCTCGTCCACCTGCGTCGTGACGCTCCCGGGGAGGTCACCGCGCGCGAGCTCCTCGGGGCTCCCGACGTCCGAGAGCGCGGCGACGACGATCCAGACGAGTGCTGCGGCGACTCCGACCACGGCCGCAGCGCCGGCGACCCAGAATCCCGACATCGGTCCGCGGTTGGGGCGGTCCCACGTCGGTTCGGCGGGGACGTTGGTCATGTTCCACGCTAGGCACCGACGTTCCCGCCGGTGCAGAGCCGAAGGTCCTCGCCACCACGCCGCGTCCTGTGGAGACGGCGTGTCACACGAGGCGGAGGCCCAGGCGCATCCGCACCCGCAGGTCCAGCATGCACAGGTTGTAGGGGAACCGGCGCAGCGGCCCGGGAAGGACTCGCACCCCCCGTGCGATCGCCCGCATCAGGCGGTTCCACCTGCGCTGCTGTCGGGGGCTCCAGGCCAGCCGCATCTCCTCCCGGAACCGCTGAGGCAGGAAACCGACGGTGATGAAGAGGCCGAGCCCTCCCACCAGCTGAGGAATGGGGGCGCGCAGGAAGCGCACCCGGGCGATGTCGAGCAGGTGCCCGCGGATGGTCTCGTCGATGGACACCTGCGCCAGCGACTCGTTCCAGTACTCGTCGAAGGCCTTGCGGTCCTTGGGCCACATCTCGGGCGGGACCTGGAGGGTCGTCGCCAGAACCGAGCTCTCCTGGTAGCGCTGCTCCTTCTCGTCCTCGGTGAGGGGCTCTCCGAAGATGTCGCCGACGTCCTCGACTCCGCGGTACAGGCACGCCGCGACCCACAGCTGGAGGCGTCGGTCGAAGGCGTTGTAGTCCACCGGGCTCGAGTCGGTCGACCGCACCTGCCGGTGTGCGGTGTTCACTGCCTCCCGGTAGCGCCGCCTCTCGTCCTCGGTCCCGAGGAAGGCCACCGCGAGGTACGTGATCGTCGTGCGCGTGCGCTTGATCGGGTGCTTGAAGAGGTTGCCCGAGTCCACCCTGCTCTCGTAGACGCCGTATCCGACGGCCGGCCACGACAGCTGCATGATGACGTTGGCCGGGCCCGCCAGGAGACCCGCGCCGATGACCTCCGCGTCGTAGGTCCGTCTCCGGGTCGTGTTCGTGGTCACTGGTAGAGCCTTTCGAGGACGTCGGAGTACTTCGCATGGACGACGCGGCGTTTGAGCTTGAGCGTCGGCGTGAGCTCCGCGCTCTCGGCGGTCCACTCCACGGGAAGCAGCTCGAACTTCTTGACCTGCTCCGGGCGGGCGAGGCGGGCGTTCGCTGCGTCCACCGCCTGCTGCACCGCCGCCCGGATCTGCGGGTGGGCGGCGAGCTCGGCGAGGTCGGTGGCCCCGATGCCCATCTTCTGGGCGACGAGGGGCGCCACCTCGGCGTCGAGGGTGAGCACCGCGACGACGTACGGCCTGCCCTCGCCGAACACGAGCGCGTGGCCGACGAGCGGGCTCTCCTTCAGCAGGTTCTCGATGTTGGACGGCGCGATGTTCTTGCCGGAGGAGGTGATGATCATCTCCTTCTTGCGGTCGACGACGTAGAGGAAGCCGTCCTCGTCCAAGCGGCCGATGTCGCCGGTGTGCACCCAGCCGTGGTCGTCGATGAGCTCTCGGGTGGCGTCCTCGCGCCGGTAGTAGCCCGGAGTGACCACCGGCCCCCGGACCAGGATCTCGTCCCCGTCGCCGAGCCGGACCTCGATGCCGCGCTGCGCCCGGCCGACGCTGCCGAGCCGGAACGAGCCGGGTCCGTTGGCGGTGACGGAGGCGGCAGTCTCGGTCATGCCGTAGACGTCGTAGATCCTGATGCCGAGACCGGCGAAGAAGCGGGCGACCTCCAGGGGCATGGGAGCGGCCGCCGACGCAGCCCACTCGACCCGGTCCAGGCCCAGCATGCCGCGCATGACCGAGAGCACGGCGGCATCCATCTGTCGGAACTGCTCCTCGAGCTCCGGCGGGGTGGTCTGCCCGGTCTGCTGGGACTCGACGTAGCGCAGGCCGACGTCCAACGCGGCCTGCACGGCCGCCTTCTTCTGGCCGTCTGTCTCGGCGGCGAGGAGGGCCGAGACGCCGGTCTTGATCTTCTCCCACACGCGTGGAACACCGAAGAAGCGAGTCGGACGCACCTGCCCCAGCGTCGGGGCCAGGAGTGCGGGGTCGCTGATGAGGTGGACGTGCCCGCCCTGGATCTGGGGAATGTACATGCCCAGCATGCGCTCGGCGATGTGCGCGAACGGCAGGTAGGAGACCGAAACGCCCGGCCCCTCCAGGCCCGCGGTCTCGAGGGAGCTGAAGGCCTCGAACAGCACATTGTGGTGGGTCAGGACCACGCCCTTGGGATCGCCGGTGGTGCCCGACGTGTAGAGGATCGTCAGGGGCTGGTCCGTCTGGACCTCGCGCCAGCGCCTGTCGCACGCGGCGGCGTTGTCGCCTCGGTGCTCGGCGCCGGCTGCCAGCAGGTCGGCCCAGGAGAGCAGGCGCGGGTCCTGGACGTCGAGGCCCTCGTCGAGCACGACCACGTGCCGCACGCTTGCCGTCTGCTCCAGCGCGAGCTGCCACCTGACCAGCTGGTCGGCACCCTCGAGGACGACGACCGTCGGTGCGCTGTGCTCGGCGATGTAGAGCACCTGCTCGGGGGCCAGCGTCGCGTAGATCGACATCGGGGTGCCGCCGGCATGGACCGCCGCGAGGTCGGCCAGCACGTGCTCGGTCCTGCTCGACGCCATGATCGCGACCCTGTCCCCTGGGGCGAGCCCGAGCGAGACGAGTCCCGCCGCGCCGTCGAGGACGCGCTCGCGGAGGTCCGACCAGGTGAGCGTCCGCCAACCCGGGTCCCCGTCGACGAGGCCGACCTTGTCGGAGTACGCCGGCTCCGGCCCGCGTGCTGAGGCTGTGAGCTCCAGCTCGGTGCAAAGCGTCCTTCCTGCGATGCGCTCCTCGATGGCGGCGCGCTCTTCGATCACCTGGGTCATGGTTCAGTAGCTCCTCGGGAGGTCGAGCATCTGCGTGCCGATGTGCGCGAGGACGAGCTCCTCGGCCACCGGGATGTTCTTGCCGATCCGCGCGTCCCGGAACAACCGCTCGACGGGGTACTCCTTGGAGTACGCCATTCCGCCGAAGACCTGGAACGCCTGGTTGCTGGCCTCCCAGGCGACCTGCGCGCCGGTCAGCTTGGCGACGTTCGTCTCGTTGCCGCAGGGTCGCCCCTGGTCGAACAGCCACGCGGCCTTGTAGGTCATCAGCCGCCCCAGCTCGGTCTTCGCCTTGATCTGGGCGAGAGGGAACTGCAGGGCCTGGTTCGCGCCGATTGGCCTGCCGAAGACCTCCCGCTCGCGTGCGTAGTCGGCAGCGACCTTCAGCGCCGCCTCCGCGTGACCGACGCCGCCGGCCGCGGCCAGGATGCGCTCGGGGTTGAGGACGTCCCACAGCACCGAGAAGCCGCCGTCGACGGTGCCGAGGACGCGGTCGGCGGGGACCCGGACGTCGTCGAAGAAGACCTGGCTCGATGTCACGATGTTGCCGCCGAGCTTGGGGATCGGCGTGTAGGAGAGGGTGCCCTCGGCGAGCGCCTCCTTGACGTCGACGAGGAGGAGCGTGAAGCCCGCGGTGCGGGGGCTGGCCTCGGCTGCCGGGGTCGTGCGCGTCACCGCGATCATCCAGTCGGCGTTCTCGACCCCGGAGATCCAGACCTTCTGGCCCTTGATGAGGAAGTCGGCGCCGTCCCGACGCGCGGAGGTCGAGATCTCGATCGCGTTGCTCCCGGCGTCCGGTTCGGTGAGTGCCATGCAGAACTGGGTGGCTCCCGACGACACCCCGGGCAGGATGGTCCGCTTCTGCTCCTCGGTGCCGTGGCGGGTCAGCGTCATCGCGCCGAAGCCGGGCGTGAGGATGTAGAGGAACGTCCCGGCCGTTCCGCCCGATGCCGCCAGCGCCTCGCAGGCGACAGCGAGCTCGAGCATCCCCTGGCCGCCTCCGCCGTACTGCTCGGGGACACAGAGGCCGATCCAGCCGCCGTCGGCAAGGTCGCGCCATGCCTCGTGAGGGAACCGGTGCTCCTCGTCGCAGCGCGACCAGTAGGCGTGGTCGTACTTCGCGGCGACGGCTGCCACGCCGTCCCTCACGGTGAGTGCTGTGTCGGGGAGGTCGAAGTCCATGGTCTTCCTGAGGCTGTCGACAGAAATAACAGTCTTACTGTGACAGCAAAACTGTCATCAAGGCAAGATGAGCGCCGCAGAGTCTCAGAGGAGCTCGGCCTCGGCGACCCGCCAGCCGTCCTGGGTGCGGACCAAGGTCATGGCGATGCGGTTCCGGTCCACCCGCGGCCGCTCCTGCAGCGAGCTCGTGACGGTCTGGTCGACGAAGAGCAGCACCTCCACGCGGTCCTCGTCGGCGGAGGACACCGCGGCGCGGACCACCTTCCCCCGGGCCGTGCCCTGGTACTTCTCCAGCACGTCGGTGAGCCGCTCGCTCGCCTTGTCGAACTGGGTCTCGAACGGGTCGGTGGCGAGGTCGCGGACCGCGTCGAAGTCCTTGCGCAGCGTCCTGTGGTCGTACGAGGTCAGCGCGACGGCCGCCGTACGAGCCCGTGCCACCGCCTCGGTGCGTGCCGCGGCCACCGCGTCGTCGGACCGCTTCTCGAGGAGGAGCCAGCCCGCCAGGGCGAGCGCGGCCACCAGTGCGGCCGAGAGCAGCAGGGTCGCGGGGCGGGGTCGCTGGACTCGCGGCAGGCTGAGTCGGGAGCCGGTCTCCTCGGTCGGCTCCACCTCGACAGGTGCGTCGGTCGCGGTCGTCATCGGGGCTCCTCGGGTCGGATCGTTCGGTCGGGCTGCTGGGTCAGTCGGTAGGACGCGGTGCGTACTGCGAGCCGCGCTGCTGGACGCGCGGGTCCTTCACGGTGCACGCAGCGTCGCGGTTGGCGGGCCGTCGGGTGGGATCGGTGGGGGAGTGCTGCTCGGTGGCGTACGCGCAGTTGCGACTCGGACTCGGCACGAGGAGGACCCGGCCGGACCCGTCTCGGGTGCTCTCGGCCATGGTGACCATCTGGGAGGGGACCCAGCCCAGCCAGTGCTCGAGGCCGGGAAGGCGTTCCGCCGCCGTCTCGGCGGGGACCAGCCCGGACGTGAGCAGCCTGCCGATGCTGTCCTGGTTGTCGTCCAGAAGGGCGGTCAGCTCGGGCACGGCCTCTGTCCCGTTGTCCACGAGGTCGTTCACGGCAGGGTCGGCGCGCCGCAGCTCGTGGGTGATCTGGCGCAGCTGCAGGCTGAACTGCCGGAGCCGGTCGCCGTTGTCGACGGTCGTGCGCAGCGGGACCCGGCCGTTCTCGAGGATCCGGATCGTCGCCGGCTGGAGCCGCTCGAGCAACGTGAACGTCCGGTCGGCCACCCGGGCGGTCCGCAGGAGGCTGACGTCGCTGTCGCCGAGCGCGGCATCCAGCTCGTGGGAGATGGTCCGGACGTCGTCGAGGTCAACGTCCTGGAACAGGTCGTCCATGTCGACCAGCAGGTCGTGTGTCGGCAAGGGCAGCCTGGTCTCGGACCTCGGGATGACCGAGCCGTCTGCCAGGAAGGGGCCGGAGCTGGTGCGCGGCCGGAGGTCGAGGTACTGCTCGCCCATCGCCGAGAGGTTCGAGACCACCGCCTCGGTGTCCTTCGGGACCTTCACGTCGCGGTCGAGGGCCAGGGTCGCTTCCACGCCCTCAGGCCCTAGCCGCAGACCGGACACCTCCCCGATGCGGTGCCCCCGGTAGCTCACCACCGACTTGTCGTGGAGCCCACCGCCTGCGGCCAGCCGCACGGTCACCTCGTAGGAGCGACCGAACAGTCTGCCGCTCGCCACGGTGTCGGTGACGTAGACCAGCCCCGACACGAGGATGAAGGCGAGCAGGAGCTGCGCTGTCAGGACCCGGCGACGCTCTGTCATCGTCGACCTCCGGGCAGCGCTGTGAGGAGCCGGGGATCGAGGTCGTCAGGGTTGAGCGGGCCGGGCAGCCTGGGCTCGGACGACCACTCCGGCGGGTCGAGCGCGGGCGGCTTGCCGTGCGGCAGGTCGACCAGCGGTAGTCCACCGTTGACCCGCACGTCGAGCAGGGTGGTGAGCTGGAAGTTCGCGAAGTCTCCGGGGGTGGCGTGGTCAAGCTGCCGGGCGAACGCGCTGACCCCCTTCAGGAGCGGCGCGAGCGACCTCTGGTTGCGAACCACCGTGTCGAGGATCGGTTCGACATCGACGAGCTGGTCGACGATCTCGTCCCTGGTCGCCGCGACCACATGCCTCCCCACGCGTGACAACGCAGACAGCTCGCGCAGGAGCGCCATCGCCGACTCGCGTTGCCGCGCCAGCACCCTCACCGCGGGAGTGATCTCCTGGACGGCATCCGAGATCGTGGCGGAGTCCTTCGCGAGGGAGGCGGTCAGCTCGTCGAGGTGGTCCAGGACGGAGTCGATGGAGGCCGTGCGCCGGTTCAGCCCGGTCACGAGGTGGTCGAGGCGGTGCAGCAACCGACGTACGTGGGTGCCGTTGCCCTGGAGCGCCCTGCGCAGCTCGGTGACGACCACCTGGACATCGGCGAAGCTGCCGCCGGTCACCACGACCGACAGGGCGGCCAGCAGGTCGGTGCTGTCGGGTGCGGTGCTGGTGGCCCGGAGCCCCAGGACGCCACCCGGTCGGATCCGCGCCCCCGGCCTGGCCGGCGCGACCAGCTCCACGAACGCCTCGCCCATGGCGGAGGTCAGCCGGATCTCGGCCCGGGTGCCGCGGCGGAGCACCACCGAGTCGTTCAGTCGCAGCCGGACGCGTGCACGGAAGTCGTCGGCCCTGATCGAGTCGACCTCCCCGACCGTGTCGCCGTCGAGCTTGACCGGTGCCTGATCCGGGAGGTTGAGCGCGTTGGCGAAGACCGCGTCCACGGTGTACGTCGGACCGCTGACCAGGCCGGGCATCGGGACGTCGCGCAGCTCGAGGCCGCAGCCGGACAGGGTCAGGGTCCCGGCGAGCACGAGCGCCGAGAACCGTTGACGGGGACCGAGCCGGGACATCAGAAGGACTCCGGGAAGAGCGTCGTCGGGAAGTCGAGGATGGGGTCGAGCAGGCCGGTCCCGTCCTTGTTGAGGAGCAGGTGGCACGTCGGCACGTCGAGGTCGCGGCAGATCTGGGCCCTCGCGAGGTCCGAGAAGGGTCCGGTCTCGCGCGCGTCGACCTTGATCCGCAGCCGACGGGTCTTGGGGTCGAAGGCGCGGGAGAGGTTCTCCGCGACGAGGGGAGCCAGGTCGAAGGTCTCCGCCAGGTGCTTCTGGTTCGCGGCGAGGACTTCCAGGGTGTCGGCCGCGGAGCGGAGGTCGTCGTGGATCACCCCGCGGTTGTCGCGCACGAAGCGGGTCACGACCGTGCTGAGCCGCGACAGCTCCTCGACGGTCGCGCGCAGCTCTTGACGTTGGTCGGCCAGGACGGCCGTGGACGCGGTGACGTTGCGCTGCATGCGCCGGATCATCCGGTCACGCCGCGCGAGCGCCCGGACCAGCACGTCGAGGTTCCGGGTGATCGCCGAGAGGTCGTCCGCGTTGTCGTTGACGGTCCTCAGCGCTGCCTCGCCCGCCTTCAGGCCCTCCCTGATCCTGCGGCCCTGGCCGTCGAGGGAGTCGGCCGAGACGGAGAGCAGCTCGCCGATGCCCCGGCCCCCGGGGGTGGGCCGGTCGAGGGTGACGAGGAGGTCGTCGAGTGCCCGGCTGATGTCGTCGATGTTGACGGGGCTCCGGGTCCGGTCCACGCCGATGTGGTCACCGCTGCGCAGGCGGGGCCCGCCCCGGTAGGCCGGCGTGAGCTCGACGTAGCGGTCTGCAACCAGCGACGACTGCATGATCACCGCTCGCGCGTCCGCCGGAAGCGGGGTCTCCTCGTCGAGGGCCATCGTCACCTCGACGGTGCGGCCGGACGGATCGATGGCGGTCACCTTCCCGATGGGCACCCCCAGCATGGACACCTCGTTGCCGACGTAGAGCCCGGTCGTGTCGGTGAACGACGCCGAGACCCGGACAGGGTCGTCGGGTCGGAGGGCCGTCAGAGCTCCGCCGACCAGTGCCACGACGAGGAGGCACAAGGCGGAGACCAGTGCGAGGTTAGGGGCTCTCATCCGCAGTCCTCGGGTGTGAGAAGCGGGCAGGTCACGTTGTCGGGCAGCAGGAAGTACGGCGCGTAGACGTTGACCCACGGGCCGTCGCCGGTGGCGTTCGCGTAGTAGCGCATCATCGGGGCGGTGAGCTGAAGCGTCTGGTCGAGCTCGGACTTCTTCTCCTCCAGCGTCGTGAGCAACGTCCTCATCTCGCGGAGCATCGGCCGCAGGTGGCGTTGGTTGCGCGCCACGAGCCGGCTCACCTCCGCGACGAGGAGCCGGGTGTCGCTGAGCAGTCGCCGGATGACCTCGCGGCGCCGGTAGACCATGGCGAACACGAGGTCCGAGTCCTCGGCGAGCGACAGCAGGTCGCCCTGTTGGCCGCGGACGATGTCGGTGACCTCCCGGGTGGCTCCGAGCAGCCGGGTGAGCTGGTCGTCGCGGGAGCTGACCAGGCGGGACAGGGAGCTGACCCCGGCCAGGGCGGCCCCGGCCTGGCGGGACGGGCCGGCGAGGTCGCTGCCGAGGGTGTCGACGGCTTCGCCGATGGCATCGAGGTCGAGGCCGTCGAGCTCGGCCTGGCCGGCGATGAAGACGTGGTCGAGGGTGTACGCCGGCTCGGTGTTCGCCAGCCGGAGCGGCCCCTCCAAGGGCCGACCGTCACCTGGCCGGACCTCGAGGTAGCGCCCGCCGAGGAGCGAGGAGAGCTTGACCGCGGCATGGGTGTCCTCGGTCAGGTGCTGGGCATGGTCCATCTGGATGGTCGCGACCGCGAACGTGCCCGCCAGCCGGACCGCGCTGACCTTGCCCACGTCGATCCCCGCGACACGCACCTCGTCACCGGCCCGAAGACCCGAGGCGTTCGCGAGCCGGACGTCGTACTCGTCGTGGTCCGGCAGCAGCGCCGTCGCGCCCGCTGCCACCAGGATCGCGAGGACGAGCAGCACCGGGATGCTTCGTGGCCAGAGTCGTCGCGCGAG
Source organism: Nocardioidaceae bacterium (assembly GCA_036375975.1). Lineage (GTDB taxonomy): Bacteria > Actinomycetota > Actinomycetes > Propionibacteriales > Nocardioidaceae > Nocardioides_C. The sequence continues at coordinate 101 of DASVBF010000046.1, read as the reverse complement.
GAAGCTCACTGGCAGACCTCCGAGTTCACGCGGGCGTCGCCGCTCACCACGACCGGCTTGCCGGGGACTTCGAGCGAGAGACTGCAGATGTAGGTGTTGAG
>DASVBF010000384.1:0-2298 GCA_036375975.1 Nocardioidaceae bacterium | reverse complement strand
CGTTGCCGGTCGTGGTGACGGCAGAGGAAATCGGGCAGGTCGCCGTGTTCGCGGACCTTCCTCAGTCTGAACGTGGCCGGCTTTCTCGGCTGGTCGCAGATATCACGCTCACGCCTGGCGAGTTCGTGGTGAACGAAGGCGACGAGCGGGCGCTGTTCGGTGTTCTCGAGGGGCGAATCGAGGTGTTGAGGCGCTTCGATGGGGTGGAGAGTGTGATCGGTGAGCGGAAGCCGGGTGAGGTCATCGGGGAGATGGCGATGGCTTTCGGAATGCTTCACCCGGCGGGGTTCCGCGCAGCTGAGCCGTCGCGGGTCTTCCGGATTGACCTTCACGATTACGCGGAGCTCACTGCCACCGTGCCGGAGATCGGGGAGCGGGTGGCCGCCCTCGCGAACAACCGGCTCAGGGGCCCGAAAGGTCTGCAAGCCCGTGCTTCTGCGCCCGCCCAGGATAGGGCGATCGTGCTCGGTCATCGTCGCGAACCCTGGTGCGCCGAGTTGAGGCGGTTCCTCGATCGCAACCAGGTTCGGTTCCGCTGGCTCCAGCCGGACGTCCCGGCCGACGTTGCGCAGTGGTCAGGGGCGCTGCCTGCGGATGGCAACTACCCCGCGATTCGGGTGAACGGCAAGACGGTCGTGCGGCCGCAGCTTCGGCGGGTGGCCGAGTTGCTTGACCTGGCGACCGAGCCGGTGTCAGCGGAATACGACACGGTGATCGTCGGAGCAGGCCCGGCCGGGTTGGCAGCCGCCGTTTACGGTGCTTCTGAAGGACTTCGCACGATCGCGATCGAGTGCGAGGCGCCGGGTGGTCAGGCAGGTACGTCATCCCGGATCGAGAACTATCTCGGCTTCCCCTCGGGGGTGTCCGGGGAAGCGCTCTCGAGCCGTGCGCTCCAGCAGGCTCGCAGGCTGGGAGCCGAGATCCTGGTCACCCGCACGGTCAAGCGCATCGACGCCGCGACCCATCACGTGTACCTCGACGGCGGCGACGTCCTGCAGGCCCGCACGATCATCCTTGCCTGCGGCGTTTCCTGGCGGCACCTCGAGATCGAGGGTTTCGACCGGCTGGCCGGCAGGGGCATCTCCTACGGCGCTGCCCGCAGCGAGGCTGCGAACACACACGGCCGGGATGTCCACATCATCGGAGCCGGCAACTCAGCCGGACAGGCGGCGATGTTCTTCTCGACGTACGCCCGAAGCGTGACCATCCTCTACCGGGGCGACAGCCTCGAGAAGAGCATGTCGCAGTACCTCATCGAGCAGCTCAACACGCGGGAAAACATCCACGTGCGGTACCAGGCCGAGGTCGTCGCCGCCCAGGGCGACACCTCGCTCGATGCAATCGACGTCCAGGACACCACGACTGGTGCTACGACTCGCCTCGACTCCGGCGGCGTCTTCATCTTCATCGGCGCAGATGCCGAGACGGCCTGGCTCCCACCCGAAATCGCCCTGGACACCAACGGCTACGTACTCACGGGGCCCGACGCGGGCGCCTCGGCGAAGTGGCCCCTCGACCGAGACCCCCACCTCCTCGAGACGACCGCGCCCGGCATCTTCGCCTGCGGGGACGTCCGGTACAGCCCGATCAAGCGAGTGGCCTCAGCAGTCGGCGAAGGCAGCATGGCCATCGCGTTCGTGCATCAGTACCTCCGCGAGGACACCTGAGCGGGGCTGCTGTTACTGCGTTCGCCGTAGTTCGCGTCGGTCTGCGAGTGCAGGTGAGAGGCTGGCGGCCCAGACGATGCTCGCGGACCTGAAAGCGATCCAGAAGTCGAGCGATAGCATCACACCGAGGCCGCCGTCGTCCCTCGCGTAGAGATCGACCCACGAACTGCATCACGTAGCGGGAGATGACCATCAGGGCGACGAGACCGAGCGCCTGTACGCCTGCGGTCAGCCACGACGCCTACCCCGACCGGGCCGGCGGAACCGTCCTGGAGGGAGGTCGCTTGGGCGAGTGCTCGGGAATCACGCCTGAGAGCCGAGCTTGATCGGTGCAACCCCCGATGCACGCGCGGCGGACATAGCCGATCATTGAGGTCAGAAGATCGGAGGTGTGATGAACACCGCTCACGCGGTCATCGGCCATGCCGTCTTGGTCCCGGTCGTGTTTGCGCTGCTCGTAGGGGTCGCGTACGCCGTCCTCCACCTCGAGGTGGCAGGACGCGGGCGGTTGAGCGACCCGCTGGATGCGAACCTCGTGCGGCGCTGGAACGCACAGGCGCACTGACGCACTGCCGCCAAGACCTGGCGACGGGACGACTCCGGCAGCAGAACGCTCCGCTGGGCGAGCGTC
>DASVBF010000318.1:0-3519 GCA_036375975.1 Nocardioidaceae bacterium | reverse complement strand
GCACTGCCTCAACCCGTCCTGCGCGGCGTCGTGCCCGAGCGGTGCGATCTACAAGCGCGCCGAGGACGGCATCGTGCTCGTCGACCAGGACCGCTGCCGCGGCTGGCGGATGTGCGTCTCGGGCTGCCCGTACAAGAAGGTCTACTTCAACCACCGCACCGGCAAGGCCGAGAAGTGCACGTTCTGCTTCCCGCGCATCGAGGTCGGCCTGCCCACGGTCTGCTCGGAGACCTGCGTCGGCCGTCTGCGCTACATCGGGCTCATGCTGTACGACGCCGACAAGGTGCTCGAGGCGGCGTCGACGCCCGACGACCAGGGGCTGTACGAAGCGCAGCGCGAGGTGTTCCTCGACCCGAACGACCCCGAGGTGCAGCGTGAGGCCGAGCGTGCGGGGATCCCGTTCGACTGGGTGGAAGCCGCCAAGCGCTCGCCGATCTACGCGCTCATCAACCGGTTCAAGGTCGCGCTGCCGCTGCACCCGGAGTACCGCACCATGCCGATGGTCTGGTACATCCCGCCGCTGTCGCCGGTCATCGACGTGGTCAAGGAGACCGGTGAGGACGCCGAGGACAAGGGCAACCTGTTCGCGGCGATCGACGCCCTGCGGATCCCGATCGAGTACCTCGCCGAGCTGTTCACGGCGGGCGAGGTCGAGCCGGTCGACCGGGTGCTGAAGAAGATGGCCGCCATGCGGTCCTACATGCGCGACATCAACATGGGCCGTGAGCCGGACGGCTCCATCCCGGCGTCGGTCGGCATGACCGAGGAGGAGATGTACGACATGTACCGCCTCCTCGCGATCGCCAAGTACGACGAGCGCTACGTCATCCCGCCGGCCCACGCCGAGCAGGCCCACTCCCTGGAGGAGCTGGCGACCGAGTGCTCGCTGGACTACGAGGGTGGCCCCGGCATGGGTGGCTCCGGTCCCTTCGGCGAGGGCTCGGGCGCCGCCACCCCGATCGCGGTCGAGAACTTCGCGATGCTGCAGGCGCGGCAGACCTCCGACACCCTGGCCGCTCCTTCGGGCAAGGAGTCGCGGGTCAACCTCCTGAACTGGGACGGCAAGGGTGCCCCGCCCGGGCTCTTCCCGCCCCAGGACGACGGGTCGGCCAGGCCGGGTGAGGCGACCGACGGCGGGGGCGGCACGTCAGGATCCACCGGAGGGGCGGACCTCAAGTGAGCAGGAAGCATCCTCGGCCGTCCCTGCCCACGGAGCAGCTGACCATTGCGTGGCAGTCGGCGTCGTTGCTGCTCGGCTACCCGGACGAGGCGCTGATGGAGCGGCTCGACCTGGTCCGGCGCGCGTCGCACGAGCTGCCGGGTGCGGTGGGCGAGCCGATCCGCGCGACCGTCGTACACCTGGAGTCGGCGCCGCTGGAGGACCTGCAGGCGAAGTACGTCGAGACCTTCGACGGGACGCGACGGCACAACCTGTTCCTGACGTACTTCGCGCATGGGGACACCAGGAAGCGCGGGGTGGCGCTGTTGCGCTTCAAGCAGACCTACCTGCGCTCGGGCTTCGTGATCGACGCGGACGCCGCCGGCGCCGGAGAGCTGCCGGACCACCTGTGCGTGGTGCTCGAGTACGCCGCCACGGTCGACCAGGACCTCGGTCGGGGCCTTCTGCTCGACCACCGCGCCGGGCTCGAGCTGCTCCGGCTGTCGCTGGAGGAGTCGCGGTCCGGGTGGGCAGGGGCGGTGACCGCGGTGACGGAGACGCTCCCGCCGCTGAAGGGCGACGAGTGGGAGGCCGTGCGACGGCTGGCCGCCGAGGGGCCTCCCGAGGAGGAGGTCGGGCTCACGCCGTACGCGACCCCGGCCTTCGATCCCGGACCGGCCACGCCGGGCTCCGCCCCGGATCCCCACCAGCCTCTGCCGATGCCGTCCTTCCCAGGAGCTCGCTGATGACCACGTTTCTCTGGGTGATCTTCCCCTACATCTGTCTCACGGTCTTCGTGGTGGGCCACCTCTGGAGGTACCGCTACGACAAGTTCGGCTGGACGACCCGGTCGTCGCAGCTGTACGAGGACCGCCTCCTGCGCTGGGGCAGCCCGTTGTTCCACTTCGGCATCCTCGTCGTCTTCCTCGGTCACGTGATGGGGCTCGGGGTGCCCAAGTCGTGGACGGAGGCCGTGGGCATCTCGGAGGGGCTCTACCACTTCATGGCCGTCTCGCTCGGTGCCGTCGCGGGGATCGCGACGGTGGTCGGCCTGACCATCCTGATCTACCGACGCCGGACGGTGGGGCCGGTGTTCTCCGCGACGACGGTGATGGACAAGGTGATGTACGCCGTCCTCGCCGCCGTGATCCTCCTCGGCCTCTGGAACACCATCGTGGCGAACGTCATCGGTGAAGGGTTCGACTACCGGGAGTCCGTGTCGGTCTGGTTCCGAGGGATCTTCCGGTTCAGCCTGCACCCGGACCTCATGGCCGAGGCGCCGATCGGGTTCAAGCTGCACGGCCTGCTGGCGATGTTCCTGTTCGCACTCTGGCCGTTCACCCGCCTGGTGCACGTGTTCAGCGCGCCTCTCGGCTACCTGACGCGGCCCTACATCGTCTACCGCAGCCGCGACGACGCGCAGCTGGGCAGCCATTCACCCCGACGAGGATGGGAGCGGGTGCGGTGACGCCCGACAACGACATGGTGGAGCACGGTCACGAACAGCACGGCGGACGGCCGCACGGGCACGAGTCCCACGAGACGGCGAATCTGGTCGAGCTCGCGGAGCTCGCCGAGGCGCTGCTCGCCGACCTTCCCAACCACTCCGCCGGACGTGCCGCCAAGACGGTGATGTCCGGGACGGTCATGCGCGCGGTCGTGGTCGCCCTCAAGGAGGGGGTGGAGATGAGCGAGCACGACTCGCCACCCGGCGCCACCCTCCAGGTCCTCCGTGGCGACGTCGTCCTGCGAGCCGGCGAGCGGGAGTGGCGGGTTCGGCCGGGTCAGATGGTGCCGATCCCGCCGCAGCGACACTCGGTCCACGCCGACGAGGACTCTGCGTTCTTGCTGACGGTCGCCCTTCGCTGAGCGTTGCCCCGCCGTCTTTGACGGCTTTCCACAGGTCTGGGCCGGTTCGTCCCGAGTGTCGGCGGTCGGCTTTAGGATCGAACACATGTTCGAGGATCTGGAGGGGCTGGACGCGCCCGGGGCGCTGGCGGCGGCGGCCGAGCGGCGGCGCTGTGCGGATGCCGCGGAGGCGGAGTTGTTGTGGCTGGCCGCGCACTGGGCGGACCTGCACGCGGTCCTGTCCGGGCAGGGTGACGGCGTGGGTGCCCGGGTGGTGGTGCCGGGGATGGAGCGGCTCCTCCGGCTCGCCGGGCCCGGCACGCCGGAGGTCGCGGAGTTCGCGCCCGCCGAGCTCGGCGCCGCGTTGGGGATGTCGACGTTCGCTGCGTCGTGCCTGGTCGGGGACGCGCTGGAGCTGCGGCACCGGCTGCCGAGGCTGTGGGGCCGGGTGCTGGATGGCACGCTGGCGGCGTGGCGGGCCCGCAGGGTCGCCGATCACACCAAGATCCTGT
>DASVBF010000380.1:0-6263 GCA_036375975.1 Nocardioidaceae bacterium | reverse complement strand
ACGACAAGCCGATGGCCTGTCACTTGTCTATCGCACGTACCCTCCCTTGGCCATGCTCCGACGCGCTTGGGTCGAAGGTCCCGAACCGCGCGGCCCTTTTCCTCCAGTTCGTGGGGGGCCAGAACCCCTTCCCTGCAAGGTTTCCTGAGACCGGTCAGGGCTTGAATGGCCGTAGAGCTTGCTGTAGCCGAAGAACGAGGCGCCGGTGCCGTACTCGTGGTTCTGCGTGGTCTCGCACTGGCTGTAGAGCTGCTGCTCGCACATCCAGCAGGAGCCGCAGCAGACGTTGAACGGCACGACCACCCGGTCGCCCGTCTTCAGGTTCGTCACGTCGGGGCCGACCTCCTGCACGATGCCCATCGGCTCGTGGCCCACGACGTCGCCGGGCGTCATGAACGGCCCGAGGGTCTCGTACAGATGCAGGTCGGAGCCGCACAGGCCGGTCGACGTGATCTTGATGATCGCGTCGTCGGCCTCCTTGATGGTCGGGTCCGGCACCTCCTCGACGCGCATGTCGCGCCGGCCGTGCCAGGTGACTGCCTTCATGGGTGCTACCTCCCGGGGTCGGTTACCCCACGGCCGTAACCGACCGGCCCGGGACCCCGCAGGGCGCAACTGGGCAAGCACGGCAGGTTTCGGAGCCGAAGACTTGTCGTCTCGGCCCAGTTGCCGCGCGGAGACGAGGCTCAGATGCCGAGGGCCTCCAGCACCTCCACACCCGGCAGCTCGGCGAGGTCGCGGCCGGACAGGAGGAGCTTGGAGCGGCGGACCCCGCTGCCGATGATCGCGACCTCGATGTCGGGCACGGACGCGTCGACGAGCACCCGCCAGTCCGCGGGCAGGCCGACCGGCGTGATCCCGCCGTACTCCATGCCGGTCTCCTCGACCGCCCGGTCCATCGGCAGGAAGGACGCCTTCCGGACGTCGAGCGTGCGCTTCACCAGGTTGTTCACGTCCGCACGGGTGTCCGCGCGGACGACGCACGCCGCGATCCGCTCCTCACCGGCGCGACGACCGGACACGACCACGCAGTTCGCGCTGGCTGAGAGCGGCAGGTCGTAGGCCTCGGTCAGGGCTGCGGTGTCGGCGAGGTCCGGGTCGATCTCCGCGACGGCAACGTCGTCCGCCCGGGGCCACGAGCGAAGGGCCGCGGCGACCGGCTCTGCGAGCAGGTCGGGGCGATCGAGTGCGCGGACTGCGGTCAGCGAGCCGAGAGCAGGAACAGACATGGTCGTCAGCCTATTCGGGCCGCGGGGAGGGACCTTCGCCACTTCTTTCGCCGGTTTGCCTGTTATGCACGTTCAGGACCATTCGCCCGGTTAAAGTGCCCGGAGAATCTTCGGCCCGATTGGACCCGCACCCGAGATATCCCGGCCGACTCCCATCGGGGCACCCGGACGTTCGCACCACACCGGTAGCTCGAACCCGAGGTCACCGGACGCACCGTCACGGCCTCACGGGGCCTGTCTCGAGGGAGTTCCATTTGTCCAGCCCAATCAGGCGACGGAGCGCGAAGGCGGTGATCGCGGCAACGGGCTTCGGCCTCGTCGTGACCCCCCTGGCTCTGCCCTCCGCCGCATTCGCAGCCCCCGACGGCTCGAACGTCGTCATCAGTGAGGTGTACGGGGCCGGCGGCAACACCGGCGCCGCGTTCAACACCGACTACGTCGAGCTCTACAACCCGACGACCAGCGCCATCTCGCTCTCGGGCATGTCGGTCCAGTACCGCAGCGCTACCGGCACTGCCAACCCGTCCGGCGTCATCGCGCTGACCGGCTCGATCCCGTCCCACGGCCACTACCTGGTCGGCGGAGCCACGGGGGCCAACGGTGCCGCCATCCCCACGCCGAATGCCTCGAACACCGGCGTGAACCTCAGTGGCACGACCGGCACGGTCTTCCTGGCCAACCAGACGACTGCCTTGAACGCCCCTCCGACCGGTTCCGTCACGGCCAATGCGTCGATCGCGGACCTCGTCGGCTTCGGCACGTCGAACACCTTCGAGGGTTCGGTGGCTCCAGCGCCTTCCTCGGCGAACTCCATCGCCCGAAACGCGACAGGGGCCGACACGGACGTCAACTCGGCCGATTTCACCGCCGGCACCGGTACGCCGGAGAACGCGGTGGAGCCGCCGCCAGAGGAGTTCACGGGCTCGATCGCGGAGATCCAGGGCACGGACGCCGTGTCCTCGCCGCACGAGGGCGACATCGCCACGACGAGCGGCGTCGTGACCGCGGCGTACCCGACCGGTGGCTACAACGGCTTCTACATCCAGACGCCCGGCACCGGGGACGCGGCCGACGAGACCCCCGGCGCCTCCGACGCGATCTTCGTCTACGGCTCCGCGGCCACCGGTGCCGTGAAGATCGGCGACTACGTCGAGGTCACGGGTCCCGTGAAGGAGTTCAACGGAACCACGGAGATCGAGACGGACGCCGCGAGTGACGTGGTACCTCTGACCGGGTCCGCCACCGCTCCGACGCCTCTCGCCACCGCGCTCCCGGCCACTGAGGCGGCACGTGAGGCGCACGAGGGCGAGCTGATCGCTCCGAGCGGACCCTTCACGGTGACCAACACCTACACGACCAACAGCTACGCCGAGATCGGTCTGGCTGCGGGAACCACCCCACTCGTCGCGCCGACCGAGGTCGAGGACGCCCAGACCGGCGACATCGCCGGCGTCACCGCCGACAACGCCGCCCGCGCGATCACCCTGGACGACGGTTCGAGCGCGAGCTACACGAGCGGCGCCAAGAACACGCCGATGCCGTGGCTCTCGAGGAGCAACCCGGTCCGCGTGGGCGCCCCGGTGACGTTCACCGGCCCGGTCGTCCTGGAGTATCGCAACAACCTGTGGAAGTTCCAGCCGACCAGCCAGATCACCGGCGACGGCAGCTCGACCGCGACGTTCGCGAACACCCGCACCGACGCTCCCGTCCAGGTGGGCGGAGACCTCCGGATCGCGACCTTCAACGTCCTGAACTACTTCCCGACCACGGGCAAGGAGTTCGTCGACAGCGGTCTCGGGACCTGCACGTACTACAACGACCGGGCCGGCAACCCGATCACGGTCAACTCCTGCACCCCGAACGGGCCGCGCGGCGCCGCGAACGCGGAGAACCTCCAGCGCCAGCAGGACAAGATCGTCACGGCGATCAACAAGCTGGGCGCGAGCATCGTCTCCCTCGAGGAGATCGAGAACTCCGTCCAGTTCGGCAAGGACCGGGACTTCGCGGTCGGCAGGCTCGTCGATGCCCTGAACAACGCGGCAGGCGCCGGAACCTGGGCCTACGCGCCTTCGCCCGCGCCTGCAGACCTGCCGACTCCGGCGCAGGAGGACGTGATCCGCACGGCCTTCATCTACAAGCCGGCCGAGGTCGCCCTCGTCGGTGGCTCCAAGGTCCTGATCGACGAGGAGAACTTCGACAACGCCCGCGAGCCGCTGGCCCAGGCCTTCAAGAAGGCAGGGACGTCGGACAGGAAGGCGTTCGCGGTGATCGTGAACCACTTCAAGTCCAAGGGCTCCGGCGCCGACGACGGCACCGGACAGGGCCTCGCCAACGCCGACCGCGTCGGCCAGGCCAAGGCGCTGTCGGCCTTCGCCGACTCCTTCGCGACCGAGCGGAAGCTCAAGGCGGTCTTCCTCGCCGGTGACTTCAACTCCTACTCGATGGAGGACCCGATGCAGGTCCTCTACGGCGACGGCTACACCGCGGTGGAGTCGGACACGAAGGGCGAGGAGACCTACAGCTTCTCCGGTCTCTCCGGGTCGCTGGACCACGTGCTGGCCAACGACGCGGCGTTCGCCCTGGTGAACGGCGCCGACATCTGGAACATCAACTCGCCGGAGTCGGTGGGCTTCGAGTACAGCCGCTACAACAACAACGCGACGGACCTCTACGCGCCTGACCAGTACCGGGCCTCCGACCACGACCCCGAGATCGTCGGGATCAACGCCTCGCAGATCGGGCTCAAGAAGATCCAGGTGCTGGCCACCAACGACTTCCACGGCCGGATCGCCAACAACCCGTCGGGAGCCGAGGCGGGCGCCGCGGTCCTGGCGGGTGCCGTGAAGCAGCTGCGCGGCGAGAACCCCGACACGGTGTTCGCAGCCGCCGGTGACCTGATCGGTGCCTCCACCTTCGAGTCGTTCATCGCTCACGACAAGCCGACGATCGACGCGCTCAACTCGGCCGGCCTCGAGGTCTCCTCGGTGGGCAACCACGAGTTCGACCAGGGGTACGACGACCTGGTGAACCGGGTGATGGCGCCCTACGACGCCGAGACGAACCCCTACGGCGGTGCCCAGTGGAAGTACATCGCCGCCAACGTGCACAAGCCGGGAGCTCCCGAGTCGGAGCTGCTCGACCCGACGTACGTGAAGGACTTCGGTGACGTCGAGGTCGGCTTCATCGGCGCAGTCACCGAGCACCTGAACGAGCTGGTGTCGCCCGACGGCATCCGGGGTGTCGAGGTCGAGGACATCGTGACCGCAACCAACCGTGAGGCGGACGCGCTCAAGGCAGCCGGCGTGGACGTCGTCGTCCTGCTGGTGCACGAGGGTGCTGCGACGACCGCCTACGACTCGGCGGTCGACCCGACCTCCGACTTCGGCAGGATCGTGGACGGTGTCGACGAGGACGTCGACGCCATCGTCTCCGGTCACACCCACCTGGCTTACAACCACGCAGTTCCGGTCAAGGCCTGGACCGACGAGGGCCGAGCTGTCACGGAGCGGCCCGTGGTGTCGGCAGGGCAGTACGGCACGAACCTCAACCAGCTGGTGTTCACCGTCGACTCCGACACCGGTGACGTGGTGGCGCAGACCCAGAAGATCCTGGCGCTCAAGACCGGTCAGACCGCGAACTACCCGGTCGACGCCGCGACCAAGTCGATCGTCGATGCGGCGGTGGCCGACGCCAGCGTGCTCGGGGCGAAGCGGATCGGCGACATCGCCGGCCCGTTCAACCGCGCCAAGGTGAACGGCAAGGACGCGAACGGCAACCCGATCCTGGTCGAGAACCGCGGCGGGGAGTCGACCGCCGGCAACCTGGTCGCCGAGGTGCAGCGGTGGGCCACCGAGTCGACCACCTCAGGATCGGCTCAGATCGCCTTCATGAACCCGGGCGGTCTCCGTCAGGACCTGGTGGGCACGGGCACGACGTACCCGAGGCCGGTGAGCTACAAGCAGGCGGCCGAGGTCCAACCGTTCGCGAACACGCTGGTCAACATGCGCCTCACGGGTGCTCGGATCAAGAGCGTCCTGGAGCAGCAGTGGCAGCCCGCCGGTGCCTCGCGGCCGTTCCTGAAGCTGGGAATGTCGAAGGGCTTCAGCTACACCTACGACCCGGCAGCCCCGGCGGGCTCGCGGATCACGGGGATGTGGCTGAACGGCGACCCGGTCGACTCGTCGGCCACGTACTCGGTCACCGCCAACTCGTTCCTGGCCGCCGGTGGGGACAACTTCACCGCGTTCAGGGACGGCACTGACAAGCGGGACACCGGCAAGGTGGACCTTCAGGCCATGGTCGACTACATGGCCACGTTCGCCGACGCGACGCCGCTCACGGTCGACTACCACCAGCAGGCGGTAGGCGTCTCGTTCCCGTCCGGCGCTCCGGCTGAGTACGCCCCGGGTGACGAGGTCGCTTTCAAGCTCTCGTCGCTGGCGTTCTCCACGGCAGCCGACACGAAGGACGCGGAGGTGCAGGTCTCGCTCGGGAACGACGTGCTGGGGACCTTCCCGGTCGACAACACCATCGGATCGGCGGTGTACGACGAGTACGGCACCGCGGACGTGAAGGTGGCGCTCCCGGCCGGTACCCCCGACGGCAAGGCCGTCCTGACGGTCACGGGCGTGACCACGGGCTCCTCGGTTCCGGTGACCGTGACGGTCGCGGACCCGCGGCTCGCGTCCAGCACGTCGGCCAAGGTGGCTCAGGGCACCGTCGTCGTGAAGCGGACCAAGGCGGTCGTCCTCGCCACCGTCACGGTCGGCGACGCGCCGGCGACCGGCGGCACGGTCGAGGTGTACGAAGGCACCAAGCGGCTCGGCGCCGGCGAGGTTGCCGACGGTGAGGCACGCGTCCAGCTGCCGCCGTTCGACAGCGCGGGCCGGAAGACGCTCACGGTGAAGTACCTCGGCACGGACACCGTGAAGCCCTCCGCCACCACCGTGGAGGTCGAGGTCGTCACGACGCGCCCGCGCGAATGAGGACCCAGGTCCTGCCCGCACCATGAGGAGGGGTGGTCCCGGCGAAAGC
>DASVBF010000306.1:0-18145 GCA_036375975.1 Nocardioidaceae bacterium | reverse complement strand
CGGGCCGAAGCCGAGGCGCAACGGATGCGCTCAGCCGTGCGCCATGTCGACGAAGCGGGAGTAGTGGCCCTGGAAAGCGACCACGACGTCGCGGGTCGGGCCATTGCGGTGCTTCGCGACGATCAGGTCGGCCTCCCCGGGTCGCGTCGACTCCTTTTCGTAGGCGTCTTCGCGGTGCAGCAGGACAACGACGTCGGCATCTTGCTCGATCGATCCCGATTCGCGAAGGTCGCTCATCATGGGACGCTTGTCCGAACGCTGCTCGGGACCACGGTTAAGCTGCGACAAGGCGATGATCGGGACATCGAGCTCCTTGGCCAGCAGCTTGATCTGCCGCGAGAACTCCGAGACCTCGAGCTGACGGGACTCGACCTTCTTCCCCGAGCTCATGAGCTGCAGGTAGTCGATGACGATCAGGCGCAGGTCGTGACGCTGCTTCAGCCGCCGCGCCTTGGCCCGGATCTCCATCATCGTCATGTTCGGCGAGTCGTCGATGAAGAACGGCGCGGACGACACCTCGCCCATCTTGCGCGCGAGCTTCGCCCAGTCCTCGTCGTTCATGTTGCCGTTGCGCATGTGGTTCAGCGGGATCTTGGCCTCGGCCGACAACAGGCGCATGGTGATCTCGTTGCGCGTCATCTCGAGGGAGAAGATGACGCTGGCCATGTTGTGGTGGATCGAGGCCGACCGGCAGAAGTCCAGCGCAAGAGTAGAGTTGTGCGTCGGGACCATCGAACGTCCCGCCAAGTACAGGCGCTCTGGGTTGTCCACCTGCACACAGCGGACCGGCACACTCCGCACCGGGCGGACGTCAACGATGTAGCGGCGGCCGATCCTCGCGGTCGAGTGGGGACGGTGCTCCTTGTGCAGCAGCTGTTTCCGGTGCAGTCGGAAGACATCGTCCGTCGTCGAGAAAGTGAGGATGTAGCAGATCGACGACCGTTCGTTCCGACCCCTCACCTTCTTCTCGCGCCAGGTGCACTTGTAGCCCAGGCTGACAATGAGCTCGTAGACATCGCGCGCGAGCCGCTCGGAGGTCACCGCGAACTGCAATGACCCGCCCTGGACAATCGTGCCGTCCGTGTCCATGAGGCCGGCCAACAGCTCCCGCCGAGCGGCCTCTGGGCCGCGGAGGTAGGAAACGGGGATGTGCTTGTTCCCGAGGACGCCGACCTTGCGAAGCAGCGCGGTGAATGTTCCATGGTCCGCTCTGCAGGCAGCGCAGAGGGCGCCGCCGGAGTAACTCTCTTTGCAGTCGGGGCAAGGAAGCGTCGGCCGCCCGACCTTGTTCTTGCCACCGCAACTCCGCCCACATGTGTGGACGTTTGCGTTAGCCGGCTGGAACCGGCTTCCGCAGACCTCGCAACTGCGTTCCGTCAGCGGGTACGTCGGCAGCTTGATCGAGTAGAGCATGTTGCCGCGAGCCTCGACCGTCAGGCCGTACGACTCTATGTACATCGGAATCTCGTCGGTCTCGCAGGTGATCCGGTTCGACGTGGCGTGTCCGTCACCGAGCCATGCCCCAAGGACGTAGGGCGGAACCCACAGGAAGGAGTCACCTCCCTGCAGGGGCCGAGCGTTGAGCACCGCGTGGTTGGCCCTGCTGTCCTTCCCCACCCGCAAGGTCGCGGCGATCGCCTCCGTCGTCACCGTCGAGGTGGACGAGCCCTGGTCGCCCGCCGGGTCCCAGCGGTTCTTCGCAGCTGCGGCGGACCTCCGGCCGGCTCTCGTCTCGGTGAGCCACTGGTGCTCCGCGTCGGCGACGACGACCGACCCGTCGGAGAACTCCACCTCATAGCAGGGGCGACCCTCCATGACCTCGGTGGCCGCGACGACTCGGGTCGGCCGGCCCTGCGCGTCGTACAGCTCGTCACCGACCTGGACCTCCCCCATCGTGGTCCAGCCGGTGGGTGTGGGCAGCGGGGTGTCGAGCGCGAGGGCCTTCCCCATGGCGGGGCGGGCCGCGACGATGATCATCTGGCCACCGTGGAGGCCGTTGGTCAGCTCGTCGAGGTCCGCGAACCCGGTGGGCACACCCACCATCTGGCCGTCGCGGTTCGAGATCGCCTCGATCTCGTCGAGCGTCGACTCCATGATCTCGCTGAGCGGCGCGTAGTCCTCGGAGGACCGCTTGTCGGTCACGGCGTAGACCTCGGCCTGGGCCCGGTCGACGACGTCGTCGACTTCGCCCTCGCCGGAGTAGCCCCACTGCGCGATGCGCGTGCCCGCGTCCACGAGGCGGCGGAGGATCGCCTTCTCCCGGACGATCTCGGCGTAGTAGCCGGCGTTCGCGGCGATCGGGACGTTGGCCGAGAGCGTGTGGAGGTACGGCGCCCCTCCGACCCGGCCGAGCTCGCCCCTGCGCTGGAGCTCGGCGACGACCGTCACGGGGTCGGCGGGCTCACCCCGGCCGTAGAGGTCGACGATCACGTCGTAGATCGCCTCGTGGGCCGGGCGGTAGAAGTCCGTGCCGCGGACCACCTCGATCACATCGGCGATCGCGTCCTTCGACAGGAGCATCGACCCGAGGACGCTCTGCTCCGCGTCGTTGTCCTGGGGCGGCGTCCGGTCGCGGCCCCCGCCCCCGGAGTACTCACCGCCCGGGTCCGAGATCGTCCAGCCACCGTCGAGGGTCGTCCCGGGACCACTCGGGAACTCCGCAATGCTCACCGCTGACCTCTCCTCGCACGCGCCGCCCAAGCTCGACCCACATCCGCGACCGTACGAGAGAGCACCCCCGAAAACCCGACATACCGCCCCGGCGGGTTGGGGACGGCGCGCCCGGTCACACGCTCGCGCCGGAACAGAGTAGGTGCCTCCGGCCCCGTCATGACAGCCGCTCGTCCACAGGGCCTGGGGATAACGGCGGGATACGTGTGGAACTCGCCGAGGATCTTGTGCACAGACTGTTCAACATGCTGTGGACAGGCAGCGCCGAACTGCCGGGAAACATGCTCTGACCTGCGGAAACGTACTCCACTGCCTGTGGGCACAAGAAAGTTCCTGGAGTTCTTGGTTCACCCAGATGTCACCTGAAGACCGTTCTGCGTCGTTGTCGACTTTTGGACGCTTTGGACGATTTCCCCAGGCAATGACTAGTTACACACAGCCATGTGGGGATAGTCCTGTAACGAACAGAACGCCAGTTGGTCCCTACCTGCAGGTACCCTCGATTCGTGGCTCTCCCCAGACGTCCGCCCGCTGTGGACGCACGCGCCCACGACCGGGAGATCCTCCGGCTCGCGGGACCGGCCTTCCTCGCGCTCGTCGCCGAGCCGCTCTTCCTCCTCGCAGACGCCTCCATCGTGGGTCACCTCGGCACTCCCGAGCTCGCCGGTCTCGGGATCGCTGGAGCAGTGATCCAGACCGCCGTCGGCCTGTGCATCTTCCTGGCCTATGGGACGACCGCGTCGGTCGCGAGACGGGTCGGGGCCGGCGACACCCGCGGCGCCCTCGCCCAGGGCATCGACGGCATCTGGCTCGCGGTGCTCATCGGCCTGGTGACGACGGTCGTCGGCCTGGGCCTCACCGGCCCGCTGGTCGGTCTCTTCGACGCGGGTCCGGAGGTTGCCGAGCAGGCGACGACCTACCTCGGCTGGGCGTGGCTCGGCGTCACCCCGCTGCTCGTCGCCCTGGCCACGACCGGCATCCTGCGCGGCCTGCAGGACACCCGGACCCCGTTGTACGCCGCCGTGGGCGGCAACCTCCTCAACGTCCTCCTGAACGTCGTGCTCGTCTACGGCCTCGACCTCGGGATCGCGGGGTCGGCGATCGGCACGGACCTCGCCCAGCTCGCCATGGCCGGCGTACTCGTCGCCGTCGTCGTCCGTGCCGCCCTGCGGGAGGCGGCGCCCCTGAGGCCGGACCTTCCCGGGGTCGGCCGGGCGGCCCATGCAGGCGCCCCCCTCGTCGTGCGCACGGTGACCTTGCGGGCATCGCTCCTGGTCATGACGTACGCCGCTGCCGGTCTCGGAGCCACGGCGATGGCGACGCACCAGCTCGCGACGACGATCTGGACCTTCCTGGCGTTCGCGCTCGACGCGATCGCCATCGCTGCACAGGCGATCACCGGACGCTACCTCGGGGCGGGAGACGTGGCGACCACCCGCGCCGTCACCCGGCGGATGATCCAGTGGGGGCTGCTCTCGGGCGTGGTGACAGCCCTCGGCCTCGGGGTCACGGCGCCTCTCCTGGCGCCCCTGTTCACCGCCGACAGCGCGGTCCGCGACACGCTGTGGCCGGTCCTGCTCGTCGCTGCGGTCTTCCAGCCGGTGGCCGGCCTGGTGTTCGTCCTCGACGGGGTCCTGATCGGCGCGGGGGACGGCCGGTACCTCGCCTGGGGAGGCCTTGTGGTGCTCGCCGTCTTCGCTCCCGCCGCGCTGCTCGTGTCGACGGTCCTGGACAGCGCCTCGCCCGGGCTGATGTGGCTGTGGGTGGTCTTCGGAGTGACCTTCATGGGCAGCCGGGCCGTCGTACTCGTCCACCGGGCCAGGGGTACTCGCTGGATGACCACCGGAGCATCGGCCCACTGAGTCTCGCCTACAGTTCCCTCATGCCCGCGCGCTTCCGCACCGTCTCATGACCCCGCTGCAGAAGGTCGCCATGGGACTGGTGATCACGCTCGTCGACGCGATGGTCGCGGGGTACGACGCCGTCCCCGACGTCCTGGGCTGGGTCCTCGTCGTGATGGGGCTGGTCGAGCTGCGCCCCCGGATCTCGACGAGGACGCTCCTGCCGCTCGCGCTGGTGTCCGGGGTGGCCTCGGTGGCAACCATCCGTCCAAGCCTTCTCGACGATCTCCACGAGAGCACCGGCTGGCTGCTGAGCCTGCCCCAGCTCGCTTTCTCGTTCGCGCTCTGCGGCGCCGTGGCGGCTCTGGCGGAGGAGCGGCTCGGTCGCAGGTTCCGCGCCCTGCGGTGGGTGTTCGTCGTGGCCGCGGCCGGACCGGTCCTGTTGTACGGCGGAGGGGTCGACGCCCTGCTCGTCCCCCTGTCCGTGTTGACGGTGGCCGCCAACGTGTACTTCGTCTACCTGCTGTTCCGGGCCTCGACCGACATCCACGGGCCACGGGTCAACATCCGCCCGCGGCCGCCCGAGGCCGAGCCGCAGCCCTGACCCACCACGTGGCCCGCCGACCCGCCCCGACGACGAAAGCGGCCGCCCCGATGGAGCGGCCGCTTCGTCTGATGCCGAGGTGGGAGCCTGGGGTCAGGCCGGAATGACGTTGAGGTTGACCACGGCGTCGACCTCGTCGTGAACCTTCACGGTGACCTGGTGGACACCCAGCGACTTGATCGGGTTCCCGACGAGGATCTTGCGCTTGTCCACCGTGTCCTCGCCGATGGTCCGCGAGATCGCCTCGGCGATGTCGGAGACCGTCACGGCGCCGAACAGCCGGCCGCCCTCGCCGGCACGGACGGACAGGTTGACGGGCTGTGACTCGAGCTTGCCCTTGATCTGCTTGGCGTGCTCGAGGTCGCGGACCTGGCGGCTCGCACGAGCGGCCTTGATCGACTCGATCTGCTTCTCACCGCCGCGGGTCCAGCGGATCCCGAAGCCGCGCGGCACGAGATAGTTGCGGCCGTAGCCGTCACGGACCTCCACGACGTCACCCGGCGAACCGAGACCGTCGACTTCCTGAGTCAGGATGAGCTTCATCGTGCAAACCCCTCTCAGCGAGCCGTGGACGTGTAGGGAAGGAGAGCCACCTCGCGGGCGTTCTTGACCGCGGTCGCCACGTCGCGCTGGTGCTGGACGCAGTTGCCGGTCACCCGACGGGCGCGGATCTTGCCGCGGTCGGAGATGAACTTGCGAAGCAGGGTGGTGTCCTTGTAGTCGACGTAGGACACCTTCTCCTTGCAGAACTGGCAAACCTTCTTCTTGGGCTTGCGGAGTACTGGCTTGGCCATTGTGGTGCTCCCTTTCAAAGAGCCCGGCTCTCGCCGGAATGGTCAGTTGGTGGACTTTTCGCCCGCCGGTGCGTCTGAGGTCACCGGCGGAGCTCAGATCAGAACGGGGGCTCCTCGGTGGAGCCGCCCACGCCGGGGGTCGCCCACGGGTCGTTGGCACCCGCGCCGCCGCCCTGCTGGCCGCCCCAGCCGCCGCCCTGCTGACCGCCGCCCTGCGAGGCAGCGAAGCCGCCCTGCTGACCGCCGCCCTGCGAACCACCCGAGGCCCACGGGTCGTCGCCCCCGAAGCCGCCGGAGCCCTGGCCGCCCTGACGGGTGGTCTTGGTGACCTTGGCCGTGGCGTACTTCAGGCTCGGACCGACCTCGTCGACGTCGATCTCGAAGACGGTGCGCTTCTCACCCTCGCGGGTCTCGTAGGAGCGGGCCTTCAGCCGGCCCTGGACGATCACCCGCATGCCGCGCTGGAGCGACTCCGCGGCGTTCTCCGCCGCCTGTCGCCACACCGAGCAGTTGAGGAAGAGGGCCTCGCCGTCCTTCCACTCGTTGTTCTGCCTGTCGAAGGTGCGAGGAGTCGACGCGACGGTGAAGTTCGCGACGGCCGCACCCGACGGGGTGAAGCGCAGCTCCGGGTCGGCGGTCAGGTTGCCGACGACGGTGATGGGTGTTTCGCCTGCCATGTCAGGCCTCCAGTCTCGAGATCTGTCGTTGTGGTCCGACGAGAGTGACCGGGGGAATCGGTCGGGTGACGCGATGTTCTGATCCAGACGACCCGGACCGGGAGGACCGGGACGACTTGTTCGGGTCAGCGAACGTCGGGACGAATGACCTTAGTGCGAAGCACCGACTCATTCAGCGACAGCTGACGGTCGAGCTCCTTCACCGTGGCCGGCTCGGCCTGCAGATCGATGACGGCGTAGATGCCTTCGGCGTTCTTGTTGATCTCGTAGGCCAGACGACGACGTCCCCAGACGTCGAGCTTCTCGACCGTGCCGCCGTCCTTGCGGACGACGTTGTTGAGGTACTGCTCCAGCGAAGGCGCAACGGTGCGCTCTTCGAGGTCGGGGTCGAGGATGACCATCACTTCATAGGCACGCAAAGCGGTCTCCACCTCCTTCGGACTCGGGCGGCCACGGCATCTCCGTGGCAGGAGGGCTTGCGTCCCGTCGCCCCGGCCGGACGACCCACTCGGGTCACGACGGCGGCGACGTACCGACGGCCCGACACCCACTCATGTCCTGGGGTCGAGCCGACCGACGTCACAGGGTATCAGCGCGCTCACGCCCGGAGAAATCCTCCTCCACAGGCCGGCGGAGGCGTGTCGGCGGGGCCGAATAGGCTGGCCGCATGCCCGACGAGAACAGCAGCCACGCCCCTACGACGGCAGCCACCCTCCACATCGGCGCACACGTCGGCCAGGTGGACCCGGTCGGCGAGGCCCTGGCGCGGGGAGCCTCGCTGAGCCAGTTCTTCCTCGGCGACCCGCAGGGCTACAAGGGCCCCGAGTTCCGGTACGCCGGGGGGCCGGAGGCGCTTCGGGCGGCGGCGGAGGAGCACGGCATCGACCTCTACGTCCACGCCCCCTACATCATCAACGTCGCCACGACGAACAACCGCATCAGGATCCCCAGCCGCAAGCTGCTCCAGCAGCACATGGACGCCGCCGCCTCCATCGGGGCCAAGGGGCTCATCGTCCACGGTGGACACGTCAACAAGGACGACGACCCCGAGAAGGGCTTCGACAACTGGCGCAAGGCCGTCGAGTCCACCGACGTCAAGATCCCGCTGCTCATCGAGAACACCGCAGGTGGCACGAACGCGATGACGCGCTACCTGGACCGGATCGGGCGCGTGTGGGACGCCATCTCCGGCGCCGAGGGCGGTGACCGGGTCGGCTTCTGCCTCGACACCTGCCACGCGCACGCGGGAGGCAACGACCTCACCACCGTGGTCGAGAAGGTCCGGGCGATCACCGGTCGCATCGACCTGGTCCACGCCAACGACAGCCGCGACGCCTTCGACTCCGGGGCGGACCGGCACGCGAACTTCGGCCAGGGCCAGATCGAGCCGGACGAGCTGGCCGGCGTGGTCCGCGAGGCGGGCGCTCCCGTGGTCATCGAGACACCCGGCGGCCCGGAGGAGCACCGGGCGGACTTCGACTGGCTGCGCGAGCGGCTCTGAGCGCCCGGCGGTCGCTCCCCGGCCACCCATTAGGCTCGGGCGGGTGACTTCCCCTGCCCTCACCGTCCGGACCATCCCGTCCGCCGAGCATCTGGACTTCATCCGGAAGCAGCGGTCCGCGAGCTTTCTCCAGACGCCTGCCTGGGCGGAGGTGAAGAGCGAGTGGCGTGCCGAGTCCCTGGGCTGGTTCGACCCCACCGATGAGCTCGTCGGGGTCGCGCTCGTCCTCTACCGACAGCTGCCCAAGGTCAAGCGCTACCTCGCCTACATCCCCGAGGGACCGGTCATCGACTGGGACAACGGTGACCTGGACCGGTGGCTGGCCCCCATGACGCTGCACCTGTCGGAGAAGGGCGCGTTCGGGGTGCGCATGGGACCACCGGTCCTCACCCGCCGCTGGTCGGCCGACGACGTGAAGAAGGGCGTCGCCGACGAGAACGTGAAGCGCCTGACCGAGATCCCGCCGCTCGAGCGGTCGCAGGCCGGAGCCAGGGTGGTCTCGCAGCTGCGCGAGCTCGGGTGGCGGCTCCAGTCCGTGGAGGGCGGGTTCGCTGCCGGCCAGCCGCAGTACAACTTCCAGGTCCCGCTGACCGGCCGCTCCGAGGACGAGGTCCTCAAGGGCATGAACCAGCTCTGGCGCCGCAACATCAAGAAGGCCGCCAAGGCCGGGGTCGCCGTGACCCGGGTGTCCGCGGAGGATCTCGACACCGCGCTCCCGGAGTTCCACGAGCTCTACAGGCACACCGCGGAGAGGGACCACTTCACACCCCGCCCGCTGTCGTACTTCCAGACCATGTTCCGTGCGCTGCTCGCCGAGGAGCCGGACCGGATCCGCCTCTACCTGGCCCGTCACGAAGGCGACCTCGTCGCCGCGACCATCTGGGTCCGGGTCGGCGGGCACACGTGGTACTCCTACGGCGCCTCGTCGACGGAGAAGCGCGAGGTCCGCGGCTCCAACGCCGCGCAGTGGGCGATGATCCAGGACTCGCTCGCCTGCGGCGCCGACGTCTACGACCTGCGCGGCATCACCGACACCCTCGACGCGGACGACCCGCACGTCGGGCTGATCCAGTTCAAGGTCGGCACGGGCGGCGAGGCCGTGGAGTACGCCGGCGAGTGGGACCTCCCGCTGCAACCGCTGCTCTACAAGGCGTTCGACATCTACATGAAGCGTCGCGGCTGAGTCGCAGCGGAGGAGGGCACCTGTGTCACTGAGCCTGTACGTCGACGGGGACCGCTGGCGTTCGCAGATGCGCGACGTCCTGGCCGCGCACCCGTCCCTGGTCCCCGTCATCAAGGGCAACGGCTACGGCTTCGGCAACGGCCGGCTCGCCCGGAAGTCCGCCTGGCTCGGGGTCGACACCGTCGCCGTCGGGACCTACGACGAGGTGGAGGACGTCCGGACCCGCTTCGACGGCGACATCCTGGTCCTCACACCGTGGCGCCCCTTCGAGCAGCGGGTGGTGTACGACGCCCGCGTGGTCCACACCGTCGGCCGCCTCGAGGACCTCGAGTGCCTCGCCGCGCGCGACGACCGGCCTCGGGTCGTGCTGGAGCGCATGACCTCGATGCGGCGCCACGGCTTCTCCGCGAGGGGACTGCGCGAGGCAGGGGAGAAGCTCACGGAGGCCGTCCACCTCGAGGGAGCGGCGCTCCACATGCCGATGGCCCATGGCAGCCACCTCCCCGAGGTAGACCGGCTGATGACCGACATCGTCGCCGCGGGGCTGCCGACGCGGCGGGTGTTCGTCTCCCACCTCACCGACCGCGAGATGGCCTCCCTGGCGACGTCCTACGCGGAGTTCGAGTTCCGGCCCCGGATCGGCACCCGACTGTGGCTCGGCGATCGCGGTGCCCTGTCGGTGAAGGCGGCGGTCCTCGACGTGCACCCGGTGGAGCGCGGGGACGTCTTCGGCTACCGCGGGCGGAGCGCTCCCAAGGCGGGCACGATCCTCGTCGTGTCGGGCGGCACGGCCCACGGCATCGGGCTCGAGGCTCCGCATGCCGCGGGAGGTCTCCGCGACCGGGCCGCGTCCCTGGCCAAGGGCGGCCTCGAGGCGGCCGGCTTCGTGCAGTCTCCGTTCACCGTCGGTGGCAAGAGACGCCTCTTCGCGGAGCCTCCTCACATGCAGGCCTCGATGCTGTTCCTCCCCCATGGCGCACCGGTGCCCGAGGTGGGCGAGGAGGTCGACGTACGCGTGCGGTTCACGACCACGTCGTTCGACCGCACGGTGGTCAGCTGACCCGATGCGCGCCGTGGGCGCCGTGGGCAGCATGGGCGCCGTGCGGCCGGATCACCGGCAGCTCGTCCGCGACCGGGTCGCGCCAGGGACGCCAGATGTCGCGGACCACCATCACCGCGAGGTAGAGCTCGGCCGCGACGCGGATGAAGATGGCGTACCAGTAGAACTTGTCGGGCCCGCCCGAGACGCTGGAGGCGGTGAACTGGCCGAGGTACAGCCAGACCGCGGCGAAGTAGAGCAGCTCACCGGCCTGCCACACGAGGAGGTCCCGCCACCGGGGTCTGGCCAGGACAGCGAGCGGCAGCAGCCACAGGACGTACTGCGGGGAGTACACCTTGTTGACCAGCAGGAAGCCGGCCACGAGGAGGAAGCCGAGCTGGGCGACCCGCGGCGTCCGTGGAGCGGTGAGCCCCAGCAGGAGAACCGCCCCGCAGACCGCGCCGAAGAACAGCCACGAGACGAGGTTCATGGTTTGGGTGCTCACGGCGTGTCCCGCCTGCTGCCACACGAGCCACAGCGACCCGAGGTCCGGCGCCCGCTCGGCGTTGAAGGTCCAGAACACCTTCCACCGCTCGAAGTCGAGCAGCATGACCGGGGCGTTCACGACGAGCCAGGCGCCGACCGCCGACGCCGTCACGACCACGAAGTCGCGCATCCGCCGGTTGCGCAGGCAGACGACCAGGATCGCGCCGAGCAGGAACAGCGGGTAGAGCTTCGTGGCCGTGCCGAGCCCGATGAGCACGCCGGTGAGCACCTTCCGGCCACGACCCCATGCCCAGAAGGCCCCGGCCACCATCGCGACCACGAGGATGTCCCAGTTGATCAGCCCGGCCGCCAGCAGCGCCGGTGACGCTGCGAAGAGCATCGCGTCCCAGGGCCGTCCCCGCTGCGCGCCGGCCATGAACCACGACGCCGCGAGCAGCACCGCCCCCAGGAGCACAGCGGTGACGACGAAGTACAGGCCCGACTCGTCGGCCACCCCGGGGGCGCTGTAGACCCGGTCGGCGGGGAGCGCCCGCCGCGCCTGGACATCGGGGGCTCCGGCCAGCACCTGGGTCAGCGCCGCGACGCCGTACGCGAAGTACCCGATGACGACCGGGTACTCCATCGCCTCGTAGCGGCCCTGGCTGTCGCCGAAGGGCCAGTGCAGCTCGGCGAGACCCCGGCCGGTGTACAGGTACGGCACGTCCGAGTAGCACATCGCCGCGTAGCGCAGCTGGCCGTCCTGCCAGTTCGTGGCGACGCAGGGCGTCTTCTGGAGCATGCCGAGCGCGAACGCGAGAACGGTCACCGCCAGCACCACCCGCACCGGGGTCCACCACGGGTGGGGAGCGGCGTGCTCGCCGATCGGACCGCCGATCACCTCGCTCGCGGCGGTGACGACGGGGTCGTCGAGCGACGGCCGTGCGGGCACGCCGGGCTCAGCCGGTGCCGCCACCACCACCGCCGTTCCCGTTGCCGTTGCCCGGCGGAGAGCTGCTGGTGCTGTCCGGCGGCGGCAGGATCGGGGTCGGGCTCTGGCTGTCGCTCGGGCTCGGGCTCTCGAACGGAGGCGGCGTGTTCTTCGGACCTTGGGTCTTCGTCGGCGAGGGCGTCGGGGTGGCCGTGGGGCTCGGTTCCTCGGTGGGCGACGGCGTCGGGGTGAACGTCGGGGTCGGCGACCCGTTCACATAGTCCACCTTCGGGAAGGTCTGGCACTCCTGGCCCGCGAGCGCCTTCTCCATGAACGTCGTCCAGGTCTGGGCGGGGTAGGCGCCACCGAAGAAGTCGGTGAGGCCGCCGACCCCGTCGAGGTTCTCGGTGCCGCCCGCGCCCTTGACGTACATCACCGACGCGGAGAGCTTCGGGGTGTAGCCGGAGAACCAGGCGGAGGTGACGCCGGGTGCGTTGGGGCGCAGGTTGGCCGTGCCGGTCTTGCCGGCGGCCGGGCACCCGAGCTCCTGGGCAGCGGTACCGGTGCCGGTCTTGACCACCTGCTGCTGGGCGTAGACCACGTTGGAGTTCACGTCCTCCGGGAAGGCGCGCTTGTCCTCGGTCTTGTGACGGAACAGCACGTCGCCGTTGGGGTCGGACACCTTCTGGATCACGAACCAGTCGTTGCGAACGCCTTCGTTGGCGAAGGTGGCGTACGCCGCCGCGAGGTCGACCGGCCTGATGTCGGCCGTGCCCAGCGTGATGGTCGGGTCCGGCTTGAGCCCCGGTGCGTTGCGCGGGATGCCGGCCCGGACAGCGGCGTCGATGACCTCCTGGGGGCCGTTCGGGATGCTGGAGGTCAGGTCGACGTAGGCGGTGTTGATCGACTTCTCGGTCGCCTTGAGCAGGTTGACCGGGCCGAACTTCTCGTCGCCCTCGTTGTGGACCTCCCGGCCGTCGGGGAACTTGTAGACGTTGCCCTCGAAGTTGTCGAAGAGGCTGAACCCGTTCATCAGTCCGGCCGCGAGGGCGAACGGCTTGAAGGTCGAGCCTGGCTGGCGTCCGGTGAGCGCCCAGTTGCGCTGGTTCTTGACGTAGTCGGGGCCGCCGTACATCGCCTTGAGCGCGCCACTGCCGGGCTCGACCGCGGCGAGCCCGATGTTGACGCCCTTCGCGTTCTCCCTCGGACGCTCCTGCTTGACCGCCTGCACGGCCGCGCGCTGCATCTTCGGGGAGAAGGTCGTCACGACCCGCAGGCCGCCGCCCTCGATGTCGCTGTCGGTGAAGTTGCCCTGGCCGCTCTCGGCGAGCTCTCGGAGCTTCGACTTGACCAGGGACAGCAGGAAGCCCTTCGGCCCGCCGAGGCTGTCCTGCACCTTGATCTTGGGGAACTTCGGCAGCCGCAGCGCCGAACGCTCGGCCACGGACCGGTCCAGGGTGCCCATGGACGCCATGCCCTTGAGGACGTACTGGTAACGCTGGAAGAGCCGCTCCTTCGCGTCCGCGCCCTCGGCGGGGTCGAAGTACCCGGGTGCGTTCAGCACCGAGGCGAGCACCGCGCCCTGCTTCACGGTCAGGTCCTTGGCGTCCTCGTTGAAGTACGCCTGGGCCGCGGCCTGGATGCCGTAGGCGCCCCGGCCGAAGTAGATGGTGTTCAGGTAGCCCTGGAGGATCTCCTTCTTCGACCGCTGGTTGTGGATCTTCAGCGAGAGGAAGGCCTCCTTGATCTTCCGGGAGTAGGTGCGCTCCTGGGAGAGGTAGAACACCTTGACGTACTGCTGGGTGATCGTGGAGGCACCCTGGGTGGAGCCACCGGACGCGTTGCTGAAGGCAGCCCGGAGGATGCCCTTCGGGTCGATGCCGCGGTTCTCCCAGAAGGTGCGGTCCTCGGCGGCGACCACGGCGTCCTGGACGTGCTGGGGCACCTCGGCGAGGGGGATGCTCTGGCGGTTCTGGGTGGCGAACCGGCCCAGCTCGGTCTTGCCGTTGGCGTAGTAGACGAAGGAGGTCTGCGCCTCGAAGTCCTCGTTGGGGTCGGGAATGTCCGTGGCCGCGTAGACGTAGGCGAAGCCGAGCGCACCGACCACGAGCCCGGCGAAGCCGGCGATCAGGAGCCAGTTCATGATGCGACGGGGCAGGCTCTTGCGTCTGCTCTTGACCCCGCTCCGGGGAGCGGGACCACGACGCCCTCCGGTGGGCGTCGCCTTTCGCTGTGCACTCAAGAGTTCGTCTCCGGGCAGGGGTCGGGGAAAAACATCTGTAGAGCAGGGTACGGGTGCGTACACAAGGGTGCGAAAAGGGTGAGACGTGCGTCACGGGGGTCCAGACCGCTCGGCCACGTTGTACGCCGGATGACGATGCCTCGATATATCGCTACGATAGGTTGCTCTGTTATTAATCGTTCCCCGGTCGGGAGAAGGCGAAACACGTGGCACGACGCGGCGACACCCTCGAGCTTGCGGTCCTCGGACTGCTGCATGAGTCGCCCATGCACGGCTACGAGCTGCGCAAGCAGCTGAACGCCGTCCTCGGATGGGGCCGCGTCCTGTCCTACGGCTCCCTGTATCCCGCTCTCAAGCGGATGCTCAAGACCGGATGGATCGCGGAGCAGGACGCAGCCGCCGCCGGCTCCGGTACGCCGGGCAGCGGGTCGGTCGGGGTGAGCCGGAGGCAGCGCATCGTCTACGAGCTCACCGACGCCGGTGACAGGCGGTTCACCGAGCTGATGGGCCAGGCCGGCCCTTCGGCGTGGGAGGACGACAACTTCGACGTGCGGTTCGCGTTCTTCAGCCGCACCGACATGGAGATCCGGCTGCGCATCCTCGAGGGGCGTCGCAGTCGCCTCGAGGAACGCCTCGAGCGCGTGCAGAAGCAGCTCGAGCGCACGCAGAAGCAGATGGACCGCTACGCCATGGAGCTCCAGCGCCACGGGGTGGAGTCGGTGGAGCGGGAGGTTCGCTGGCTCTCGGAGCTCATCGCCGCCGAGCGCACCGCAGGACAGAAGAAGAAACCGCTGGACAACCATCCGACAGAAAACGCATAGGTAGTGAGGAGAGCCCGATGGGTTCGGTACGAGTAGCAGTCGTGGGTGTGGGCAACTGCGCCACCTCCCTGATCCAAGGTGTTGAGTACTACAGGGGCGCCGACCCCGCGGGCTCCGTACCGGGCCTCATGCACGTGAAGTTCGGGGAGTACCACGTCTCCGACGTCGAGTTCGTCGCGGCTTTCGACGTCGACGCGAAGAAGGTCGGCTTCGACCTCTCCGACGCCATCAACAACTCCGAGAACAACACGATCAAGATCACCGACGTCCCGCCGACCGGTGTGACCGTGCAGCGCGGCCCGACGCTCGACGGGCTCGGCCGCTACTACCGCGAGACCATCGACGAGTCGGACGCCGAGCCGGTCGATGTGGTGGCCGTCCTCAAGGACGCGCAGGCAGACGTCCTGGTCTGCTACCTCCCGGTCGGCTCGGAGGAGGCGGCGAAGTTCTACGCCCAGTGCGCGATCGACGCCGGGGTGGCCTTCGTCAACGCCCTCCCCGTCTTCATCGCCTCCGACCCGAAGTGGGCGAGCAAGTTCGAGGACGCGGGCATCCCGATCGTCGGTGACGACATCAAGTCCCAGGTCGGCGCGACCATCACCCACCGCGTGATGGCGAAGCTGTTCGAGGACCGCGGCGTGGTGCTGGACCGGACCTACCAGCTCAACGTCGGCGGCAACATGGACTTCAAGAACATGCTCGAGCGCGAGCGCCTGGAGTCCAAGAAGATCTCCAAGACGCAGGCCGTGACCTCGAACATCGGTCACGACCTCGGCTCCCGCAACGTGCACATCGGCCCCTCGGACTACGTCCAGTGGCTCGACGACCGCAAGTGGGCCTACGTCCGCCTCGAGGGTCGCGCCTTCGGCGACGTCCCGCTGAACCTCGAGTACAAGCTCGAGGTGTGGGACTCCCCCAACAGCGCGGGCATCATCATCGACGCGATCCGCGCGGCGAAGATCGCCAAGGACCGCGGCATCGGCGGCGCGCTCCTCTCCGCGTCGTCGTACCTCATGAAGTCCCCGCCGGTCCAGCGCCCGGACGACGAGGGGCGCGCCAGTGTGGAGGCGTTCATCCGCGGCGAGGTCGAGCGCTGAGACGTCGCTGCGGCGACGGCGAGACTCTCGCACTAGGAACGAGGGCCCGGGGATAACCTGGGCCCTCGTTGCCGTTCAGCTGTGGAAGGAGCCACCCGGCGTGACGACGTGGCGGCATCTGGTCCACCTGCTGAAGGGGAGGTGGTTCCGCCGGCTCTTCGCGGTCCGGCTCGCCAGCCAGTTCGCCGACGGGGTCTTCCAGGTCGCCCTGGCGTCGTACGTGATCTTCAGCCCCGAGCGGCAGCCCTCGCCCGCGGCCATCGCGGGCACGCTCGCGGTGGTGCTGCTGCCGTTCAGCGTGCTGGGGCCGTTCGTCGGCGTCTTCCTCGACCGGTGGTCGCGACGCCAGGTGCTGGCCTGGTCCAATGCCGTCCGCGTGCTGCTGGTCGCCCTGATCGCCCTCGGAGCGGCGACGGAGCTCTCGGGACCCCCGCTCTACGGCCTGATGCTGGCCGCCCTGTCGGTCAACCGGTTCCTCCTGGCCGGCCTTTCCGCCTCGCTGCCCCACGTGGTGGACCCGCCCGACCTGATCATGGCCAACGCGGTGACCCCCACGTCGGGGACGCTGGCGGCTCTCGCGGGGTTCGCACTCGGCTCGGCGGACCGGCTCGTCCTCGATCGGTTCGACGACGTCAACACCGACGTGGCGGTACTCCTCACCGCCGCGGTGCTCTACGGCCTCGCGGCGCTGCTCGCCCTGCGGATCCCGCGTCCGCTCCTCGGCCCCGCCTTCGACCCGACGAGACCCGCGGTCCGCGAGGCGGTGCGCCACGTCGCCCGCGGCCTGGTCGGCGGGCTGGTCCACCTCGCGCACCGCAGGCCCGCGGCGGACGCCCTCGGCGCCATCGGCGCGCAGCGGTTCTTCTTCGGCATGTCGTCGGTGATGCTGATCCTGCTGTACCGCAACTACTTCTACAGCCCGCAGCAGGCCGATGCCGCCTTCAACGGGCTCGCCCTCGCGGTCGTGGTGAGCGGCGCCGGGTTCGTCACGGCGGCGTTCATCACGCCGTTCGCCACGGACCGGATCACCCTGAGGGCGTGGATCCTGGTCCTGCTCGGCACAGCGGCCTTCACCCAGCTCGTCCCCGGAGTGCTCTTCACCGAGACGGCGCTGCTGATCTCGTCGTACTTCCTCGGCGTGGCCGCCCAGGGCGTGAAGATCTGCGTCGACACGCTGGTGCAGGCCTCGGTGGACGACGCGTTCCGTGGTCGGGTCTTCTCCCTGTACGACGTGATCTTCAACGTCGCCTTCGTCGCGGCGGCGGCGCTGTCGGCCGTCGTACTCCCGGAGACGGGAAAGTCCTACGTCGTCATCGGCCTGATCTGCGCCGGGTACGTCGCCACCGCACTCGTCTACGGGCGCGTGTCCAGACTGCATTCGCACCCGCGGGCCCGCTAGCAGCCCGCCCGTTGGTCCCGGGCCACCGCACCCCGAGGTCCAGCACCGCCCGTCCTGCGCACTAAGCCGCCCGGGCGACCGCAGCCGCCACCAGCTGCCGGGCTGCCTGCTTCGCCGAGGCCGCAGCCGCGGGGTCAGCCGCCAGGGCGCCGTCGGCCAGGCCACCGTCGAGCAGCAGCGTCAGCGAGCGGGCCAGCGCCTCCGGGTCCGCGGCGCCGGCCCGCGCAGCCAGGTCGCGGACCCAGGCCAGCACGGCTCTCTTGTGCGCAACGGTCCTCTCGTGCACCGGCGTGCCCGGCATGGCCTCGGCGGCCGCGTTGATGAACGCGCACCCGCGGTACCCGTCGCGCCGGCAGGCGGTGCCGAGGGCGTCGAAGAGCCCCACCAGCTGGTCCGCCGGGTCAGGGCCCGCAGCCTCGGCAGCGGAGCGGAGCTGCCCGGTCCAGATCCCGTCCACCTTGTCGAGGTACGCGAGCACGAGCTCGTCCTTGGACGGGAAGTGCTTGTAGAAGGTCGCCTTGGCGACCCCGGACTCGGCGATGATCAGGTCCACGCCGACCGCCCTGAACCCCCGGGCATAGAAGAGCCGGAAGGCAGTGTCGAGAATGCGATCGCGCGCCGATGTCGGAGTCACCCCTTGATCATAGACAGACCTGTCTGTTAGTGTCCATGCCACACCTAGACAGACCTGTCTACCTACCCGTTCCGCCTGATGAAGGAATCGCACATGAACATCGCAGTTCTCGGCACCGGCATGGTCGGCCAGGCGATCGCCGGCCGCCTCCACGAGCTCGGCCACTCCGTCGTCGTCGGCACCCGCGACCCCGAGGGCACCCTCGCCCGCACCGAGCCCGACGGCATGG
>DASVBF010000283.1:0-15524 GCA_036375975.1 Nocardioidaceae bacterium | reverse complement strand
GGCGACCTGTGCGCCCACCTCGACACGAGCCGTCACGGGCTCGTAGGTGGTCCGCGTCGCGCCGTGGCTCACCACGATGACACCTCGACCCGCGAGTGACCCGGCGAAGGTGACCCGTCCGGCAGCGGCGGCACGGACCTTCTGGCCCGCGGTGCCCGCGAGATCCACGCCGCGATGCCCGGCGCCGTACCGGCTCAGTGGCGGCTCGAACGGTGCCACGACGGCCGGGTGCGGGGCTAGGGGCCACACCCCGGTAGCCGGGTCGGTGGCCGGGGGACCGGCGCCGTCGAGGCCCGAGGTCGCTAGGAGCAGGGTCAGCAGGTGCGCGGCGGCAGTCGTCATGGGGTCAGCCTGCGGGGGAGACGTCGTCGTGACGACCTCGACCGAGGCGGCCTGGGGACCGACAGATGAGCCGGGGCGCCTGTGGACACAGGACGGTTCGCTGGATTCGCTCCTCAGGCCTGATCTCGTCTAGACTCGCGGGTGGCAACTCGTGCGCACGGTGCGGGTTGTACTTCGCACGCTCGTCTCCGTGACAGAGCCGGTCCGCCGGCCGACCACGGGCGTCGTCCCCGTCAGTCCCCTCGGCACATCGTCGCAGGGGTGGGAACGCGCCGGGCGTCAGGGCAGGGGACACCCGTCTTCCTGCGACAACTGAGAGCGACCCGTTCGCGCGAGTCGACGCACGTGATGACCGTCAGGTCGGCGGCGTGCGTGCCCTCGCGGCGCGCGGGTCATACGACCAGGAGGCACGATCGGCATGGCCGTCGTCACCATGCGCCAGCTCCTCGAGAGCGGCGTCCACTTCGGGCACCAGACCCGTCGGTGGAACCCGAAGATGAAGCGCTTCATCATGACGGAGCGCAACGGGATCTACATCATCGACCTGCAGCAGTCGCTTTCCTACATCGACCGCAGCTACCAGTTCATCAAGGACACCGTCGCCAAGGGCGGCACCGTGATGTTCGTGGGCACCAAGAAGCAGGCCCAGGAGGCGATCGCCGAGCAGGCGACCCGCGTGGGCATGCCGTACGTCAACCAGCGGTGGCTGGGCGGCATGCTGACCAACTTCTCGACGGTGCACCAGCGCATCAACCGTCTCAAGGAGCTCGACGAGATCGACTTCGACAACGTCGCGGGCAGCGGTCGCACCAAGAAGGAGCTGCTCCAGATGAAGCGCGAGCGCGACAAGCTGGAGAAGACTCTGGGCGGTATCCGTGAGATGACCCGGACGCCCTCCGCGGTGTGGATCGTCGACACCAAGAAGGAGCACCTCGCCGTCGAGGAGGCCCGCAAGCTCAGGATCCCGATCATCGGCATCCTGGACACCAACTGCGACCCGGACGAGGTCGACTACCCGATCCCGGGCAACGACGACGCCATCCGCGCCGTCTCCCTGCTGACCCGCGTGGTCGCCGACGGCGTCGCGGAGGGCCTCATGGCTCGGTCGGGCGCGAAGTCCGGTGACGCTGCCACCGGTGCCGAGCTCGGCGCCGAGGAGCCGCTGGCCGAGTGGGAGCGCGAGCTCCTCCAGGGCGACGCGGACAAGGCTGCCGTGGAGGCCACTGGCGGCGACACCGCAGCCGGCGAGACCCCGGCCGCCGAGTCCACCGGTGCCTCCTCCGAGGCCACCGAGGCTCCCGCTCCGAGCGACGCCCCCGTCACCGGCGCGGCCGAGGGCGAGCAGCAGGCCTGACCCAGCCCGTCCGGTGGGGTACGTCGGTCCGCTGACCGGCGTACCCCACCGCCACGGCTCGCGGTCGCCCGACGGCGCGGCCGCTCCCGACCACCGACCCCACCACGAACCACGAGGGACGAAAGAGACTCATGGCGAACATTTCCGCCGCGGACGTCAAGCGGCTCCGCGACCTCACCAGCGCGGGCATGATGGACAGCAAGAAGGCCCTCGAGGAGGCCGACGGCGACTTCGACAAGGCCGTCGAGATCCTGCGGGTCAAGGGCACCGCGAAGGCCGCCAAGCGCGGCGCCGAGCGCACCGCCGGCGCGGGCCTCGTGGCGAGCGCCGGTCACGCCCTGGTCGAGCTCAACTGCGAGACCGACTTCGTGGCCCAGGGCGACGACTTCGTCGCGGCTGCCCAGCAGATCGCACAGGCCGCCGACGAGGCCAAGGCCGGCGACACCGACTCGCTCAAGGCCGTCAAGATGGGCGAGGCCACCGTGGGCGACGCCGTCGAGGCGCTCGCAGTGAAGATCGGCGAGAAGATCGAGCTCGGCCGCGTGGCCTACTTCGACGGCCAGGTCGCCACCTACATGCACCGTCGTGCCGCGGACCTCCCGCCCGCGGTCGGGGTGCTCGTGGAGTTCGAGGGCGCCAACGAGGAGGCCGCTCGCGGCGCCGCGATGCAGATCGCCGCGATGCGACCGCAGTACGTCTCCCGCGACGAGGTCCCGGCGGACATCGTCGCCAAGGAGCGCGAGATCGCCGAGGCCACGGCTCGCGAGGAGGGCAAGCCCGAGCAGGCCCTGCCCAAGATCATCGAGGGGCGGCTCAACGGGTTCTTCAAGGATGTCGCGCTGCTCGACCAGCCGTCGGTCCAGGAGAGCAAGAAGAGCGTGAAGGCCGTCCTGGACGAGGCCGGTGTCGCCGTCAAGCGGTTCGCCCGCTTCGAGGTCGGCGCCTGATCAACTAGGGTTCACCGAGACGACAAGACGTAGGAGGCCGGTCCGTGCAGCTCATCACAGCAGCCGACGGACCGGCCTCCTCGTGTGGCAGCACGACCACTCGGTCGCGAAGGGGAACGGTGTGACGGCGTACAAACGGGTCCTTCTCAAGCTCTCCGGAGAGGTCTTCGGAGGTGGGAAGGTCGGACTGGACCTCGACGTGATCAACTCCATCGCCCGCCAGGTCGCCGAGGTGGTCCGCAACGGCGTGCAGGTGGCCATCGTGGTGGGCGGCGGCAACTTCTTCCGAGGCGCCGAGCTTCAACAGCGTGGCATGGAGCGGGCGCGGGCCGACTACATGGGCATGCTGGGCACGGTGATGAACTGCCTCGCGCTCCAGGACTTCCTCGAGAAGCAGGGCGTCGAGACCCGTGTCCAGACCGCGATCACCATGGGGCAGGTGGCCGAGCCCTACATCCCCCGCCGTGCCATCCGCCACCTCGAGAAGGGCCGGGTGGTCATCTTCGGTGCCGGCGCCGGGATGCCGTACTTCTCCACCGACACGGTTGCGGCCCAGCGTGCCCTCGAGATCGGCGCAGAGGTGATCTTGATGGGCAAGCAGGGCGTGGACGGCGTCTACGACGCGGACCCGAACGTCTTCTCCGACGCGGTGAAGTTCGACAGCCTGAGCTACGACGAGTTCCTCGCCCGGGGACTCAAGGTCGCCGATGCGACCTCGGTCAGCCTGAGCCGCGACAACGACTTGAGCATGATCGTGTTCAACCTCTCCGAGGACGGCAACATCGCCCGGGTCGTCGCAGGTGAGAAGATCGGTACGACGGTCTCGCGGATCGTCTGAGACGATCTGAGGGCCTGTGGGCGGCTCTGCGACGACAACGCAGGGGCGACCGGGGCACCGCCGAGCGACACCTGACTGACGAACGCAAGGAGCAGCAGTGATCAACCAGACCCTCAACGAGGCCGACCAGAAGATGGACAGGGCCGTCGAGGTCACCCGTGAGGACTTTGCGACCATCCGCACAGGGCGCGCGCACCCGTCGATGTTCGCGAAGATCACCGCTGACTACTACGGGACGCCGACCCCGATCCAGCAGCTCGCCTCCTTCACCGTGCCGGAGGCTCGGGTGGTCATCGTCTCCCCCTACGACATGGGCGCGATGGCCGCCATCGAGCGGGCGATCCGTGACTCCGACCTCGGGGTCAACCCGGCCAACGACGGCAAGACGCTCCGCATCGTGCTCCCCGAGCTCACCGAGGAGCGTCGCAAGGAGTACATCAAGCTCGCGAAGACCAAGGCCGAGGACGGCAAGGTAGCCATCCGCAACGTCCGACGTCACGCGAAGCAGGCTCTCGAGCGGCTCGAGAAGGACGGCGAGGTCGGCAAGGACGACGTGACCGGCGCCGAGAAGCGTCTCGATGGGATCACCCGTAAGCACACCGACGCCATCGACGATTTGCTCAAGCACAAGGAAGCAGAGCTGCTCGAGGTCTGAGCGGCACCCCTGATCCATGACCACTTCCCAGACCCCGTCCGGGGCTCCGGCCCCCACCGGACGAGCCGGACGCAACCTGCCCGCCGCCATCGCCTCCGGGGTGGGCCTACTCGCCCTGGTCGCCGCCTCGCTGTACTTCTGGAAGGCGGCGTTCGTCGGCGTGGTGGCCGCCGCGATCCTGGTGGCGGTGTGGGAGATGCGCCAGGCGTTCGCCGCGAAGGGCATCGCGATGCCGTTCGAGCCGCTCGCCGCCGGGACCGTGCTGATGGTGGTCGGCGCCTACATGTGGGGCCTCCCCGCCATGGCCACCTTGCTCGCCGTGACCGCCTGGGGCCTCATGCTCTGGCGCCTGCGTGGGGGAGTGGACGGTTTCGTCAGGGACGCGACGGCAGGTGTCTTCACGGCCGTCTACCTCCCGTTCCTCGCGGGCTTCGTGACGTTGCTTCTCAAGCCGGACGACGGGCCGCTGCGCGTGCTGACGTTCGTGCTGGTCACGATCGCCTCGGACATCGGCGGCTACTTCGTGGGCGTCCTGGCAGGCAAGCACCCGATGGCACCGGTGATATCGCCCAAGAAGTCGTGGGAGGGCTTCGCCGGGTCGGCGGTGACCTGTGTCGTCGTCGGCTGGCTCAGCGTGGTCTACCTCCTCGAGGGCAGGTGGTGGGTCGGCGTCCTCCTCGGCCTGGTCGCGGTCGTCATGGCCACACTGGGTGACCTGTCGGAGTCCGTCGTCAAGCGCGATCTCGGCATCAAGGACATGTCCTCGATCATCCCCGGCCACGGCGGGGTGATGGACCGGCTGGACTCACTCCTGGCCACGGTGGCGCCGACCTGGTTGCTCCTGTACTACCTCGTGCCGGTCCGCTGAGACCTCCCGCCGAACGTCGGCATCCGAGCGCCGGTTTCCCCGTTGCGCCTGTTCCGGCGGTGCGAGCGGATAACGTGGGGCGTCTCGACAGCAGGACGTGACGACGCGACAGGGAGCATCCATGACCGAGACAGAGCTGGGGCAGTTTCGCGAGGTCGAGGCGCAGGGCCGCTTCACCCGCCAGAACTCGTCGCTGTTGAAGGTCCGGCTCGAGGGTGACCAGGTGCAGGCGCGCCTCGGGTCGATGGTCGCCTACCAGGGCGACGTCCGGTTCGAGCACAAGAGCGGCGGCGTCGGGCGCTTCCTCAAGAAGGCGCTCACAGGTGAGGGGGTGCGGATCATGACCATCGCCGGCACCGGGGACGTGTTTCTGGCGCAGGACGCGCGCAAGATCATGGTGCTCGACCTGGACAACGACCGCATGACGGTGAACGGGGACAACATCCTCGCCTTCGACTCGGGAATCGACTGGGACATCCGGAAGGTGGAGGGGGCCGGCATGTTCGCCGGCGGACTCTTCAACGTCGTGCTGGAGGGCTCCGGCAAGGTCGCCGTGACCGCTCACGGCGATCCGGTTCTGCTGGACACCTCCACTCCCACGGCAGCCGACCCGGCCGCGGCCATCGCGTGGAGCGGGGGTGTGCGGACCAGTCTCAGGAGCGACGTTTCGTTCAAGTCGGTGACCGGACGGGGATCCGGCGAGACGTTCCAGCTGGGCTTCGAAGGGCAGGGCTGGGTCCTCGTGCAGGCGTCGGAAGGGCCTTCGGTGCCCGAGCACTCGCACGGGAACTGAGTCGCCGCCCGGATTTCCCGGGACTGTACATATACGCCGCTCTTGTCGTGCGGCTGTACAACCGCTAACTTCTTGTAAACCGCCTGGCTCGGGGCCGGCGGAGTGAGGAGTGAGGTCATGGCGGTTCAGTCCGTGC
Organism: Nocardioidaceae bacterium; assembly: GCA_036375975.1. Classification (GTDB taxonomy): domain Bacteria; phylum Actinomycetota; class Actinomycetes; order Propionibacteriales; family Nocardioidaceae; genus Nocardioides_C. Next base: position 9,591 of record DASVBF010000283.1, on the reverse strand, counting down.
AGGCGACACAGGTCGAGTGGCGCGACGGCAAGCGATACCTCTGGATCATGGGCGCGGTCATGCCTCTGGTGCCCTTCGCCGCCTGGGGCCTTGTCGTCGCCACCGGACTCGACCTCTTCTGGTGGTTCGGCCCGGTGTTCGTCTTCGGGATCATCCCGCTGGTGGACCTGATGACGGGGCTGGACCGGAACAACCCGCCCGACGAGGTCATCGAGCGCCTCGAGAACGACAAGTACTACCGCTGGGTGACCTACGCGTTCATCCCGATCCAGTACCTCTCGCTCGTCTGGGGTGCCTGGATGCTGAGCCGCGGCGACCTCGCCGTCGCCGACAAGGTCGGCTTGTCACTCGGCATCGGCATGGTCGCCGGAATCGCGATCAACACCGCCCACGAGCTCGGTCACAAGAAGGAGGAGCACGAGCGCTGGTTCGCGCGCATCGCGCTCGCACAGCCCTTCTACGGTCACTTCTACATCGAGCACAACCGCGGCCACCACGTCCGCGTCGCGACTCCGGAGGACCCGGCGAGCTCGCGGGTCGGTGAGACCGTCTGGGGCTTCCTTCCGCGCACCGTGTGGGGCAGCCTCACCAGCTCCTGGAAGCTGGAGAAGCGTCGTCTGGCTCGCCGCGAGCAGTCGCCGTGGACGCTGCGCAACGACGTCCTCAACGCCTGGGCGATGTCGGTCGTGCTCTGGAGCGGCCTGATGCTCGCGTTCGGCTGGGAGATCCTCCCGTACCTCGTGATCCAGGCGATCGTGGGCATCTGGCTCCTGGAGTCGGTGAACTACCTCGAGCACTACGGCATGCTCCGGCAGAAGGTCGGCACCCCGGGCAGGGAGCGGTACGAACGCGTGGATCCCAGCCACAGCTGGAACTCCAACAACATCGGCACGAACGTGCTGCTCTACCACCTGCAGCGGCACAGCGACCATCATGCGAACCCGACGCGTCGCTACCAGGCGCTGCGTGACTTCAAGGAGTCGCCGGTGCTGCCGACGGGGTACGCCGGGATGATCGTCCTGACCTGGGTGCCCGCGATCTGGCGCCGGGTGATGGACCCTCGCGTGCTCGCCCACTTCGACGGCGACATCACGAGGGCGAACCTCCACCCCCGCAAGCGGGACAAGATCATCGCCAAGTACTCCGGGGCCATTGCTGGAGCAGACGCGGCATGAGCCGGTTCATCTGCCCCAGCTGCGACTACGTCTACGACGAGGAGCAGGGCGACCCTCGCGAGGGCTGGCCGCCGGGCACCCCGTTCGACCAGATCGACCCGGACTGGTGCTGCCCCGACTGCGGGGTCCGCGAGCAGCAGGACTTCGAACCGCTCGGCGACGACCAGCGGACGAGCTGATCGGTGGCGCCGCTACGGCCGTCGGGCCCGGATGCGTCGCCCGAGGTCGCCCCCCGGTCCCTGGTTAGCCTGGTGGCATGACAGTCGGCGCGCCCTCGACCTTCCGTGACTCCGTCCGGAGCCTGTTGCGGGACCGTCTCCTCGATGCGGCGGCGGCGACCACGGCGCGCGACGGGTGGGGCGCAGTGACGATGGCGAAGCTGGCCGACGAGGTCGGCGTGAGCCGGCAGACGGTCTACAACGAGCTCGGGTCGAAGCCCCGCATCGCCGAGGAGCTGGTCATGCGCGAGCTCGACCGGTTCCTGGAGATCGTGCGGAGCCGGATGGCCGCGGAGGACGAGCTGGTCCAGGCGCTGCGCAGCGCCTGCGAGGGGGCGCTCGAGGCCGCAGCCGCCAACCCGCTGCTCAAGGCGATCCTCGAGTCCGCCCACACCGGAGGAAGCGAGCTCCTGCCGCTGCTCACCACCGAGTCGCAGGGGCTGATCGAGGCGGCCACGGTGGTCGTCATCGACTCGCTCGACGAGCAGGGCTTCGAGACGGGGATGGACGAGGCCGAGCTGCGCGTGGCCGTCGACGCGATCATCCGGATGGTGCTCAGCCACATGATGCGGCCCGCCAAGCCCCCGGCCGAGGCTGCGGCGGACATCGCCTGGGTGGCGGGCCACGTGATCCACGACGTGGCCCGGGCCGCCGACGGAGGTTGAGCCCCGAGCCGCGGATTGGGCAGGGTGACCACCCGGATGGGACACTGGAGCAGATATGTCCGACCAGCCCACCAAGACCCTTCCCCTCGTCTTCGACGAGCCCCGTGGCCGCAGGAAGCCGCCGCGCCACCTCGCCGACCTCTCGGCGGCCGAGCGCAAGGAGCTCGTGACGTCGCTCGGCCTTCCCGGCTTTCGCGCCAAGCAGCTCGCCAACCACTACTTCGCGCGGCTGGTCGACGACCCGGAGCAGATGACCGACCTGCCCGCTGCTGACCGGTCGACGGTGGTGAGCTCCTTGCTGCCGGAGCTGATGACACCGCTCCGCACGCTCGAGGCCGACAAGGGCACCACCCGCAAGACTCTGTGGAAGCTCTTCGACGGAGCCTTGGTCGAGTCGGTGCTGATGCGCTACCCGGACCGGGTCACGATGTGCGTGTCCTCCCAGGCCGGCTGCGGCATGGCCTGCCCGTTCTGCGCCACGGGGCAGGGCGGTCTGCAGCGCAACATGTCGGCCGCCGAGATCGTGGAGCAGGTGGTGGCCGGCGCGCGTGCGCTCGCGCGCGGCGAGGTGCCGGGTGGGCCGGGACGCGTGAACAACGTCGTGTTCATGGGCATGGGCGAGCCGATGGCCAACTACAAGGCAGTGGTGGGTGCGGTACGCCGTCTCACCGACCCGGCCCCCGACGGCCTCGGCATGTCAGCGCGGGGGATCACGGTGTCGACGGTCGGCCTCGTGCCACGCATCAACCAGCTCGCCGAGGAGGGCATCCCGGTCACACTGGCGCTGTCGCTCCACGCCCCGGACGACGAGCTGCGCAACGAGCTGGTCCCGATCAACACCCGATGGAGCGTCCACGAGGCCGTCGAGGCCGCCTGGAACTACGCGCGGGTGACGAAGCGCCGGGTCTCCATCGAGTACGCCATGATGTGCGACATCAACGACCAGGCCTGGCGGGCGGACCTGCTCGGTGACGTGCTGTCGTCGTACGGCGACTGGGGCTGGGTGCACGTGAACCTGATTCCCCTCAACCCCACGCCCGGCTCCAGGTGGACCGCCTCCCGTCCCGAGGTGGAGCGCGAGTTCGTCCGGCGTCTGGAGGCCAAGGGCATCCCGACCACCGTCCGCGACACTCGCGGGCAGGAGATCGACGGCGCCTGCGGCCAGCTCGCGGCGACGGAGTCCTAGTCGAACCGGCTAGGTCCCCATCGGCTCCGGCGCCGCGCGGAGCTTCTCCAGGCGGGCCCGCAGGAGGGCCTCGCGATGCGCATTCCCGTGGAGAGCCAGGTAGCGGGTCCCGAAGACCGCCAGGAGGGCGTCGTCGAGCCGGCGGACCGCGCCCGGGGGATAGCGGTAGCCCATCCGGGCGTTGATCGCCGTGGTGTCGACGGAGGTGAGCATGCCGCCGAGCTCGTCCAGGGACGTGATGCCCAGCTCGAGCAGCAACCCCGAGATCCACGTGTAGTGGTCGGGTCGTGACCAGCCGGCGTCGACGTACCGTGCAGCGAGGAACGTGGCGAGGTCCTGGGCGCTGATCCGCGGGTCGCTGACGTCGGCCTCCGGCTGCTGCTCCGCAACCGCGGTCTGCAGGCGGTCCTGGATCAAGGAGAACTCGCGGTCTGCCAGCTCCAGCAGCCCCGCCGCCAGGGTGAACCTGCGGTCCAGGTCTGACACATGCTCCTCGGGGATCGTCCCCTTGTACCGGATGGCGTGCTCGAACTCCGCCCACGCGTGCTGGAGCACCGTGCGGATCTGCACCTGGGCACGACGGCCCCGCAGCCTCTCGTACGTCGCCGGCCCGCTGCGCGTCTCGCCGGGAGCGACCAGAAGATGCCGGCTCGCGTACCCGAACCGGCCCTCGCGCGCCGTCTCCTGGCCGAGGTCCCGGTCGTCGAGCACTCTGAGCTGGTCGTCGAGCAGATCCGCGACCGCCGCGACGTCGCTGTGCAGATAGGTGATGACGCGGACGCCGATCTGGTCGGTGATCTCCTCGAGGGGATCGGTGAAGAGCGGCCTGCCGTCGACGGTGCGAGCGGCCTTCGCCGCGAAGGACGCGACGCTCTTGGTCCGTCCCGTGACGCTGAGGTAGTTGATTCCGGCGTCGTCGAGCAGCGTCGTGACCAGAGCGACGAACCCCTCGGTGGCCGCACTCAGCTCGGGATGCTTCTCGGCGTACTCCTGCACCGCCCGGTGGACGGGCCTTTCGGCGGTCATGGACAGCTCCTGGGGCTGGTCGTCGGCGTCCGGCACGCGCGGCGAGGGACGGTGCCCGGGGGGAAGGGTCGGGGTCACGATGTAGCCGGAGCCGAGGTCACCGTAGGTTGTGGTCATCGATGGCCGCCGCTCGGCGAACATCGCGACGTAGGCGCAGACCACCGCGTCCACCTGGTCCTCGGCGCGGCGCAGGTCACTCTTCCGTGACGCGGACCTGACCTCGGCAACCAGCATCCTCCAGTCCTCGTTGTGGTCGACGGCGATCGGCAGAGAGGAGTCCGCGAGCCCTTCGACCAGCCCGATGAGACGCACCAGCTCGGAGCGGAGCTGCGACAGCGGACGCCCGGCCTTGTGCTTGTACTTCAGCGTCCGGCCGAGCCGGAACAGGGCCACCGTCGCCGGATGCGGATAGACCTCGATCGCCCTCCGACGGGAAGCCGATGCCGGGTCGATGTCGAGGTCGAGAGCAGCCGCCAGCCGCGCCCCGCGCGGTCCCTCGGCGAACTCACGCCTCGCGGTGTTGGTGGGATGGGCGCCCGCGTCGAAGGCGGCGAAGTCCCGGTTGAGCGCGGCCTCGCAGGGCCTTCTCCCGGTCGCGTTCCTCACGACGAGAGGGGCGTCGACGGCAACGAGGCAGTCACCGGCGACGAACGGCTTCAGGGCCGCGATGATTGCCGAGTCGTCTCCCTGCGAGGACACGTGGACCAGGCGTCCGGCGGCGTCCAAGACCGCCAGGCCGGTCGGCCGCTCGGCCCCCCACGCGAGGTCGACTCCGACGAAGTTCATGGAGACACCCTGCCCTCTCCCGTGGGCGGATGCACGCCGCCGCGACGCGCGCCCTCATAGGCTCGGCCTCGTGAACGTCGAACGGACCGCCTACTACGACGCCGAGGCGAGTGTGTACGACGAGAGCCGGGGCGGACTCGACCGGGCTCGCGCAGCGGCGGAGGCGGTCACAGCGCTGGTGCCGCCTCACGGCATCGCCCTCGACGTCGCGGGTGGGACCGGGATCGTCTCGGCGGAGCTCGCCGACCATGGGTTCGAGGTTGTCGTCGCCGATCTGTCCCGCGGCATGTTGGCGCTGGCCGCCGGGCGCCTGCCCGGACGGGTCGTCGTCGCGCCCGCCGACCGGCTACCCGTGAGCGACGCGGCGGTCGACGCCGTGGTGATGGTGTGGCTCCTCCATCTGCTGACGATCCCGGTCGCCGACGCGGTCATCGCCGAGGCAGCTCGAGTGCTGCGTCCCGGAGGTCACCTCGTGACGACGGTCGACAAGGACCTCGCGCACGGGCGCGTCCGGCGTACCGGAGCGGACGGCGCGGACCGGGTCGCCGCCGTGGCCAGCCGGCACGGTCTGCACCTCGTGGGGCAGGAGTCGTTCAGCGGCAGCAGCGCCTGGGGCTCGGTGCACGGCGGAGACCCGGTCTTCCCGCTCGCGGCGTACCGGAAGTCGTGACAGCGGGAGCTCGGGACACGGGGGCGTGCCCGCACCCCACCCCTGCAGGCAGTCGGGTGGTTGCCCGGTGATGCCGTCGCGAACGGCATGGTTTCGCATGAGCAGGGCGATTCCGCCGGTGCGGTCAGTGCCTTTCGTTCACGCCGGCATATCGGCCGAGGAATCGTGCGACCTCGGAGACGTCGTCGACGAGGTGGACCATGCGCTCCATCCGTCGACCCTTCGCCAAGGCCTGGAGGAGCGGCCACACCGGGAGCACGTCGGTCCAGTGCCTACGTCCGACGAGCACCATGGGCGCGACCGCGGAGGCATCGGCGTAGTAGTTCTCGCAGGCGTCCTGGAACACCTCCTGCACGGTGCCGGCTGCGCCAGGGAGGAAGACGACACCTGCCGTGGCCAGGTGGAGCAGGATGTCCTCGCGGATGGCGTTCTTGAAGTACTTCGCGATGTCCGTCGCGAAGGCGTTGGGCGGCTCGTGCCCGTAGTGCCAGGTCGGGATGCCGAAGGACCTCATCCCCACCGACCAGCGGTCGAGGACGCCGAAGGCCACCTGGGCCCAGTCCCTGACGGAGGGCGTGAACGCCGGCACAGCGGCCAGCATGGACAGCGCCTCCTCGAGCTCCGCGGGCGACCTGCTGCCGAGATACGCCCCGAGGTTCGCGGCTTCCATCGCGCCGGGGCCACCACCGGTCGCAACCGTCAGACCCTGGGACGTGAGCTGCTGTGCGAGGCGCGCCGCCGCGGCGTACTCCTCGGTTCCTCGGGCGACGGCGTGGCCCCCCATGATCCCGACCAGCCGGTGCCCGCGGGCCAGGTCGCGGAGGGCGTCGTCGATGGAGTGGTCGTGCAGGGCTTGGGCAGGGGTCATCTCCGCCGACGCACGCTGCCGCGACCACGCGTAGACCTGTGCGTCGAACGTCCTCTCGTAGGACTCGTCGAGGCCGTGGTACAGCTCGTGCGGTGCGTAGAGCCTCGCCCGGTACGCGTCGAAGGGCACGTGCGGGACGACCGGGAAGACGAGAGCGCCGCGGTCACGGAGGCTCTCCTCGTCGGGGGGCCGAAGTCGGCAGCCGAGGAAGAGCGCCCCAGCGGGGTCGAGCCCGCGGAGGGCGCCGCCGCGCTCGCGCAGGTCGAGGGCGTGCACGCGCCAGCCGGACATCTCCCTGGCGCCCGCCCTAACCCGGGCGTCGAGCTCCTCGAGAGACTCGATGTCGATCGTGCGTCCGCGTTGGTGCTTCACGGGCGGAACCTACCCACATCCGTCGCTCCTCACGTGTGGGGGCTCATGCTGACGGGAACAACGCGGCATGGTGGATGGCGTGGAGAACCAGCACGAGGGTGCACCTCGCTTCGTCGTGCAGCGCCACCGTGCCACCAGTCCCCACTACGACCTGCGGCTCGAGATCGACGGCGCCCTGGTCAGCTGGGCGGTGCCGAAGGGGCCCACTCTCGACCCTGACGTGCGACGTAGCGCCTTCCGAGTCGAGGACCACCCGATGGAGTACCTCCACTTCGAGGGGGTGATCCCCGGCGGGCAGTACGGCGCCGGTGACGTCACGGTGTGGGACACCGGCACCTGGGAACCTCACGGCACCGACGACCCGCGTGCCGCTCTCGAGGCGGGCGACCTCCATGTCGACGTGTACGGCAAGAAGCTGCTGGGCCGGCTCGCCCTGGTACGACGAGGAGGGCCGGCCGAGCGGGAGCAGTGGCTCCTCGTCCACAAGCACGACGAGCACGCCGTGAAGGGCTGGGACCCGGACGAGCACCCCCGCTCGGTGCTCAGCGGCCGCACCAACGACGAGGTCAGGGCGGCGCCGGAGCGGACCTGGACGTCGGGCGTCCCGGCGTCCGAGGCCGAGGTGGAGCTGCATCCCCTGCCGAACCCGGTCGGGGAGGACGCGCTCGCCGCCTTGGACGAGATCCCTCTCGAAGGCACGTGGGAGGTCTTCGGTCGGAGCCTACGCGTGACCAACCTCGACAAGGTGCTGTTCCCCGGTCGCGACGGCGAGGAGCCGGTGACCAAGCGCGAGCTGCTGAGCTACACCGCCCGCATCGCACACGTCGCCGTGCCCTACCTGGAGGGCCGGGCCCTCAACATGCGGCGCAACCCCGACGGCGCACACATGAAGGGCTTCTGGCACAAGGAGCGCCCGAAGCATGCGCCGGAGTGGGTCACCGCCTGGGACAACCCGGACGCCGACCCGGGGGAGACCCGGACCTACTCGGTGGTCGATGAACCAGCGGCCCTCGTCTGGGCAGCGCAGCTCGGCGCCCTCGAGTGGCACCCGTGGACCTCCCGGACAGATGAGCCGGACCGTCCGACGTACGCCCTCATCGACCTCGACCCGGGGACCAGCACCACCTGGGACGACATCCTGGTCCTTGCCCGTCTGCACCGCACGGCCTTCGAGCACCTCGGCGTCGCGGCCTACCCGAAGCTGACCGGGGGGCGCGGCATCCAGATCTGGGTGCCGATAACCCGAGGGCCGAGCTTCGACGAGACCCGCGCCTGGGTGGAGAAGCTGTCGAAGACGGTCGGCGCCGTCGTCCCGGAGCTGCTGAGCTGGAAGTGGGAGGTCCGCTCCCGCGGCGGCAAGGCACGCCTGGACTTCACGCAGAACGCGGTGAACAAGACGCTCGTCGCGCCCTACAGCCCGCGCGCCGCCGCGGGAGCGCCCGTGTCCGCGCCGATCAGCTGGAACGAGCTCGACGACCCGGAGCTGCGGCCCGGGCGGTGGACAATCCGCACGATCGTCGACCGCGTCGCCGATTGCGGGGACCTGTTCCGTGGCGCGCTGTTCACCCAGCAAGAGCTGCCGCCCCTGGCCTGACTCAGAACGCCGTCGCGAGCAGCTCTGCGAAGAGCGTGTGCTCGTCAACCTCGAGACCCCGCGCGACGAACCATGCGGCGACGTTCCGGCAGTCCCGCATCAGGAAGTCCATGCCGGCGGGGTTGGCGACGATGTCGACCGCTTGCGGGAGGTCGATGATCACGACGCGTTCGCCGGCGGCCAGGATGTTGTACGGCGAGAGGTCGCCATGGGCGATCCCGTGCGTCGCGAGGAGCGCCATCGCCTCGCGGAGCTGCTCGAAGTAGGACTCGAGGAGGGTGCGACCGGGCCTGGCCTGGGCGAGCCGGGGCGCGACCTCGCCGCCGACCGTGACGAGCTCCATCAGGATCTCGGTCCCGTCGATCTGGACGGGGTACGGCACAGGGACGCCGAGGGTCCAGAGCTGTTTCAGCACCTCCCACTCGGCCTGCGCCCACAGGCCGGCCGCGACAGCGCGACCATGGGCGGTGCGCTTGGCGAGGGCGCGGGTGTCGCGGCTGTTGCGGGTGCGCCGGCCCTCGGTGTAGGCGCTGCTGCGGTGGAAGCTGCGGTGCTCCTCCGAGCGGTATCTCTTGGCCGCCATGACGGTCGACGGTCCGGTCCCGTCCGCGCTGGGAACGGACCGTTCGAGGAGGAAGACATCGGCCTCCTTGCCGGTCTTGAGGATCCCGAGCTCGGTGTCCACCGCCGCGCGGTCGGTCACCACCCAGTCGGGCAGGGGCTCGGGGCCGCGGCAGAGACGCTCCACGTCCCAGTACGTGCTCCAGCGCGTGCTGTCGTCGGCGCAGTGGGCCGGTGGGCAGCCTGAGTCGTCAGGCCCGTCGAGAGGCCGGAAGTCGAAGACGAAGAAGGGATCGATCTGAGGGTTGGTCTCGGAAGACATCGGTGGGGTTGCTCCATGAGTGAGAGGGGATCGTGGCCGCAGGCGCGCCAAGGACGGTGATGGTCATGTCACGCCCCTCTCTGCTCAGGAGGCGACCCGTCGTCGCCCCACGGCACGAGACTGACCGTCGTACGCCGGGCGCGCAACC
>DASVBF010000217.1:0-5274 GCA_036375975.1 Nocardioidaceae bacterium | reverse complement strand
TCTTCGAACGCACCGCGACTGCGGACGTCCGGATCGGTGACGTCACCGTGGAGAAGGGGCAGAAGGTCGCCGCGCTGCTGGGCGCCGCGAACCGGGACCCGGCCGTGTTCGAACAGCCCGACAGGTTCCTGCCGACGCGTGACCCGAACCCGCACCTGGCCTTCGGAGCCGGCGTCCACTTCTGCCTCGGCGCCCCGTTGGCGCGCATGGAGCTCGCCGAGTCGCTGGCGCTCCTGTGGTCCCGCATGCCGGACCTGCACCTGGTCGGAGAGCCGTCCTTCCGCGGCACGTTCGTGCTCCGCGGCTACACCTCGGTGCGTGTTGGCACCTCGACGAGAAGGGGACCCGAATGACCGAGCGACACGACGCTGTCGAGGTGATCATCGCCAAGCGAGACGGCGGGGCGCTCAGCGACTCCCAGATCGACTGGATGGTCGACGCCTACACCCGAGGCGTGGTGGCCGACGAGCAGATGTCCGCGCTCGCCATGGCGATCCTCCTCAACGGCATGACGCGAGGGGAGATCTCTCGCTGGACCGCGGCGATGATCGCGTCCGGAGAGCGGCTGGACTTCTCTTCGCTGTCCCGACCGACCGCGGACAAGCACTCCACCGGTGGGGTGGGCGACAAGATCACGCTTCCCCTGGCGCCGCTCGTGGCGGCGTGCGGGGTCGCGGTGCCGCAGCTGTCCGGGCGCGGCCTGGGACACACCGGCGGCACCCTTGACAAGCTTGAGTCGATCCCGGGCTGGCGCGCGGACCTCGGCAGCGAGGAGATGATGAAACAGCTCGAGGAGGTCGGCGCAGTGATCTGCGCGGCAGGTGCAGGCCTGGCGCCGGCGGACAAGAAGCTCTACGCGCTGCGAGACGTGACCGGGACCGTCGAGGCCATCCCGCTGATCGCGAGCTCGATCATGAGCAAGAAGATCGCGGAGGGCACAGGAACGCTCGTGCTCGACGTGAAGGTCGGCACGGGCGCGTTCATGAAGGACCTCGACAAGGCACGAGAGCTCGCTGAGACGATGGTCGCCCTGGGCCAGGATGCCGGCGTGAACACGGTCGCACTGCTCACCGACATGGCCACGCCGCTGGGCCGCACCGCCGGTAACGCCCTGGAGGTGCGCGAGTCCGTCGAGGTGCTGGCCGGCGGCGGTCCGAGTGACGTCGTCGAGCTGACGCTCGCCCTGGCGAGGGAGATGCTCGCGGGGGCCGGGGTCACCGACCTCGACCCCGCGGACCGGCTGACGGACGGCTCCGCCATGGATGCGTGGAGGAAGATGATCCGCGCGCAGGGCGGGCAGCCCGACGCGGAGCTGCCCAGGGCACGGGAGACCCATGTCGTCACCGCACCCGCCACCGGCGTCCTGGCTCGACTCGACGCGATGGCCGTCGGCATGGCGGCCTGGCGGCTCGGAGCCGGACGGGCCCGCAAGGAGGACCCGGTCCAGGCCGGAGCGGGCGTGGAGATGCACGCGAAGCCGGGGGACCGGGTGCGCTCCGGGGAGCCGCTCCTGACCCTGCACACCGACGAGCCGGAGCGCTTCGAGCGCGCCCTCGACGGCCTCCTCGACGGAGTGGAGATCGACGAGGACGAGGCGTCGTACGCGCCCCGTCCCCTCGTGATCGACCGGGTCAGCTGAGGAGCAGGACGACCGTCTCCGCGACGCAGGCCGGCTTCTCCTCGCCCTCGATCTCCACGACGTACCGGATCACCAGCTGCTTGCCGGCAGGGATGTCGGTGACGTCGCCGAAGCTCGCGGTGCAGCGGACCCGGGACCCGACCTTGACCGGGTTCGGGAAGCGGACCTTGTTCACGCCGTAGTTGAGCTTCGCGCCCGGCGTCTCGAGGGCGAAGATCTGCGAGCCGAAGTGCGGAACCATCGACAGCGTCAGGTACCCGTGCGCGATAGTGCCGCCGAAGGGCCCCTCCTTGGCGCGGTCGACGTCGACGTGGATCCACTGGTGGTCGCCGGTCGCGTCGGCGAAGGCGTTGACCCGGTCCTGGTCGATGGTCAGCCAGTCGCTCGTGCCGAGCTCCTCACCGGCCGCTGCACTGACGTCGTCGTAGGTCTTGAAAACGCGCATGGTCGCCTCTCGCTCCCGGATGAAAGGATGTCGAACATGGCTGAACTTATCTCTGCCCCGACACGCATCCCTGTCCCGGGTGGCAAGGTCATCGACGAGTACGTCGGCCGGGTCAGCACCGGCACCGACGCTTTCTCCGTGGCGCACATGGTCGCGCCTCGCGGCTGGAGCGAGCCCGCCCAACAGCCGGAGTTCGACGAGGTGACCGTGGTGCTCCGCGGAGTGGTCCACGTCGAGGTGACCGACGGTGACGGCTCGACCACGACCCTGGAGGTCCCCGCAGGCCAGGCAGTGCTGACCAGAGCGGGGGAGCGGGTGCGCTACTCGACCGGCGACACGGAGACGGAGTACGTCGCCGTCTGCACGCCGGCCTTCTCACCCGACACCGTCAACCGCGACCCCGAGCCGGCCTGATGACGGCCACCACGGAGGTCCGCGTTCCCACCCGCAACCAGGTGCACCGCGCCCCCAAGGTGCTCCTGCACGACCATCTCGACGGAGGGTTACGCCCCCGGACCATCCTGGAGCTCGCGCCAGGAGCCGGTCACACCCTGCCGGCAGAGGACGCCGAGTCGCTGGCGAGGTGGTTCGAGGAGCAGGCCGACTCCGGGTCGCTCGAGCGCTACCTGGAGACCTTCGACCACACGGTCGCCGTGATGCAGTCGGCCGAGAACCTCCGCCGGGTGGCGCAGGAGTGCGTCGAGGACCTCGCGGCGGACGGCGTGCTGTACGCCGAGGTGCGGTACGCCCCGGAGCAGCACCTCGAGGGTGGCCTGACCATGGAGCAGGTCGTCGAGGCCGTCAAGGACGGGTTCGAGGCGGGTGAGCAGCAGGCGCGTGCGCAGGGACAGCCCATCGTCGTACGCCAGATCCTGACTGCCATGCGGCACCAGGCCCGTTCACGGGAGATCGCCCAGCTCGTGGTGAGGTACCGCGACGAGGGTGTCGTGGGCTTCGACATCGCCGGCGCAGAGGCAGGGTTCCCCCCCACCCGCCACCTCGACGCCTTCGAGTACCTCCAGCGCGAGAACGCCCACTTCACGATCCATGCGGGCGAGGCGTTCGGGCTGCCCTCCATCTGGGAGGCGATCCAGTGGTGCGGCGCCGACCGGCTCGGTCACGGGGTTCGGATCATCGACGACATCGCACCCGGAGCGGGTGGCCGCGCGGTGCTGGGCCGGCTGGCCTCCTACGTCCGCGACAAGCGGATCCCGCTGGAGATGTGCCCGACGTCGAACGTCCAGACCGGCGCGGTGGCCTCGATCGCCGAGCACCCGATCGGCGTGCTCAAGGACCTCGGCTTCCGGGTCACCGTCAACACCGACAACCGGCTGATGAGCCGGACCTCGATGACGGACGAGATGTTCGCCCTGGTCGAGACGTTCGGCTACACCTTGGCCGACCTGCGCTGGTTCACGATCAACGCGATGAAGTCGGCGTTCCTGCCCTTCGACGAGCGGCTGGAGATCATCAACCAGGAGATCAAGCCCGCCTATGCGGTGCTGGAGGCCATGGCCTAGGGCGCGGAGCCGCGACGTTGTGCCTCCGTCGTGACGAGGTCCCTGACGTACCGGTAGGCCGACTCCGACCTCATCGGCCTGCAGCCGAGCTCGACCGCGTGGGCGACGACCTGAGGCTCGGAGCGCAGCAGTATGAGGCCACGGCGCAGGAGCACGAGCGGGTGCTTGCGCCGCTCGCGGAGGTCGCGGGTGAGCCGGCGCCAGAACGTGACGGTGCGGTGGTTGCACCATGGCCCGGCCTTCGCGGCACAGGGTCTCGATGGTGGCGAGGGCCTCGTCAGCGTTCCAAGACGCGGGGTCGTCCCAGTCGGGGATCGTCGCCATGCCGATTCGGACGCGAGGCAGCGAGGGGTCCGAGCCGTCCTTGTAGAAGTCGTCGAGGTTGAGCACCGGTAGACCGATCCGGCGGGAGAGCTGCGACTTCCCCGATCCGGAAGGACCGGCGAGGACGATGACCCGTGCGCGCACCGGGACATTCTGCCGGGTGGTACCGGTCAGATGCCGATGGGGTGCCAGACGGTCTTGGTCTCCAGGAAGGCGGTCATCCGGTCGATGCCCGGCGGCTGCGCCCAGTCCGGCTCAGCCGAGGGTGCGCGGCGAACTCGCTTGAGGTTCTCCGCCGCCGCCTCCTCCAGCTGCCTGGCGTGCTCGGGATCGCCCGCCGCGCCCGTGAGGTCGATCGCGTTGACGTCCATGTGTGAGGCCAGGGTCGGCACGGTGTCGGCGAGGCTGCCGGTGAGGATGTTGACCACCCCGCCGGGCACGTCGGAGGTCGCGAGCACCTCGGAGAGCGTGATCGCGGGCAACGGGCGGTCACGCGACGCGGTGACCACGCAGGTGTTGCCGGTGACGATGACGGGCGCGACGACGCTGACGAGCCCGAGGAGGGACGACTGCTGCGGCGCGAGCACCGCGACGACGCCCGTCGGGTCGGGGAGGGAGAAGTTGAAGTAGGGCCCCGCGACGGGGTTCGCGCTGCCCACGACCTGCGCGATCTTGTCGGCCCAGCCGGCGTACCAGACCAGACGGTCGACGGACTCGGCGACGGCGGCCTCCGCCTTCGACCTGGAGGTTCCCTCGCTGAGGCCCACCTCCTCGACGAACTGGGCGCGCCGACCCTCGAGGACCTCGGCGACCCGGTACAGGACCTGGCCGCGGTTGTAGGGGGTGCGGGTCGACCAGCCGCCGAAGGCCTTGCGCGCGGCGGCCACGGCGTCGCGTGCGTCCTTGCGGGAGGCGTGGGCTGCGTTCGCGAGGAACCGTCCCTTGTGGTCGGTGACCTCGTAGGACCGGCCGGACTCCGAGCGCGGGAACGCACCTCCGACGTACAGCTTGTAGGTCTTTCGCACGTCGAGACGGGTGTCAGCGGGGGGTGTCATCGAACGTATGCCTCCAGGCCGTGGCGGCCACCCTCGCGGCCGTATCCGGACTCCTTGTAGCCACCGAACGGGCTCGCGGGGTCGAAGCGGTTGAACGTGTTGGCCCACACCACACCGGCGCGGAGCTTGTCGGCCATCCACAGGATCCGTGAGCCCTTGTCCGTCCAGACCCCGGCCGAGAGGCCGAACGGCGTGTTGTTGGCCTTCTCCACCGCTTCCGAAGGAGTGCGGAAGGTCAGCACCGACAGCACGGGGCCGAAGATCTCCTCGCGGGCGATCCGGTGTGCCTGG
>DASVBF010000142.1:0-13524 GCA_036375975.1 Nocardioidaceae bacterium | reverse complement strand
ACGAGTCACCGATCTCGACGACCAGTGGGAGCGCAGGCGCCAGGTCGAGCTCACCGCGGACGCCCAGGCCGCGGTCGGCGCGCTCGAGTTCGACGACGTCTCGCTCGAGATCTCGCAGTACGCGCCGACGCCGGCGCTCCTTCAGGTGGCCGACGAGTCCTCGGTCATCGTCGTCGGCAGCAAGGGGCACGGGCGTCTGGCGGAGGCGCTCGTGGGTTCGGTCAGCCAGCACATCGCCCACCACGCGCCGTGCACCGTCGTTGTCGTGCGCGAGCCGTCCGACCCCGCGGGCTCCGCGGTCGTCGTCGGCGTGGACGGTTCTCCGGGGTGCGCGGCGGCGCTCGACTTCGCCTTCGACTACGCCGCTCGCCGTGGCCTGCCGGTGACAGCGGTGTACGTCTCCGAGCACGCGATGGCTCGTCTCACCCGGACGCCCGAGCGGCCGATGGCTGCGGAGGACACGGACCTCGCGAGCGCGGAGCCGACCGTGATCGAGGCCCTGAGGCCCTACGTCGACAAGCACCCCGACGTCGCCGTCGAGCGGGCGATGCTGACGGGGTCGGTCGTTCGGGGCCTCGCAGACGCGTCCGAGCACGCTGCTCTGGTGGTGGTCGGGTCACGAGGCAGAGGGGCTTTCCAGTCGCTGCTCCTCGGCTCGGTCGGGCAGGGGCTCCTGCATCACGCGCGGTGCCCGGTCGCCGTCGCGCGCTGACCTTCCGCTGAGCGAGACCGCGATCAGCGCCGAGGCGATCACGACGGCCGCGAGGACCAGGACCCAGTCGCCGGCAACGTCGTACGGCGTGCGTCCGCTCGTCAAGGTCAGGGTGACCACCTCGGCTCCCCGGCCGCCGGCGTCGATCGACATCAGCCGACGTCCCTCGGCGTCGTAGGCCGCCGTGGTCCCGGTCAGCGCGGAGTGGATCACCGGCCGGCCGGTCTCGACGGCCCGCACGGCGCCGAGGGCGGCGTGCTGCGGCTGGGCCCAGCTGCCCTGGAAAGTCGAGGTCGCGGACTGGTACACGACCAGGTCCGCGCCGAGGGCGACCTCCCGCCGGGACATGTCCGGGAACGTGGACTCGAAGCAGACCAGCGGCCCCACGGCGATCCCTCCCGCGCGAAGCACGACCGGGCCGTTGCCGCGACCACGGTCCACGGCGGCCGCCTTGCTGAGCCCGGTGACCCAGCCGAGCACCTGCCGCAGCGGGACGTACTCCCCGAACGGCACCAGCCGGGTCTTCACGTAGCTGCCCGCCACACCGTCCGCGGTGACCAGGACGGAGGTCTTGTAGATCCCGCCGCCCTCCCGGCGGGCATCCACGTTGACCAGCACCGGCGCCCCCGTACGGCGGGCGAGGTCGGTCAGCCGGGCGATCACGCGTGGGTGGCTCGCCAGGTCGTACCCGACACTGCTCTCGCCCCAGACGACCAGGTCAGGACGCTGGTCGGCGAGGGCCGCGCTGAGCCGGATCTGGTGGGCGAGCCTCGCGGCGGGACCGCCCAGCACACCGGGCTGGACGACGGCCACGCGCACATCTCCGGAGGTGTCCGGAGCGGGCCGGGCCGCTGCCCAGACCGGCCCGACGGCGAGGGCGACCGCCCCCACGGCAGCGAGTGCGACGCGCCAGGCTGCGCGAGGAGCCACGACCGCTCCGGCCAGCGCGACGTTGACGGCCACGACCAGGAAGCCGGTCAGCCAGATCCCGCCGAGAGCGGCGGAGGCGAGCAGGTCCGGCCGGCTCCATTGCGTCGCGCCGAGGAGCGCCCACGGGCCGCCGAGGCTCTGCCAGGACCGGATCGCCTCGATGGCCACCCAGCCGGCCGGCAGCACCAGCGTCGCGCCCAGCAACGTGGCGAGACGTGGCCGGCCCGAGAGCATCCGCCACGCGACCCATCCCCAGGGCAGCCACAGCAGTCCGAGCGCGAAGGCCAGGAGCAGGATCGCGGGACCCACCACGGGGGTGAGCCAGTAAGAGGTCGCGGCGATGAAGCCGGCCCCCGCCCACCAGCCCCGCAGCGCCGCCTCTCGGGGGCCGGGCGCGGCCCGGAGCAGGAGCAGCAGTGGTACCAGGCAGACCCAGGCGGACCACCACCAGGCGGCCTCCGGGAAGGCGAGCACCGGCAGCGCGCCCAGACCGGCGGCCGCGAGACGACCACGCCAGCGGTGGTCCGGCGACGGCTCCGACCGAGGTCGGACCGCGAACGGCCACACCCGGAGCAGCCGCGCGAACAACAGCCAGGCCAGCAGGAACGCGACGGCCAGCCACCACAGCAGCTCCCGCACCCGATCGGAGTCCCAGAGCGGGATCATCAGCAGCCCGGCGATCACGAAGGCCACGTTGTAGAGCACGTCGTAGACCGAGAACACCCGCCCCCGGACCTGGTCGGGCGAGGCCCTTCCCACGAGCGCGTCGACGAGAACCTTCAGGAGCTGGAAGGACATCGCGGTGACGCCTACGCCGGCGACCAGGACCACGAGGCTCGGCGCCAGCCCTCCGGCGTACACCGCGGCCGCGGGCGGCAGGAACGCCAGAGGAAGCAGGGCGACCGGGGGCCATCGCCGGGCGCACACCGGAGCGGCCACCGTCCCGACGAAGGCCGAGACGCCGGTGACGCCGAGCGCGAGACCGTAGCCGGAGATGCCGAGGCTGAACTTCGAGTCTGCCACGAGCACCAGGAGGACGAACCCGCCGCCGAGCAGCAGCCGGTGCAGCCACACCGCGGCCAGTGGCCGCCCGATGTCCGGGTCACCGATCGCGAGGAGGCCGTCCCTGACGTCGAGGAAGACAATGCGAAGCCGCTGCAGGACCTCACGGCCACCCCCTCCGCCAAGGTCGGGAAGCCGCGAGAAGACGCCGGCAGCGGCGAGGTACAGCAGGCCCGCCACGACGAATCCTGCCGGGGCAGACCGCGCCACGAAGGCGGCTCCCGCCACGGCGCCGACGAAGGCCGACGTCATGCCGGCGACGGAGGAGATGGCATTGCCGGTCACCAGGTCCTGGGCGGGGACGGTTCGCGGGAGGGAGGCACCCTTGGCGGCCATCACGAACCGCGAGGTGGACAGCAGCAGGAGCACGCCGACGTACGCAGCCGGCTCCCACCGGTTGACCACCGTGACCACCGCCGCGAGCGTGAGCGCGGTCCGCAGGAGCGACATCAGGATGAGGACCCGGCGCCGGGGCCAGCGGTCGATCACCACGCCGGCGAACGGCCCCACGAGGCTGAACGGCAGGAGTGTGACGGCGAGCAGCGAGGCGATCCGCGCGGGCGTGGCACCCGGCCCGACCTCGAAGACGATGAACTGCGCGAAGGCGATCTGTGCGAGACCGTCGGCGAGCTGCCCCAGGCACTGACCCGCGACGAGGGTGTGCAAGGACCCGCGCAGCAGCCGCCGGCTCGACCGCCAGCCCTGCTCGCGGTCGGGAGCCGGTGGGGCTACCGCGCTGCTCGTCCTGTCCGTGACCGCCACCTTCGCCTGCTCTCTCCTTCTCCAGGGTTGGGACGGCGGGCCTCTGGGGCCAGAGCCGAAGGTCACCGGGTCGGCGCTGCAGCAGCGGTCCGGTGCGTGGTCCGGCCGGCGTTTCCGCGGCGTGAAGGTCACGTCACAAATCGTCACGTTGTGGCCCGAGGAGGCACGAGCATGCGCATACTTGACGGCGGCGTTCGCGCCATCAAGTGGATGAGATGTCGAAACGGGAGGTCCGGATGATCCGGCGAGAGGTCAAGTCGGGCGAGCTGCGCATCACCTTCGTGCTGCCCCAGGACGAGCCGCAGGGTCGCGTCTCGGTGGTCGGAGACTTCAACGACTGGACGCCGGGGGTGCACACCCTGGCCAAGCGCAGCAACGGCACGCGGAGCGTCCGCGTGACGGTGGACCCGGGGGCGTCCTACCGCTTCCGGTACCTCGGCCAGGACGGGCACTGGTTCGACGACCCGGACGCCGACGCACGCGACCACGCGGACTGCGTCGTCCTGACCTGACGCCCGCGGCGCCCACCCTCGCGTGGGCTACTCGCAGGCGACCCCGTCTCCGTCGCCGTCGAGGCTCGTGCTGTAGCCGGGGTCCCCGCGGTGGACCGGGGTGGCGCCGTCGGCCCGGGCCTCGTCGCAGCTGCCGTAACCGGCGCCGTCTCCACTGTTCTCGCCGGGTTCGGACAGTCTCAACGGGGCGAGGACCGGCGCCCCCGAGTCGGGGACCGTGGGCTGGTCGGGGCACCCGGCGAGGGTCCGGGACATCGCGTCCTTCTCGGGCGGGGTGACCCAGAGCCCGTACTTCGCCTTGACTCCGATCTGGCGGGCGACGTACTGGCACCGGTAGCCCTTGTTGCCGGGCAGCCACGTCGCGGCGTCGCCGTCGCCCTTCTGCCGGTTGGCCGACGCGTCGACCGCGAGCAGGTTCATCGGGTCGTTGGCCAGCGCCGCGCGCTTCCGGATCTCCCATCGGAAGCCACCGGTCACCCAGGCGTTGCCCAGGGCGACCACGTGGTCGATGTCGACCAGGCCGCCGTCGCCCTTCACGAAGTCGATGGCGCTGTTGGTGTAAGGGTCGTGCAGGCGTCCCGACACGACGACGCACCCGTGCGTGCCGGGGTCGTAGGACCGACGGCTCAGGTCTCGTCGCAGGATGTCGTTGCGCGTGTCGCAGCCGTTGCGGTCCGCGTCGAGCCACGCCGCGCCGAACCTCTCCCGGTCGTAGCCGGTCATCGGGGCGCGGCCCTTCACCTCGAGGGTGGCGAGCTGGTCGAGTGCCGTCTCCTGCTCATGCCGCCCCGAGGGGGTGGTCGCCCGGCTGCCGGCCGCGGCTGTCGACGTGCGGTCGCCGGAGGCTTGATGACTTCCGGCGTCCGGGCGCTCCGACGTGACAGGGACCGCGCACCCTGCGAGAAGGGCCAGCGCCGCGAGCCCGAGAAGCTTCTGTCGCAGCTGGGTCCGGGGCATTTCGTCACTATTTCATGGTGTAAGCCCGGTCCCGCCTCCTGCCGCGCTCGGAGGCCGCCTCCCCTCGTGTGCGGTGAGCCGGCCACGGTCGGCACGACGCGACGGCGTCCCGCCGCGGACGGGTCCAACGGCACTTCCGAGCGGGCCAGGCGTGCGTAGCGTCGAGGTAGAGAGGGAGGATCGAACATGTCGAACCTTGAGACTCCTCATGAGGACGAGCTGCGCGAACAAGCTCTCAGGAACCTGAGGAAGCGCCGCGACTTCCACGCCCACCTGCTGGTGTACGTGATGGTGAACGGCTTCCTGGCGCTGATCTGGTGGATGCTGACCCCGGACATCTTCTTCTGGCCGGTCATCCCCATCGTGGTGTGGGGCATCGGCGTGGTGATGAACGGGTACGACGTCTACTTCGGCCAGAACTTCGGCGAGGAGGACATCGACCGCGAGGTCCGGCGGATGCAGCACAAGCGCTGAGACGCTGTCTCAGCTGGCGAGGGCGGCGGAGCGGAGCAGGTCGCGCAGAGGCGATCCGGCGGCGTACTCACCGCTGGCCAGGAAGGACTCCTGGACGATCTCGTCGACGCGGTCTGCGGAGAGGAAGTCGTTGCCCATCGCCGCCTGCTCGGCCTGCCCGGGACGGAACACGACCACGGGTGTGCCGTTGCTGCGCAGCGCCTTGACCTCGCGGGCGGCCAGCCTCGTGGCGAGCCGTCGCGACGCGTCGAAGATGTCGCCGGAGATCCTGGCCGGCCCGGACATCGGGGAGACCACGATCACCAGGTCGAGCTCCCGGTCACGCAGCAGGTCGGCGTTCGTGGGGGAGTGCGCTCCGCCGTCGACGTACGCGTGCCGGCCGATCTGGACCGGTGAGAAGTAGCCGGGCACGGCGCAGGACGCCGCAACCGCGAGGTGGAGGGGCGCGAACGGCGAGCCCTCGCGCCCGAACACCACGTGCTTGCCGTCCTCGCGGCGGACGGTGTTGATCCAGAGCTCCTGGCGGGGCCACGCGCTGGTCCTGCCCAGGGCGGAGAGCTGCTCGACGATGTCGAACCGTCCGGGCGCGAGAAGCGCCATGGCGGTGGTGAGCGGCCGGAACTGACAGGGGCGGCGGAGGGCGTTCAGCACCATCTTCGGACGCGGCAGGCTCGGGGGCCTGCGGATCAGGTCGAGCGGGCGGAACGGCTCGAGGTCGGGGTGCTTGGTGCCGAACATCTCCTCCAGCACCCGGCCCTCGTCCGTCAGCGGCGCGCGGACGGTCCAGGCAGCCAGCTCGCTGGCGGGGACCCCGCTGCGCAGCAGGGCGCCGGTGATCGAGCCGGCCGACGTGCCGACGATGACCTCGGCGCTCCGGGGGTCCCACCCGTAGTCGTGCTCCAAAGCTGCGAGGACACCGGCGTGGTAGGCCTGACCGACGACGCCACCGGCCCCGAGGACGAGTCCCACCCGAGTCATGGAGGTCACCACCCTTTCGAAGGTCGTGGAGCCTTCTACCCCCCGGAGTGTGATCCGAACCACGAAATCCGATCGAGTTCGCAACCTGTTGCAGTTCCAAGCGAGGGATCACGCATCTTTCGATGCGGTTTTCGTGGCCAGGTGCCCGAACGGGACTAGACCGACCTGGTTCCCTCGCTGTGGCGGTGCTGAGCCGCAGCCTCGGCGAGGTCCCTGATCGCCACGTCGAACTGGTGCAGCACTCCGGCGTCGGCCTCGGTGTCGACCTGCCTCGGGAGCGCGCACTCGACGTTCGCCGCCTTGTCGTGGTCTCCTCGCGACCGGAGTAGGTCCACGACGTCTTCCTTGTCCACCTGCACGGTTTCTCCCTCCCCAGGGTTCGTCTGTCCCGGAGGTACCCCTGACCCGGAAGGTCCATGCCGGCCGTGCTTTGCCCGGTAGGCCCGGTTGTGGCCGATCGCGGCCGTCGCAGGGCGTCTGGCCGGTCCGCCGTGGGCCCAACTGCGGGCGGGGTGGGGCGTCAGACCCGGCGGAGTACGACGGTCAGGGCGCCGCTGTTGTCCGCGTAGGTGAACGGGTCCCAGACCTTCACGCGCGACCGCCCGCTCACGACCGCCTCGAAGACGCCGACGTACCGGTGGGTGCTCCCGTCACAGGAGCGTGACGCCCCGGGAACCCGCAGGGCCACCCGCACGCCCTGGACGTAGAGCGACAGGTGGTCGGCCTCGGGGGTCGTGAGGTCCAGGGTGTGCCGGGGACGCAGCCGGTCGGCGTACCTCACGCACTGCCCGTCGAAGACCGTCCCGCCGCTCGCCGCTTTGCCGGTGACGACCACCCGGTAGCGGGTCCCGCGACGCAGCGCCCGGGACGTCAGGGCCCCGCGCGCGGAGGCCGCACGCACCGCGACCTTCTCCGACGCCAGCGCTCGCGCCCGCAACCCGGCCCGGGTGGCCGGACGTGGCTCCGGCGACCCCTCGGGACGTGGTGACACGACCGACCGCGCCGGAAGGTCCGAGCGCAGGATCGAGAAGGTCAGCGCGCCCTCGGCGTCCGCCGGGGTGTTCTCGGCGACCCGGAGACGCAGGAAGTCGGTCGTGCTCGCGGTGAAGGAGGCCTCGTAGGTGTGGCCGTCGCTGCACGCCGGCGTCCACGGGTCCGTGCCCGCCACGCGCAGCATGCCCGTAGGCGTCCACCCGTCGCGGGTCCACCGGCAGACGGCGTCGGCCACCTGCGACCCGGCTCCCGTCCGGACCAGGCCGTCGGCGACGATCCGGTAGCTCACGCCGCGGGTGAGCTTGAAGTCGGTGGTCACCGTGCGCCCCGTGGCAGGGACGCGCAGAGTCACCTCGGCCGTGGAGTACGGGTCGAGCTGGCGCGTCCCCGGGTAGAGCACCGGCACCGACGCGACGTCGCGGGCCCGGTAGAAGGTGGTCTGGGCGGCGGCACCAGCGCGGGACAGCGAGACGTGGACGTGGTCGCGGTGCCGCAGGGTCTTCGAGCAGTCCGTGACGGGCCGGCAGGGCTCGTAGGGCTGCCGCTGGAAGCCGTCGTAGGCCCGGTAGATGTGGTCGTTCCAGATCACGTACATGATCCCCATCCGCCGGGCGAGGGCGTGGGTGTTCCCTCGGGAGTCGGTGGCGAAGACCTTGTCGAGCCAGCCGTCGGCGATCGCCTTCTGGGCCGGGTCGGCCGCGTCGACGCCCCAGTCCAGCGCGCGCCCGTCCTTGTGCTCCGACACCGAGTCGCCGCTGCACGGTCGCAACGTCGAGACGTAGCTCGTGCCGGGGTGCGTGCGGACCAGGAACCGCAACAGGTAGTCGGTGCCGGGAAGGACCTTGGATGCGCAGGTGGACTGGCCGTCGTACGTCGCGTAGGGGTCGACCGGCTCCGCCGAGGCGGACGCGGGGATCCCGGCAAGGAGGAGGCAGGCGCAGGCCAGGACCTTCGCGACTCGCTGGACGGATGACATGGCACGCCTCGGGGGATGGGGGCAGAAGGGGGCAGAACGCCCTTCGAGCGTAAGTCGGGCGAGCCGGGCGTTTTACCTTTTTCGCCAGACTCGTGCCGGCCCCCGGGTCAGCGGTGTACGACGGCCAGCGACTGCCGCGCGATCTCCCACTCCTCGTTGGTCGGCACCACCATGACGGCGACCCGGCTGTCCGGGGTCGAGACGACTGACGGCTCCCGGCCGGAGGCGGCGTCGTTGCGCGCGACGTCGATCTCGACGCCCAGCGGCTCGAGTCCTCGCAGCGACGCCTCGCGGACCGCCGGGGAGTGCTGGCCGACGCCTGCGGTGAACACGATCGCGTCCACCCGTCCGAGGACCGCCGTGTAGGCGCCGACGTACTTGCGGATCCGGTAGCAGTACACCTCGAACGCCAAGCGCGCCCGCTCGTCGCCGTTGCTCACGAGGTCCATGAGCACCCGGAAGTCGTTCTCGCCGGCGATCCCCTTCAGGCCCGACTCTCGGTTGAGGATCCGGTCGATCTCCTCGAGGCTCCAGCCGCAGGTCCGGTGCAGGTGCGCGTGCAGGGACGGGTCGACGTCTCCGGAGCGGGTGCCCATGACCAGGCCCTCCAGTGGGGTGAGACCCATGGAGGTGTCGACCGACCGGCCACCCTCGACGGCGGTTGCGGAGGCGCCGTTGCCGAGGTGCAGGACGATCACGTTCACCTCCTCGGGATCACGACCCAGCAGGCGGGCCGCCGCGCGGGATACGAAGGCGTGCGACGTGCCGTGGAAGCCGTAGCGGCGGATCCGGTGCTCCTCGCGCCAGCTGAGCGGCACGGCATAGGTGTACGCGTGCTCGGGCAGGGTCAGGTGGAAGGCCGTGTCGAATACGGCCACCTGGGGGAGGTCCGGGAACAGCCTGCGCGCGACCTCGATCCCCTCCAGGTTGGCCGGGTTGTGCAGCGGGGCGAGCGGGATCAGCCGACGTACCTCGCTGACGAGGTGGTCGTCGACGAGGACCGGATCGGCGAAACGGGCGCCGCCGTGGACCACGCGGTGGCCGATCGCCGCGAGGGACACCTCCCCGAGGCTCGGCCCCTGGCTCTCGAACGCCTCGAGCACGCCTTTCAGTGCCGCCTCGTGGGACGGGGTCGCCTTCTCCAGGCGCTTCTCGCCCGCGGGGCCGCGGTGCGTCAGGATCCCTTCCGACTCGCCGATCCGCTCGACGAGCCCACCGGCCGGAGACTCACCCGTCGCACCGTCGACGAGGCTGTACTTGAGCGACGACGACCCGGCGTTGAGCACCAGCACCATCGAGCTCACGGCGCCGTTCTCCGGGCTCTTCACGGCGCGACCTCCGCCGGCACGTGCTGCGCCTGGATAGCGGTGATCGCCACGGTGTTGACGATGTCGCGCACCGTCGCGCCCCGGGACAGGTCGTTGACGGGCTTGCGCAGGCCCTGGAGCACCGGGCCGACCGCGACCGCGCCTGCGGAGCGCTGCACCGCCTTGTACGTGTTGTTGCCCGTGTTGAGGTCCGGGAAGATGAAGACCGTCGCCCGCCCCGCGACCTCCGACCCCGGCAGCTTCGTGCGGGCGACGGCGGCGTCGATCGCGGCGTCGTACTGGATCGGGCCCTCGACCAGCAGCTCCGGCGCGCGCTCGCGGACCAGCGCGGTCGCCTGCACCACCTTCTCCACCTCGCTGCCGCTGCCCGAGGAGCCCGTGGAGTAGGAGAGCATCGCCACCCGCGGCTCCACGCCGAAGGCCGCCGCGGTGTGCGCGGAGGAGATCGCGATGTCTGCGAGCTGCTCGGCTGTGGGGTCCGGGTTCACGGCGCAGTCGCCGTAGACCAGGACCTGGTTCTCGAGGCACATGAAGAAGACCGACGACACCACCGAGACGCCAGGCAGGGTCTTCACCACCTCCAGGGCGGGCCGGATCGTGTGGGCCGTGGTGTGCGCGGCGCCGGAGACCATGCCGTCCGCGAGCCCGAGCAGCACCATCATCGTGCCGAAGTACGAGACGTCGGTCATGATCGCCCGCGCCTCGTCGAGATCGACGCCGCGATGCTTCCGGCGTTGGTAGTACTCCTGCGCGAACTGCTCGAGCCGCCCGTCCTCCTCGGGGTCGACGAACGTCGCCTTGGACACGTCCGCGCCGATCGAGGCCGCCCGGGCGCTGATCCGGATCGGGTCGCCGAGGAGCGTGAGGTCGGCGACCCCGCGCCGCAGCAGGATGTCGGCCGCCTTGAGGACCCGCTCGTCCTCCCCCTCGGGGAGCACGATGTGCCTGCGGACGCGGACCGCCTCGTCGATGAGCTGGTGCTCGAACATCAGCGGGGTGACCGCGTCGCTTCGAGCGACCTCGAGGCGGTCGAGCAGGGCGTTGCCGTCGACGTGCCTGCTGAAGAGGGTGAGGGCGGTGGCGACCTTCCGTGGCGCGTCCTTCGTGAGGCGGCCGCGCACCGCGGTGAGCGCCGTGGAGGTGGCGTGCGTCCCGAGGTTCGTGCTGATCATCGGCATCGTCACGCCGAGGTCCGCGATGAGCCGTGAGACCTGCTCGGGCAGGGGCAGCCCGCCGTTCAGCACGACCGCGGAGATCTGGGGGAAGCTGGGCGAGGAGTTCGCCATCAGCACGCCGAGCACCACCTCGGGGCGGTCTCCGGGAGTCACGACGACCGCCCCCTCCAAGAGCCGGTCGAGCACGTTCGGCATCGTCATCGCGGCGATCACCAGGCCGGTCACCTCGCGGCTGAGCAGCGTCTCCTCGCCGCTCACAAGCGTGCCGTCCACCGCGCGCATCAGGTCTCCGACCGACGGTGCGCTCAGCAGAGGCTCCTCGGGGATGGCGTAGGCCGGGACGTCGTCACTGGCGAGCGCCTCGATGTCCTTCGCGACGTCCTCGGCGTTCACGCGGTTGGCGATGACCGCGAACAGGGTGCCGTGGTTGGCGTGCAGCTCGCCGACGGCTATCTCGGTGACCGTGCGGAGGTCCTCGGCGGTGCGGCCCGCCCCGTTCAGCACCAGCAGGACCGGGGAGCCGAGGTTCGCCGCGATCCGCGCGTTGTAGGCGAACTCCGTCGGCGTGCCGATGTCGGTGTAGTCAGAGCCGACGACCACCACGGCGTCGCACTTCTCCGCGACCCGGTGGAAGCGCTCTACGATCCGGTCCAGCGCCGCCGTCGGGTCCGCGTGGACCTCGTCGTAGGTGACGCCGGCGCACTCGTCGTAGGAGAGCTTGACCGCCTCGTGGTCGATGAGCAGGTCCAGGACGTAGTCGCGACCGCTGTACTGCCGGCCGTCGGCGCGGACGATCGGACGGAACACGCCGACCCGCTCGACACGCCGGGACAGCTGCTCCAGGACCCCGAGCGCCACGGTTGACTTCCCGGTGAAACCCTCGACCGACGCGACGTACACGCTCCTGCCCATGGGTCGAGCCTAGATCCGTTTCGTCCTCGTTCAGGACATCTCCGACACGGCTTCTCGCGGTGCTATCGGAAACGGCGGGGTTACTTGGTAGTGTCAGTGGTGCATCAGGTGCAAGTTCCAGCAGGTAGAAGCCCGCGGAGTTTGTGATCCGACGGCGTTTCTTCTCAGATTTAGCTCACAGCTTTTCGAGGGGGCACGGCGTTTCACCCGCAGCTGATGCGGGGCCGTCGAAGTGGCGGTCTCAAGCCCCGTTAGAGGAGTAAGTGAGCATGGCTCAGGGCACCGTCAAGTGGTTCAACGCCGAGAAGGGTTTCGGCTTCATCGCGCAGGAGGGTGGCGGCGACGACGTCTTCGTCCACTACTCGGCCATCCAGTCGCAGGGCTACAAGTCCCTCGACGAGAACCAGAAGGTCGAGTTCGACGTCACGCAGGGTCCCAAGGGCCCGCAGGCCGAGAACGTTCGCCCTCTCTGAGAGAGCAGCGTCTAGTCACACGGACGTGACGGGAGGCCCCGACGGAACCCGTCGGGGCCTCCTCGTTTTGTCCCGAATGACTATGGGTAGAAAGAACACGTTCCGCGACAATGCTTGGAGGGGACCGTGGATCCCGGACCGGCTGACGGGATGGAACAGATGGGCAGCGACATGGCCGTGCGGGAGAGGAGCAGCGTCGTGGACGACAAGCTGAACGTCCCCCTCGAAGACCCCGAGCTGCTCGCCGAGGTGGAGCTCACCACCAATCTCATCATCGCCGCGAGTGAGTCCGACTCCATTCTGAGCCAGGAGCAGGTCGACGACCTGCTCGGTCTCCGCCAGCCCGGGAGCGGTCCGGTCCCCGCTCAGCAGCGCCGCCCCGAGTGAGCCGCAGCCATCGCGATGGGGTCGGGGTTACGTGTACGCGCCCGTGACCGCTTAGCATGTGCGGTGGTCCATTCCCGTTTGTCAGGAGATCACCGTGGGTCTGCGTTTCCGTCCTGTTGACGCGACGTTCTACGACCTGTTCGCCCAGTCCGCCACCCACCTCGTGAACGGTGCGGCACTCCTTGCGGAGATGCTCGACGAGGCCAACGACCGCGAGCTCATCGGCAAGAAGATGCGTGACGCCGAGCACGCCGCCGACGAGACCACCCACGAGATCATCCGCCGCGTGAACTCCACGTTCGTCACGCCCTTCGACCGGGAGGACATCTACGCGCTGGCCTCGGGGCTCGACGACGTGATGGACGAGATGGAGGAGGCCGTCGACCTCGTCGTCCTCTACGGGGTCCGGGAGCTCCCCAGCGAGCTCGCTCACCAGGTCGAGGTGCTGCAACGGGCGGCCGAGCTCACTGCGGCGTCCATGCCCCGGCTCGAGACGATGAAGAATCTCGACGAGTACTGGATCGAGATCAACCGCCTGGAGAACTCCGGCGACAAGTCCTACCGGCGGATCCTCGCCAAGCTCTTCGGTGGTGAGTACGAAGCCCTCGAGGTGCTCAAGCTCAAGGACGTCGTGGACTCGCTCGAGGCCGCGATCGACGCTTTCGAGAAGGGGGCCAACACCGTCGAGCAGATCGCCGTCAAGGAGTCCTGAGCGTGGAGCTCGCGATCATCATCGCGGTAGTCGTCGTTGCCCTCATCTTCGACTACACGAACGGCTTCCACGACGCCGCGAACGCGATCGCCACCTCCGTCTCGACGCGGGCGCTCACCCCCAGGGTCGCGCTGGTCATGGCGGCGATCATGAACTTCGTCGGTGCCTTCCTCGGTCAGGA
>DASVBF010000138.1:0-9065 GCA_036375975.1 Nocardioidaceae bacterium | reverse complement strand
CGGGTCCGGCGTCGGGTCCGGCGTCGGGTCCGGCGTCGGGTCCGGGGTGGTGGACGAGCCGTCGTACGGCTTCACGGTGACCCGGAGCGCCCCGGAGTTGTCGCCGTGGCGGTCGGGGTCGCTAACCCGGACGTTGAGCGGCGAGGTCCGGTCCGCGTGCTGGACCCAGGTGTACTTGTGCTCGGGGTCGCAGTCCGACCCTCCGCTCACCGGCATGGTCCGCACCCCGGAGATCTGCGGCACGAGGCTGTCGTAGGACCAGTCCCCGGCGACCATGTCGTAGGAGTCGACGTCGCGCCGCCATGAGTCGCCCCAGCTCGTCGCGCACTCGGCGTCGGCGGTGACGCCCTCGCCGTTGCGCCAGGTGCCCGAGACCGTGACGAGGTAGTCGCGGCCGCCCTCGAGCAGACCGGGGCTGGTCGCGCCGGCGGTGTTCCTGGCCGGCACGTTCCAGGTCATCGAGTCGCGGACCGCGCCGAGGTCGAGGACCCGGACGCTCAGCTTGCCGCGGTTGTCGTTGTAGTTCGTCGGGTCCCAGACGGCGAACGGGACCCGACCGGTCCGCGGAGCCTCGTAGACCCAGCGGTAGGTGTGCCCGGTGTCGCAGGTCTGGCCGTCGTCGGACTCGGACATGAGGTCGTGGCCGTCGACGTACAGGTCGAGGTGGTCGGCGTACCACTGGTCGTCGCGCAGTGACCGTTCACGCTGCCACCAGGAGGCGCCGCGTCGGGTGCTGCACTCGGCGTCCGCGACCGCTCCGGCCTTCCGCTGGTAGCGGTAGGTCCCCGAGACCTCGATCAGGTAGCGATGCCCCGCGACGAGGGCCTTGTGGGTTCGGGCGCCGGCGCGCCGGGACGTCGGCACCGACAGGCGCTCCGAGACGACCGGGGCGGCCTGCGCCAGGGTCCGCGGCGACCCGGGCTCGGGGAACGACCGGGACCTGTGCCCGCCGTCGGGGTTCGGCTGCGGGTAGTCGTGCCGGTCCGCGGGAGGCGTCGTCGGCTCGGGAGCCGGCTTGGGCTTGGTCGTCCGCGGCGGCGTCGGCGCGGTCCCGGAGCTGTTCGGGAAGTTGCGCGGGTTCCAGAACGACGTCTTCTTCCGGGCCCCCGCCCAGCTCAGTGAGAAGTGCACGTGGTCGGTGTGCGGGTTGGACCCGGTGTACTTGCGCCATCCCGAGCCCGCGGCGTAGGAGCCCCAGATCCGGCGGTTCCAGATCATGTACTGGATCCCGAGGCGGCGAGCCATCGCGTAGCGGTTGCCGAAGGCGTCCCGCTTGAGGAGCCACCTCATCAGCGCATGGACCGAGGCGCGGTCCCGTGTGCTGTTCACGGAGACGCCCCAGTCGAAGGCGCGTCCCTCCTTGTGCTCGGACTGACCCCCGACGTTGCAGGCTCGCGAGATGCCCAGGCTGCGTGAGTGGGGGTAGGTCCGCAGCAGCAGGTTCGCGAAGGCGGCGGTTCCCTTCTTGGCCGCCGGCGAGCACGTGGACTGGCCGACGTAGCTGGCCAGGGGCTCGATGGCAGCCGTGTAGCGGCCGGCCGCCCTCGGCACCTTCGCCTCAGCGGCGCCCGCGCCCAGCCCGACGAGGGCCGTGGCGACGAGGGTCGAGGCAAGGAGTGCCGTCAATGCATGGAAAAGACGATGACGTAGGTCGAACACGAGTCGCTGCTCCCAATCTGCGCGCGCCGCGACCCGAGCTGCGACGCTGTGCGCCCGGCACCTCCCTGCCGGACGTCTTTACCAATCCTGGGTAAAGAAGCCCATTCCAGGGCGCTTTTGGTAAAAAGCATCGAATCGGTCGAAACACACCACCCAGAAGAACTAGTCACGTGCCCCCGAGGGAGGAGCGACCCCGCCTTCCGGCGGCTATCGTCTCGGGCGTGGGACAGGTCCCGGCCGCGACGAGAGCACTCCGGGTGCTGCGCTTCCTCGCGTCCCAGGCCGACCCCGTGACGCTGCAGGCGATCGCGTCCGCCGTGGGTCTCCCCCGCTCGACCGCCTACCACCTGCTCGCCGTGATGGAGGAGGAGGGCTTCGTCGTGCACCTGCCCGAGGAGCACCGCTACGGCCTCGGGGTCGCGTCGTTCGAGGTGGGCAGCGGCTATGCGCGCCAAGAACCGCTCCAGCGGATCGCCCGTCGGCCCCTCGCCACCCTGGTCGACGCCGTCGGCCAGTCGGCCCACCTGGCGGTGCTCCACGGCCGGGACGTCCTGTACGTCGTGGAGGAGCGCGCCCCGGGCCGACCGCCGCTCGTGACCGACGTCGGCGTGCGACTTCCGGCCCACCTGACCGCGAGCGGCCGGGCGATCCTCGCCGCCCTGGCTCCCAGCCAGGTCCGGGCCCTCTACCCGGACCGGTCGGCGTTCGTGGACCGCCACGGGGTGGGGCCACGCTCGCCGAGCGCCCTGCGGTCGGTGCTCGCCGAGACGCGCCAGCGCGGGTACGCCATGGAGGACGGCGAGATCACGCCGGGGTTCGCCTCCGTCGCGGCAGCGGTCGTCGACCACACCGGGCACCCGGCCGCGGGGGTCGCCGTGACCTTCCCGAGCCAGGACCCACCGGACCTTCCCAAGACGATCGCCGCGACGCGTCGTACCGCCGACCGCATCAGCACCCGCATCGGCGGCCGTCCGGCGTGACCTGCCTCACACCGGTCCGGTCGAGAACGCGAGACCGCCGGCCCGGGACGGCTCCGTCGCCCGCTTCCGCGTGACCTAACCGGCGGCGCTCTCGTTGCTCCACCAAACACCGAGGAGCCGGAGGATTCCCCATGTCCCGCGACCCCCACGAGAGGACCGTCGTGCGCCGCCGTGTCATCGGGCGCCTGCCCGGCCGCCTGGCCTGGTCGGCCGGTGCGGCCGTCGGGGCAGTGGTCGCCGCGACCATCTCCGTCCCGGCCTACGCGCACGAAGGGGACGACCCGGCCACCAAGAACCTGATCTCGCGGTCGGTCTCGGACAGCTCCGACCCCGCGACGCAGGACCCGACGACGCCCGGGCAGATCGCTGCCAACACCGCGGCCGTCGCCGCGCGCCGGGACGACAACCAGCCGCGGCTGCTCCCCGGTCCCGCTCCGGCTCCGCGCCGCGTCACGCCCGAGGACCGCTACGCCATGGCCGGTGGCTGCTACGCGATGGCCAGCAACGGCCGCTGGGTCCGGCGCTCCGGCGACGGCTTCCGCGCATCGGCGCGCAGGGTCGGCGGGGCCGAGCCGCTGCACTTCCAGGCCACCGACCTGGGGAGGTACCTCCTCTACGCCACGAGGAAGGACTTCGTGGCGGCGGGCTCGGGCGACCCGGTCGGCCTCACCGGGCCGAGCGGTGTCGTGGCCGCCGGCGAGCCCAGCCCCTCGGCCGACTGGAAGGTGGTGGGACGTCTCGGCACCTTCCGCTTCACGCTGCCCGCGGCTGACAAGGCGCTGGGGGTCGACAAGGCGGGCAACCTCGTCCTCGCCGACAAGGCCGCGCCGTTCACCCTCCGCAGGACCAGCTCGTGTGCCAGGTGGCCCGAGGTGCGGACGAACGTCACCGGCGGGCCGTTCCGGGGCGAGCGGTCCTACGACGAGGTCCGCGGCTACACCGACGCCCACACCCACGGGATGGCGTTCGAGTTCCTCGGCGGCCGGGTGCACTGCGGCAAGCCGTGGGACCGCTACGGCGTGGCGTACGCGCTCGTCGACTGCCCCGACCACACCGCGTCGGCGGGCAAGGGGGCGGTCCTCGAGGACTTCCTGTCCAACGACTTCGACGGCCACGACCCGGTCGGCTGGCCGACCTTCAAGGACTGGCCCGCGCCGGACTCCCTGACCCACGAGGGCACGTACTACAAGTGGATGGAGCGGTCCTGGCGCGGCGGCCTGCGGCTGTTCGTGAACCTGCTCGTCGAGAACAACCAGCTGTGCCAGCTCTACCCGCTCAAGAAGAACAGCTGCGACGACATGGACTCGATCCGCCTCCAGGCGAAGCGGATGAAGCAGCTCGAGCGCTACATCGACGCACAGTCCGGCGGCCCCGGGGAGGGGTGGTACCGCATCGTCCACTCCCCCTTCGAGGCCCGTCGGGTGATCAACCAGGGCAAGCTCGCGGTGGTCATGGGCATCGAGACCAGCCGGCCCTTCGACTGCACCGAGAAGGCCGGCGTCCCGCAATGCTCGGCCGAGCAGATCGACAAGCAGCTCGATGAGGTCCACAAGATGGGCGTGCGCCAGATGGAGCTGGTGAACAAGTTCGACAACGCCCTGTCCGGCGTCGCCGGTGACAACGGCGCGACCGGCGTGCTCGTGAACTCCGCGAACTTCCTCGAGACCGGGTCGTTCTGGCGGATGGAGACCTGCCCGTCGACGTACGGCGAGGGGGTGCACGACAAGGAGCAGTACGCCATGCCGCGCGAGGTCTCCGACCGGGACCCGCTCTTCGGCGCGATCATGGACGCCTACGGCGACTCGGCCCCACGCCCGCCGGTCTACCCCGGTGCACCGCACTGCAACCAGCACGGGCTGACCGACCTCGGCAAGCACACGATCGAGGGCCTGGCGAAGCGGCACATGCTGTTCGACCCCGACCACATGAGCGTGATCGCCCGCAAGGCGTCGCTCGACCTCGTCGAGAAGATGCGCTACCCCGGCATCCTGTCGAGCCACTCCTGGTCCACCCCGGACGCATACCCCCGCATCTCCAAGCTGGGAGGGTTCATCGCGCCGTACGCCGGCGACAGCACGGGCTTCGTGGACAAGTGGAAGTACCACGTCGGCCGCGCGGACAGGCGCTACTACTTCGGGCTCGGGTACGGCGCCGACATCAACGGCCTGGGAGCCCAGGGCGACCCGAGGGGCGCGGACGCGAAGAACCCGGTCACGTACCCCTTCAAGGGGCTCGGCGGCGTCACGATCCACAAGCAGCACAGCGGCAAGCGCGTGTACGACATCAACGTCGACGGCGTCGCCCACTACGGGCTCTACCCCGACTGGATCGAGGACCTGCGCCATCTGGCGGGCAACGCGATCGTGAAGGACATGTCCCGGGGTGCGGAGGCGTACCTCCTCACCTGGGAGCGGGCCATGGGCGTCAAGGCGAACAGCTGCACCGGCGGATCGCGCGTGCTCCCGGTCCGGGCCTTCCGCGACCTGCCTCGGGGCGCCACCACCCGGCGCGTGCTCTTCGCCGTCGGCCAGCCCGACGCCCGCATCGGCGACACGTTCACCTACTGCGCCCGGACGGCCTCCGGCACCCGGACCAGGATGCACGTCGCGTTCACGAGGTCGGGCCGCCTCGTCGCGGTCCGCAGGGCATAGGTCCAGGCTCGCCGGGCAGACCGGGAAGCGCGGCTCGCCGGGCGCGCCGGTCCGGGCTCGCCGGGCGGGCCGGCAGGCGCGGAGGCCAGGCGGTCGCCGAAGCTCGGGGGCCCCGCGGCCTCCGCGCCGCGGTTTGAAGCGAGTTGGCTGCCCAGAGCGCCTGGAAGGGTGCAACTTGCTTCAAACCGGCTCGCGGTCCGCTCGATGGGGGCGAACCCGGCACGGACCGTGCCCGCGACCTAGCACGGACCAGGCACGGACCGGGCGCGCGACCGGGGACGGCCCGTGCGCGCGACCGGGGGCGGCCCGGGGCGCCGTAGCTACCTGAGCCGCCACTCCACGGGCATCGACAGCACACCGGACGACCTGAGGCCCGCCGCCAGGAACAGCCGGTCGAGCACACCGTCGAGACCGGGCAGAGCGTCCGCGAGAGAGGCAGCGGCGGGCGACTCGCTGTTCTCGACCGGTAACAGCCTCTCGAGGGGCTTCGGCTTCGGCATGGTCCGCAGCTCCACCTCACCTCGGTCGACACCCGCACGACCGCAGGCCACCTCGATCGCCTGCTCGATCCCGCCCAGCTCGTCGACCAGGCCGTGCCGGAGGGCGTCCGCGCCGGTCCACACCCGCCCCCGAGCCACCTCGCGGAGGTCCTCCAACGGCATGCCGCGGTCCGAGGCCGCCTTGGTGGTGAAGTCGTCGTAGACCCGGTCGAGCCAGGCCTCGAGCCGCTTCCACTCGTCCTCGTCGAACGGCCGGTCGCTGGAGAACATGTCGGCGTACCTGCCCGCGACCACGCTCTCCCGACGTACCCCCGCCTTCTCGAGCATCTCCCGGACCACCTGCTTGCCCGCGAAGACCCCGATCGAGCCGGTGATGGTCCCGGCGCTGGCGAGGACCCGGTCCGCGGGCATCGCGATGTAGTAGCCGCCCGACGCCGCAACGCTGGCCATCGAGGCGACCACCGGCCGTCCGGTACGACGCAGCGCGAGGACCTCCCGACGGATCGCGTCCGACGCGACGTGGGAGCCCCCGGGGCTGTCCACCCGGAGCACGACGGCCTTCACCGCGTCGTCCTTCGCGACCGTCCTCAGCGCCGTGCCGATGGTGTCGGAGCCGACTGAGCGACCCGACAGGGGCGTGGAGGAGCTGCGGCCGAGGTGGATCGGCCCGGAGGCGTGGACCACGGCGACGACCGGCTTCCTCCCACGCCGCGCAACGGAGGCGCCCGCCTGGGCGAGGCCGCCCTTGCCGTAACGGTCGACGTACTTGAGCTCGACGTCGCCCAGACGCTCCCGAAGGGTGGCGTACACCTCGTCGCGGTAGCCGACCCGGTCGACGAGCTTCCGGGCGAGTGCCTCCTCCGCGTGAAGGGGGGCCGCGTCGACCGCCTCGCGGACGGTGGACTCGTCGAGTCCGCGACCCTCCGCCACGTCGTGCACCAGCGTCTCCATGGCGGAGTCGACCAGTCGGGTGACCATCTCCCGGTTCGCCTCGGTCATGGACGACCGGAGGAAGGTGTCCGCGGCAGTCTTGTACTCATGGCGCTGCCCGAACTGCGGCTCCACACCGAGCTTGTCGAGGGTGCCGCGCACGAAGACCGCTTGTGCAGCGACGCCGACGAGCCCCACGTCGCCCGTCGGCTGCAGCCAGATCTCGTCGAAGGCGGTCGCCAGGTGGTAGCCGACGTTCCCGGGGCCCATCTCCCCGTAGCTCTCCGACCAGCACACCGCCGGCTTCCCGGAGCCGCGGAACGTCGCAACCGCCGCCCGCAGCTCGTTGGACTGGGCCAGGGTCGGCTGCTTCGCACCCACGTGGGCGACCAGGCCCGCAACACGGTCGTCCCCGGCAGCGCGGCGAAGGGCCTCGACGACGCCGCGAAGGCTCGGGACGTGCATGGCGCGCAAGGCTTCGATGGGCGACGCCGGCGCGCTCTCGAGAAGCCCCCGGGTCAGGTCGAGCTCCAGCAGGAGACGTGCACCGTGGCGTCGTACCGGGATGGGAAAGGAGGACTTCATGCCCGTCAGCCTAGGCAGCGGCCACACACGCCGCGGGCACACCGCGAGAGATACTGGTCACCGGGGTCTGCCGGGCAAAGTTACCCGCTGGTAAAGTCCGTCTCACGCGGCGGCCCGACGCTGACGCGGGGGCGCGAGCGTCCTAGTGTCGGGCGCGCGAATCGTGTCAGCGCAGACCCGGCCCCCGCCGGCAGGTTGGAGTGACTAATGCTCAGTGTGTTGATTCTGGGTTTGTTGATGACTGCGGTCGGGCTCGCGGTTGCAGGTCGACGGATCTGGTTCCTCTATCGCCTGATCACCGCCGGCCAGCCGGCGCCCGACCGGCTCGACGACGTCGGGCACCACCTCGGCCAGGCGGTGAAGTCGCAGGTGGTCGAGGTCTTCGGGCAGAAGAAGCTGCTGAAGTGGACCGTCCCCGGTGCCGCGCACTTCTTCGTGTTCTGGGCGTTCGTGATCCTCGCCTCGGTGTACCTCGAGGCCTACGGCGCCCTGTTCAGCGAGGACTTCGTGTTCCACATCCCGCTGATCGGCACGTGGCCGGTGCTCGGCTTCCTGCAGGACTTCATCGCCGTGATGGCGCTCCTCGGGATCATCGTGTTCGCGGGCATCCGCTTCAAGAACTCGCCGGAGCGGCTGGGGCGCAAGTCGCGGTTCGAGGGCTCTCACCTCGGCGGCGCGTGGCTCACGCTGTTCATGATCTTCAACGTCATCTGGACGATGTTCTTCTTCCGGGGCGCGGAGGTCGCCGCGGGCCACTTCCCCTACGAGAGCGGCGCGTTCGCCTCCGAGGCCGTGGGCAACCTCTTCGAGCCGCTGAGCCAGCACACGACCGAGATCCTCGAGGGCGTCGGCCTGCTGCTGCACATCGGCGTCATGCTGGCCTTCCTGGTCCTGGTCGTGCACTCCAAGCACCTGCACATCTTCGTGGCGCCGATCAACGTGATGTTCGGTCGCAAGCCGGTCGCCCTGGGCTCGGTCAAGCCGCTCATGGTCGACGGCAAGCCCTTCGACCTCGAGTCGGTCGAGGACATGGACGAGGACACCGCGCTCGGCGTCGGGAAGGTCGAGGACTTCTCCTGGAAGGGCATGCTCGACTTCGCCACCTGCACCGAGTGCGGCCGCTGCCAGGACCAGTGCCCTGCCTGGAACACCGAGAAGCCGCTGTCGCCGAAGATGGTGATCCTCAACCTGCGTGACCACGCCTTCGCCAAGGCGCCGTACATCCTGGCCGACTCCGACGACGAGCGCGAGAAGCTGCCCGCGAACGTGCTGACGGAGGCCGAGCGCCCGCTCGTCGGCGACACCGAGGGCCTCGCCTGGCACCCCGAGGGTGGCGCGGTCATCGACAACGACGTGCTGTGGTCCTGCGTGACCTGTGGCGCCTGCGTCAACCAGTGCCCCGTCGACATCGAGCACGTGGACCACATCCTCGACATGCGCCGCTACCAGGTGCTCGTCGAGGCGAACTTCCCGGCCGAGCTCAACGGGCTCTTCAAGGGCCTGGAGAACAAGGGCAATCCCTGGAACATGTCGCCCAACGCCCGGATGGAGTGGACGCAGGGCCTCCCGTTCGACGTCAAGGTCGTCGGTGAGGACGTCGAGTCGCTCGACGAGGTCGACTGGCTGTTCTGGGTGGGCTGCGCCGGCGCCTACGAGGACCGCGCGAAGAAGACCACACGCGCCGTCGCCGAGCTGCTCGACATGGCGGGCGTGTCCTTCGCCGTGCTCGGCAACGGCGAGACCTGCACCGGCGACTCGGC
>DASVBF010000095.1:0-2590 GCA_036375975.1 Nocardioidaceae bacterium | reverse complement strand
GCTCGAGGGGACGCATCCGGCCGACGAGATCGCGCTGCAGGACGACACCTTCCACAGCGACAACGGGGTCACGCTGCTCACCGGGGCGCGGGTCGGCAAGATCGACCGGACCCCGAGGGAGGTCGTGCTCGAGGACGGCCGGCGGCTGCCCTACGACCGACTGGTCCTCGCCACCGGGGCGATCCCGACCCTCCCGCCGGTCCGTGGGCTGGTCACGCCGCAGGGGAGGCTGCACCCGAAGGTGCACGCGTTTCGCTCGCTGGCCGACTGTCGCCGCCTCGACGCGGCGTTGCCGGACGCGGGCCGGGCCGTCGTCATCGGGGGTGGCCTGCTGGGGCTGCAGGTGGCTCGTGCGCTCGCGGTGCGGGGCCAGGAGGTCGACCTGGTCGAGGGCACCTCCCACCTGCTCTCCTCCCAGCTCGGACAGCAGGCGGGTGCGGTGGTCGCGCGCAGCATGAGGCGGCTCGGCACGGAGGTCTACACCCACACCCGCGCGGTGCGGATGACCGACGCGGGCGTGCGCCTGGACACCGGCTACACCCTTCCCGCCGACCTGGTCGTCCTGACGGCCGGGGGCAGGCCCGCGACCGCGCTGGCCAAGCGGGCGGGCCTCTTCGTGCGCCGGGGCGTGGTCGTGAACTCCCGGCTCTGTTCCGTCACGGACGACCGCGTGCACGCCATCGGCGACTGTGCCGAGTACGCCGGGAGGGCGCCGGGGCTCGTCACGCCTGCCTGGGAGCAGGCGTCCGTCCTGGCGCGGCTCCTCGCCGGCGAGGAGGCGAGGTACGACGGGTCCCGGACCGTCGCACGACTCCGCGCGACCGGCGTCGACGTTGCCGTCATGGGCGACCCCGAGCATGCCGAGGGCGAGGCCGTCGAGGTCGCCAACCCGATCAGCGGGACCTACCGCAAGCTCGTGGTCCGGGGCGGGGTCGTCGAGGCCGCGGTGATGGTGGGCGACCTGTCCCGGATCGGCGTCCTGACCCAGCTCTTCGACCGTCGTACCGTCCTCGCCCCCGAGGAGCCGGGGATGCTCCTGATGGCGGACGCGCCCGCGGCTATGGGCCCGCTGCCCGACGACGCGGAGGTCTGCGCGTGCGCAGGGGTCACCGCAGGGCGGATCCGGGCCTGCCCCGACCTCTCCACGGCGATCGCCGAGACGCGCGCCACCACCGGCTGCGGCGGATGTGCGCAGACCGTGAAGGAGATGGTCGGGGCGCAACCGGTCCCGTTGTGAGAACTGGTTTTCGTCCCCGAAACATCCAGCAAACGCGCGGCTTACCTGAGCCACCTACGTTTCATCCCATTCCGAAAGGACGCACCTCATGACGCATTTGCGACAGACCCTCGTGGTGGCCGGGAACGGCATGGTCGGCCACCGCTTCGTCCAGGCGGCGATCGAGCGTGGACTCACCGAGCGCTTCGACATCGTCGTTGTGGGCGAGGAGCCGCGGCCGGCGTACGACCGCGTTGCCCTCACCTCGTTCTTCAGCGCGGCCGGGGCCGAGGAGCTGTCGCTGCTCCCCGAGGGGGAGTACGACGACCCACGGGTGCGTCTCGTGCTCGGCACCACCGTCACGCAGGTGGACCGGGCCGGGTGCACGGTCAGCCTCGACGACGGCGACACTCTCGCGTACGACGTGCTGGTCCTCGCGACGGGCGCTGCGCCGTTCGTGCCGCCCGTCCCGGGGCACGACCTCAACGGGTGCTTCGTGTACCGCACGATCGAGGACCTGGAGGCGATACGGGAAGCCGCCGCGACCGCGACGCGGGGAGCGGTCATCGGCGGTGGCCTCCTCGGGCTGGAGGCCGCGAACGCCCTGCACCAGCTCGGCCTCGAGACCCATGTCGTGGAGATGGCGCCGCGCCTGATGCCGGTCCAGCTCGACGACGCCGGGGGCACCACCCTGGTGCGCCACATCGAGGAGCTCGGCGTCCACGTCCACACGGGCGCCGCGACCGAGCGCGTCGTGTCGTCACCGGAGGGCCGCGCGGTGGGACTCGAGCTGGCGGAGGAGACTCTCGAAGCCGAGGTGGTCGTCTTCTCCGCCGGCATCCGGCCCCGGGACCAGCTCGCGCGCGACTGCGGTCTTCCTGTGGCCGAGCGCGGCGGCATCCTCGTCGACGAGCACTGCCGCACCGAGGACCCGCGCGTGTTCGCTGTCGGCGAGTGTGCGGCACCGGGCGGGACCATGTACGGGCTCGTCGCGCCCGGCTACTCGATGGCCGAGGTGGTCGTGGACACGCTCCTCGGTGGTGACGGCTCGTTCACGGGCGCCGACATGTCGACCAAGCTCAAGCTGCTCGGCGTGGACGTGGCGAGCTTCGGCGACGCGTTCGCGACGACGCCGGGCGCGCTCGAGCTGGTCCTCGCCGACGCGGTCACCGGTGTCTACAAGAAGCTCGTCGTCAGCGAGGACGGCACGCGGCTCCTGGGCGGGATCCTCGTGGGTGACGCCTCCTCCTACGGCGCGCTGCGGCCGATGGTGTCCTCAGGGATCCCTCTTCCCGAGAACCCCGAGGAGCTGATCCTCCCCGCCGCCACCGGGCGGTCCGGCGCCACCGCGGCGGGGATGCCCGACGAGGCCGT
>DASVBF010000085.1:0-20440 GCA_036375975.1 Nocardioidaceae bacterium | reverse complement strand
CGAAGAAGGTGATGACGATCGCGGCCTCCACGACCACGGCGCCACGCTGGTCCCTCAGGCGCCTGCGCGCACGCACGCGGATGCTGATCAAGTCGTCCCCTCCCAAAGACTGACTTTTCCCAGTCCCCTCCCAAGGACCGGGTCAGCAGAAGCCCCCGACTTCCTGCTGAGGACGCGCCACGTCAGACCCGGATCTGTCGTGCGTCCCCCGTACTTTCAGGCAAACAGCCCGAACGAGCATCGCGGAGACTACCCGCGTCACACAGTGCGGAAACAACCAGAAAGTAAAGAAATCAGCCCTTGGGGAGCTCGAGATCGGCCTGGCTGAGCTCCTCGACGTTGACGTCCTTGAAGGTGAGCACCTTGACGTTCTTGGCGAACCTGGCGGGGCGGTACATGTCCCACACCCAGGCGTCGGTCATGGAGACCTCGAAGAACACGTCGCCCGCCTCGGTGCGGGCCTTCACCTCGACCTGGTTGCACAGGTAGAAGCGCCGGTCGGTCTCCACGACGTACTTGAAGATCCCGACCACGTCGCGGTACTCGCGGTAGAGCTGGAGCTCCATCTCGGTCTCGTACTTCTCGAGATCCTCGGCGCTCATCGGGCGTCCTCCGCTTCCAGAACCGGCATAAGGCCATCCTCGTGCTCATTGTCGCCGAGCGCAGCCGCCCGCCGCACATTGACGAAGCGGCGGCGGTGGATCGGGCACGGGCCGTGCTCGGCGAGGGCGGCGGTGTGGGCAGCCGTGACGTACCCCTTGTGGGTCAGGAAGTCGTACTCCGGGTAGACCTCGTGCAGCCGTGCCATCATCCGGTCACGCGACACCTTCGCGATCACCGAGGCAGCGGCGATACAGGCGGCCACGCGGTCGCCTTTCCAGACGGCCAGACCCGGCACCTCAAGCCCGTCGACCGGGAAGCCGTCGGTGAGGACGTACGCCGGCCGGACGTCGAGACGTGCGAGCGCCCGGCGCAGCGCCTCCACGTTCGCCACGTGCATGCCGATCCGGTCGCACTCCTCCGGCTCGATCACGACGACCGACCAGGCGAGCGCACGCCGGACCACCTGGTCGTAGCAGCGCTCACGCGCGAGGGGGGTCAGCAGCTTGGAGTCGGCAAGCCCGGGTACCTCACCGCGGCGCCCGTCGGGAAGGATCACCGCCGCCGCGACGAGCGGCCCCGCACAGGCACCGCGCCCGGCCTCGTCGACCCCGGCGATCGGCTCGAGCCCCGCCCGCCGTAGGGCCCTTTCGTATCCGTAGAGCCCTGCGTCGCGGCGGATGGTGAGGCCACGAGGCAGGACGCTCATGACTTCGCGTCCACCGCGGCGAACGTCGTGGGTCGCTCGAGCACGGTCGCATGGTCCCACGGCCACACGACCATGAACACCTTGCCGACCACGTCGTCGACCGGGATGAACCCCCCGCCCGGGTCGCCGAGGTGGACCCGCGAGTCCGCCGAGTTGGAGCGGTTGTCGCCCTGGACCCAGATGTATCCCTTCGGGACCCGCACGTTGAAGCGGATCAGCGAAGGCTTCTCACCGGCGGCGAGGTAGGACTTCTCGTGGAGTGGCACTCCGTTGACGGTGATCAGGCCCTGCTTGTCACAGCAGACGACCCGGTCCCCGCCGACACCGATCACCCGCTTCACCAGGTGCCCCCCTGTCGGGTAGAGACCGAACAGCTCCAGGCCACGAGTGATCGTGCTGTGTGCGGTCTGGGTCTCGCTGGGGCCCAGCCAGCCACCAGGGTCTGAGAAGACGACGATGTCTCCCCGCCCCGGCTCGCCCGTCCAGTAGGACACCTTCTGGACGAGGATCCGGTCGTCGAGGACCAGCGTGTCGTTCATCGATCCGGACGGGATGTAGAAAGCCTGCACGAAGAAGGCCTTGATCACGAACGCGAGCACCAGGGCCATGCCGAGAAGCAGGATCATCTCCTGCCAGATCGGCAGCTGCTTGCGCTGCTTCTCCCGCCTACCCCTCCTCGCGGTGCGGGTGCGTGGTCGGCCGGACCCGGCAGCACCAGCGTGGGCAGCCCTCGGAGAAGCAGAAGACCGTGACCCGGTCACAGGGTCACGGTCCACGTGCTGCGGTGCGTCGTCTGTCACGAAGCGAGCCTAGCCAACAGTGGCTCAGCTCGCGGGCGTTGCCTCGCGCTTCTCCTTGATCTTGGCGGCCTTGCCGCGGAGGTTGCGCAGGTAGTAGAGCTTGGCGCGACGGACGTCACCGCGGGTCACGACCTCGATCCTGTCGAAGATCGGGGAGTGCAGCGGGAAGGTGCGCTCGACACCCACGCCGAAGGAGACCTTGCGGACGGTGAACGTCCGGCCGACGCCGGAGCCCTGCAGGCGGATGCAGACGCCCTGGAAGACCTGGATACGCGAGCGGTTGCCCTCGACGACCTTCACGTGGACCTTGAGGGTGTCACCGGGGCGGAAGGCCGGGATGTCGTCACGCTTCACCGAGGCTGCGAGCGTGTCGATGGCGTTGGTCATGATGTCTCCTCGTCGGCGCCACAGGTCACCCACGGTGCTGTTCTTGCTGGATCAGTGTCGGTCCTCCCCACACAATCGTGGGGCCGCCGTCGCACGGTGCTCCCCCTGTGGCAGGTGGACCGCCGACTCACGCCGCCGTCGCGGCGAGCGTGCAGCCGTGAGGCGCAGGACCGAGGGTCAAGTCTGCCACAGTGCCTAGTCCGGGGTGAAATCGGCGAGCACCTCGCGGTCCCGTTCGTCGAGGGACTCCTCGGCCAGCCGGGCGACGAGGTCGGGCCGGCGTTCCGCCGTACGCCGCAGCGCCTGGTCCCGGCGCCATCGCGCGATGTTGGCGTGGTGGCCGCTGAAGAGCACCTCGGGCACGTCGAGCCCGCGCCAGCTCGGTGGCTTGGTGTACACCGGGTACTCCAGAAGTCCTTCCGCGCCGTGGGACTCCTCAGCAAGCGAGTCCGGATTCCCCATGAAGCCTGGAAGCAGGCGTACGACGGCCTCCACGACGACGAGGGCTGCGACCTCACCCCCGTTGAGCACGTAGTCACCGATCGAGACCTCGCGCACGCGCATCCGGCGGCCCGCGTCCTCGACCACGCGCTGGTCGATGCCCTCGTAGCGACCACAGGCGAAGACCAGCCACTCCTCACGGCTCAGCTCCGCTGCCATGGTCTGGGTCAGCGGTTCACCGGAAGGGGTCGGGACGACCAACAGCGGCGAGCCCGCACCAGCCGCCGTC
This sequence comes from Nocardioidaceae bacterium, assembly GCA_036375975.1. GTDB lineage: Bacteria > Actinomycetota > Actinomycetes > Propionibacteriales > Nocardioidaceae > Nocardioides_C. The sequence goes on along the minus strand of DASVBF010000085.1, from coordinate 17,214 downwards.
ACCTCGTCGAGGGCCTCGCCCCACGGTTGGGGCTTCATCACCATCCCCGCTCCCCCGCCGTACGGGGTGTCGTCCACGGTGTGGTGACGGTCGTGGGTCCACCGCCGGAGGTCGTGCACGTGGACCTCGAGAAGCCCTGACGCCTGGGCCTTGCCGGCCAGGGAGAGAGCCAGGGGCGCGAGGTAGTCCGGGAAGATCGACACGACGTCGATGCGCATCCTCAGGCGCCGCCTTCCTCGTCAGCCACCGCTGCGGAGAGCAGCCCGGGCACGTCCTCGACGACGACCCGGCCACCGGCCACGTCGACCTCCGGGACGAGCGCCGACACGAAAGGCACCAGGATCTCTCGGCCGTCGGGAGCCCGGACCGAGAGCAGGTCCTGGGCCGGTCCGTGCACGACCTCCCCGACCTCGCCGACGTCGGCGCCCCCGGTCGTCAACACCCGCAGGCCGACGAGCTGGTGGTCGTAGAACTCCTCCTGGTCCTCGGGGGACTCGGAGGGATCGACGTCCAGCGAGACGAGCAGCCCTCGCACGGCCTCGGCAAGGTTGCGGTCCGGGACCTCCTCGAACGTCACGAGCAGCCGAGACTGGTGCCAGCGCGTGGAGCGGACCGTCAGCGCCCTGGGCTGCTCCGGGCGGTGCGGACCGCCTCGGGCGGCGTGTGTCCGCAGTACTGTGCCCGGCGCGAACCGGCGTTCCGGCTCGTCCGTGCGCAGTTCGACCGAGACCTCGCCCTTGACGCCGTGGGCCTTGCCGATGAGGCCGACCACGACCTCGGTCTCCGCCATGCCGGCCTTTCCCTTCCGAGTTCCGCGAGAGTGCGCCCGAGTGCTTGCGTCAGGCCGCCCGGAGCGTCCCGGGCAACCGCCGCCAGCCCGTTCTAGCACGACGAGTGGGGAGGCTGGCGCGCCTCCCCACTCGTGATGAGCTCTTGCAGCCGGACGCTCAGCGCCGACGGTCCACGTCGACGAAGTCCACACGGACCCCGCCGCGCCCTCCCAGGGCGCCCATGACGGTCCTGATCGCCGTCGCCGTGCGCCCGCCGCGACCGATCACCTTGCCGAGGTCCTCAGGGTTCACACGCACCTCGAGGAGCGGGCCCCGGCGCAGCTGCTTGTCGCGAACGGTGACGTCGTCGGGGTGGTCGACGATGCCGCGGACCAGGTGCTCGAGAGCTTCGGCGAGCATGCGGATCAGCCCTTGGCCTGGTCAGCCGGAGCGTCCGTGGTCTTGCCCTCCTGCTCGGCGTCGACCGCCTTGGTCTCGACGGCCTCGGCCTCCTCGGTCGCGCCCTCGGGGGTCTCGACGCCGGGGGTCTCTGCCGGCTCGGGGGTCTCCTCGGCGGCCTGGGCCTTCTTCGACGCCTTCTTGGTCACCGCCTCGGTGCGGGGCTCGCTGGCGGCCTCCTTCAGGGCTTCGTTGAAGATCTCGGCCTTGTCCCGCTTCGGAGCAGCGGTCTTGAGGGTGCCCTCGGCACCCGGCTCGCCCCTGAACTTCTGCCAGTCGCCGGTCACCTTGAGGATCGCGGCCACGGCCTCGGTGGGCTGTGCGCCGACCCCGAGCCAGTACTGCGCCCGCTCGGACTCGACCTCGATCAGCGAGGGCTCCTCCTTGGGGTGGTACTTGCCGATCTCCTCGATGACCTTGCCGTCGCGCTTCTTGCGCGAGTCGACGACGACGACACGGTAGTGCGGCGCGCGGATCTTGCCCATGCGCTTCAGACGGATCTTGACTGCCACGGGTGTGGTGTCTCCTTGAGAGCTTGTGAGTGGGTGAGCGTCCCGCACCAGGTGGGGCCAGGCCGGGGAACGCTGCGCTGTGTCACGCGCAACCGGGTGAGAGGGTCCGGTACGCACGACTCGGTCGGCCATTCTGCCAGACAGCCCCGCCCCGGCTCCAATCGAGCGGCTGGACACCGCCGTCAGGCGACCCGGCGGAGGTCAGGCGACGACTGCGCCCCGGAGCACGATCCGGGCCGGGTCCTTGAGCACGCCGAGGTCCTCGAGGGGGTTGCGGTCGAAGACCACGAAGTCCGCCGGCGCGCCCTCAGCGAGTGTCGGGTCGAGCCCGAGCCACTCGCGGGCCCGCCACGAGGCCGCGCCGAGCGCGTCCTCGGGAGTGAGCCCATACGACGCCAGCATGGCAACCTCCTCGCCGATGAGGCCGTGCGGCAGGACCCCTCCGGCATCGGTCCCCGCATAGATCGCCACCCCGGCCTCGTACGCGGCACCGATGGTCTCGCGACGGCGGGCATACAGGTCGCGCATGTGCTCGGCGTACTTCGGGAACTTCGCCCCGCCCGCCTCCGCGTAGCCGGGGAAGTTCTCGAGCTGTCGGACCGTCGGCACCAGGGCCACGCCGTTGGCCACCATCGTGTCGATCAGGTCCGTGTCGAGCCCCGTGCCGTGCTCGATGCAGTCGATGCCTGCGTTGATCAGGTCCGGCAGGGCCGCCTCACCGAAGACGTGGGCGGTCACGCGGGCACCATGCTCGTGGGCGACCTTGATGGCCTGGTCGACGGCCTCGCCCGGCCACGACGGGGTGAGGTCGCCCGCCTCGCGCTCGATCCAGTCGCCCACCAGCTTGACCCAGCCGTCTCCCCGCTCGGCCTCCTGGGCGACGTAGTCCGGAAGCTGCTCCGGCTCGATCTCGTGGGCGAAGTTGCGAATGTAGCGACGGGTGCGCGCGAGGTGTCGACCCGCGCGTATCAGCCGCGGCAGGTCGTCGCGTTCGTGGATCCATCGGGTGTCGGCCGCGGACCCGCAGTCCCGGATCAGCAGCGTGCCCGCGTCGCGGTCGGTCATCGCCTGCTTTTCCTGGACGTCCTCGGGCACCGCGCCGTTCTCGTCGAGGCCGATGTGGCAGTGGGCGTCCACGAGGCCCGGCACGATCCAGCCCTCGGCGACGAGCTCGGCCGAGGCGTGCTGCTCGTAGGTGACTCGGCCGTCGACGACGTACAGGTCTCGGGCCTCGCCCTCCGGCAGGACGACACCGCGGAACTTCAGAGCACTCATGCGGCCAGACGCTACCGCGTGCCGGCGCCTACTGCTTGGGCAGGAACTTCGAGAACTCCGCGGGGAGCTCGAAGTCCTCGGGCTTGCCGTCGTCCTGGCCGTTCGGCATCCCGAACGGGTTCGCGGGTGCGGTGGACTTCTGGGCCGCCGCCTTCTCCTGCTGTGCCCGCTTCGCGGGGTTTCCCGAGCCGCGCTTGGCCTTGCCCTTCTTGGCGGCCTGCTTGCCCTTGCCACGACGGCCCATCCCCATGCCGGGCATCCCAGGCATCCCAGGCATCCCGGGCATGCCCCCGCCCTTGGCCATCGACATCATCATCTTGCGAGCCTCGAAGAAGCGGTCCACGAGCTGGTTGACGTCGGCGACCTGCGAGCCCGAGCCTCGGGCGATGCGTGCGCGGCGCGAGCCGTCGATGATCTTCGGGTTCTCGCGCTCGGCCGGCGTCATCGACTGGATGATGGCCTGGATCCGGTCGATCTCCCGCTCGTCGAAGTTCTCGAGCTGCTCGCGGAACTGCCCCATCCCGGGCAGCATGCCCATGATCTTGCTCAGCGAGCCCATCTTGCGGATCTGCTGCATCTGCTCGAGGAAGTCGGTGAGCGTGAACTCGCCCTGGCCGGTGAGCTTCGCTGCGGCCTTCGCCGCCTGCTCCTGGTCGAAGGTCCGCTCCGCCTGCTCGATCAGGGTGAGGAGGTCGCCCATGTCGAGGATGCGGGAGGCCATCCGGTCGGGGTGGAACAGGTCGAAGTCCGTGAGCTTCTCGCCCGCGGAGGCGAACATGACCGGCTTGCCGGTGACGGAGGCGATCGAGAGCGCCGCACCGCCTCGCGCGTCGCCGTCGAGCTTGGTGAGCACGACGCCGTCGTAGCCGACCCCGTCGAGGAAGGCCTGCGCGGTGTTGACGGCGTCCTGACCGATCATCGCGTCCACGACGAACAGCACCTCGTCGGGTGTCACCGCGTCGCGAATGTCACGGGCCTGCTGCATCATCTCCTCGTCGAGGCCCAGCCGACCGGCGGTGTCGACGATCACCACGTCGTGGAGGGTCCGCCGAGCCTCCTCCACGCTGGCCCGGGCGACCGCCACGGGGTCGCCCACCCCGTTGCCCGGCTCGGGGGCGAAGACCTTGACACCGGCGCGCTCGCCGTTGACCTGGAGCTGGTTGACCGCGTTCGGACGCTGCAGGTCGGCCGCCACGAGGAGCGGGCTGCTGCCCTGGCCCTTCAGCCACAGCGCCAGCTTGGCCGCCAGCGTGGTCTTTCCGGAGCCCTGCAGACCGGCGAGCATGATCACCGTCGGGGGGTTCTTCGCGAACCGCAGCCGTCGCGTCTCACCGCCGAGGATCGTGACGAGCTCCTCGTTGACGATCTTGATGACCTGCTGGGCAGGGTTCAGCGCCTGGCTGACCTCTTCGCCGCGAGCCCGCTCCTTGACGGCCGCGACGAACTCCTTGACCACAGGGAGCGCGACATCGGCCTCGAGAAGGGCGATCCGGATCTCGCGGGCGGTCGCGTCGATGTCGGCTTCCGAGAGCCGTCCCTTGCCACGGAGGTTCTTGAAGGTCTCGGCAAGACGGTCAGAGAGAGTCGCAAACAATGGTGGTCAGTCCTCGGGTCGACGTCGCAGGCATGCGCAACCCACCCGGGTGCTTCACCGACCCGGGAGGTCAGACGTCAAGGGTAACCGGGTCGCCGAGGGCGCGCCGTATGGCGTGGGCCGCCTCGGCCGCGCGCTCGTCCCCGAGCACCCCCGCCGACTCCTCCTGCACGTAGAAGACGTCCACCGCCTGGGGTCCCACCGTCGTCACGTGTGCGGAGCGCACGGCGAGCCGCAGGTCAGCCAGCGCCTGGCAGACCAGATGCACCACGCCCGGCCGGTCGTCGCTCCGCACCTCGATCACCGTCGCCTCGTGTGAGGCCTCGGGACGCACGGCAACCGAGGGCTCCGGGCCACGGGCTGCGGAGCGCCGGAGCCGCTCCCCCGGGTCGAGACGCCCCGCCAGGACTCCCTCCACCCGGGTGCGCAGCACCGCCGGGTCGAGGTGCGCCTCGTCCACCTGCCACCAGGAGACGCCGTACTCGTCCTGGCTCCACGCCCTGGCCGAACGGATGGGCACGCGAAGCAGGGCGAACGCTCCCGACACGGCCGCGAGCACGCCGGTCCGGTCGCCGGTGACCACCGTGACCTCGGTCCCGTGGGCGTTCGCCACGGCTCGTACGTCGACGGAGGTGCCGTCCTTCCGGACCCGCGCGGGAACCTCCACCTCCCGTTCAGGCCGGTCACGCAGCGACGAGGCCGCCGACTCCCCCTCGAGGACCGCTCGCACCCTGGCTGCGAGCTCGGCCACGAGGGTCGCCCGCCAAGGCGTCCAGGCCTTCGGGGAGGTGGCCTTGGCATCGGCCTCGGTCAGCACCACGAGCAGGTCGAATGTGAGCCGGTCGGGCACGGCGGCCACGACCTGGTCCAGGGTGGTCGGGTCCTCGAGGTCGCGCGTGGTGGCCACCTGGGTCAGCAGCAGGTGTCGGCGCACCAGGGTCGCGATGACGGCCACCTCGGGCTCACTGAAACCGAGACGGCCGGCCAACGTGGCCGCGATCGGTTCTCCGGCCTGGCAGTGCTCCTGAAGGCCTCCCTTGCCGATGTCATGCACCAGTGCAGCCACGAGGAGCAGGTCCGGACGGGCGACACGTCGGATCATCCGCGACGCCTCGATGCAGGTCTCCACGAGATGCCGGTCGACGGTGAAGCGATGGACGACGGACGCGTGCGGAAGCAGCCTCACGCGTTCCCACTCGGGAAGCAGCCGGTTGAGGGAGCCGGTCTCGTCCAGGGTCTCCCACACCGGCAGCAGGCCCGGCCCCGCTGCCAGCAGGCGCACCAGGAGGTCGCGCGCCTCGTCCGGCCACGGATCGGACAGCTCGGGGCAGTCACGGGTCAGCCGGGCGGCGGTGTGCGGGGAGAGGATGAGCTCGCGCTCGGCAGCCTCGGCGGCGGCCCGGAGCAGAAGCGCCGGGTCGGACGCCGCGGCGGTCCTGCGCTGGACGACCACCTCTCCGCCCGCGACGGCAAGGCCGTGCCCGAGCGGCAGCATGGCCGGGCCCGGCGACCGGCGTAGTCCCTCCGGGCCGCCGGCCCGGGTCCGGGCGCCACGCGCGGCGCCCGACCCCGCGGACAGGACCCCGTCGACCCTCCGCCAGGTCAACCTGGAGATGTGCGTGATGCGGCGGCCGATCTCACGCACCTGCTTCTGCGTGGTCGCAGGACCGTCGTGGCCCAGAGCAGAGGCGAGGTCGGACCACATGTCCGGCCCGATTCGGTCGGAGCTGCGGCCCGCGAGGGTCTGCAGGGCGTCGCGCACGTCGAGCAGCGCCCGCCTGCTGCGCTCGAGGTCCGTGTGAGGTACGTCCACGAGCCAGGTCGCCACGAGTGCGTTCAGGATGGTGGCGTCGCGGAGGCCGCCGCCGGACTCCTTCAGATCGGGGACCGTGGCATGAGCCAGCTCTCCGACCCGCTCCACCCGCTTCTCGACGAGGTCCCTGAGCACGGGCAGCTGCGAACGAGCGTCCCGCCGCCACTGCGTCAGCAGGTCCGAGCGAAGGTGCAGAGTGACCGACGGGTCGCCGGCGAGGTGCCGGGCGTCGAGGAGCCCGAGGCTGACCCGAACGTCGTCTCTCGCCGCCGCCGTCACCTCGCCCAGGGCACGCACCGAGTGGTCGACGTCGGCGCCGGCGTCCCAGAGCGGGTACCAGATCTCTGCCGCGACCTCCGCGACGTCGACGTCCTCGGCATGGACCAGGACGACGTCGAGGTCCGAGTGCGGCGCGAGCTCCCTGCGCCCGTAGCCTCCCACCGCCACGAGGGCGATGCCTGCGTCGTCCTCAGCCGAGCCACGACTCTTCAGCGCTCGCGCGAAGGCGGCCGAGCAGAGGGCATCGGCCGCGTCCGCGCGCTGCTGCCGGTCGGCTGAGGTCACGGCGCCCCTACAGCGCTGCCTCGTCGCGGTCGCCGGTGCGCACGCGTACGACACTGTCGACCGGCACCACCCACACCTTGCCGTCGCCGATCCGGCCGGTCTGCGCGCTCTTGACGATGATCCCGACGATGTCGTCGGCGTCAGCGTCCTCGACCACGATCTCGATGCGAACCTTGGGTACCAGCGCGATGTCGTACTCCGCGCCGCGGTACACCTCCGTGTGGCCCTTCTGCCGGCCGTACCCGCTGACCTCGTTCACGGTCATCCCGGTGACTCCGAAGGTCTGGAGGGCCTCACGGACGTCCTCCCACTTGTGCGGCTTGACCACCGCGGTCACGAGCTTCATCCTTCGACGTTCCTCTCCGTGCTTCTGAGTGTGCTGCCACCAAGAACTGTGCCATTCGACCGGGCACCCGCGGCGGAGTGCAGGTCGTAGGCCGTCTCGGCGTGCAGAACCTGGTCGATGCCGTTGACCTCGTGCTCCTCGTCCACGCGGAAGCCCATCGTCGCGTCCAGCAGCCTCGCGAGGACGTAGGACACCGCGAAGGCGAACACCAACACCGCGCCACCGCCGAGGAGCTGGCGGCCCAGCTGCCCGGAGCCGCCGCCGTAGAGCAGGCCGTCGACCCCGGCGGGCGCGGCGGCGGTCGCGAGGAGACCGATGCCGAAGGTGCCGACGAGACCTCCGACGAGATGCACCCCCACCACGTCCAACGAGTCGTCGTACCCGAGCCTGTACTTCAGCCCGACGGCCAGCGCACACACCACACCCGCAAGCGCACCCATGACCAGCGCGCCCACCGGCGAGACGGCCGAACAGCTCGGGGTGATCGCGACGAGTCCGGCAACCAGCCCGGACGCCGCGCCCAGCGACGTGGCGTGACCGTCGCGGAACCTCTCGACCGCGAGCCAGGCCAGGGCACCGGTGCACCCGGCGAGCAGCGTGTTCATGAAGACCACGGCGGCCGTGTGGTTGGCCCCCAGCGCAGACCCGGCGTTGAACCCGAACCAACCGAACCAGAGCAGCCCGGCCCCGAGCATCACCAGCGTCAAGTTGTGCGGACGCATCGGGTCCTTGCCGAAACCGATCCGGCGCCCGATGACCAACGCCACCGCGAGAGCGGACGCCCCGGAGTTGATCTCGACCGCAGTTCCTCCGGCGAAGTCGACGAGCCCCAGCGTGTTCGCCATCCAGCCACCCTGGTGGCTGCCCCTGTCGAAGTCGAAGACCCAGTGGGCCACAGGTGCATAGACCAGGACCGTCCACACCGACACGAACACCATCCAGGTGCCGAACCGCGCACGGTCCGCGATGGCGCCGGAGATGAGCGCACCGGTGATGACTGCGAACAGGCCCTGGAACGCCGCGAACAGGATCAACGGCACGGTGCTGTCACCGTTCGCCCCGGACTCCAACATCGAGGAGAGGCCGAGGTACTGACCGGGGTTGCCCAGGAGCCCCAGAGCGACGTCGTCGCCGAAGGCCAGCGAGTAGCCGACCAGGGTCCACACGACGGTCACGGCGGCCAGTGCGCCGAAGGTCATCATCATCATGTTCAGGACGCTCTTCGCGCGGACCATCCCGCCGTAGAAGAGCGCGAGCCCTGGAGCCATGAGCAGGACCAGGGCGGTAGAGGCCAGCAGCCAGGCGGTGTCGCCGGAGTCGATCATCGCGAGTAGGCACCTCGTGTCAGGCCCCGCGGCGGATCCGCAGGGTCGGCCGCACCACTGTCCGGGCGCAAGGTTTCCGCCGGGGGGCCGCTTTGTTTCGTCACGGTGACGGCTTGTCCGGTTTTGTTACAGCCGTGTGAACCAGGCGGGGACGTCGGCGTGGGCTCCGCCACGTCTGCCCGCCTGGTTCACGACCCGAACGACCTAGAGAGCCGCCTCGTCACGCTCGCCCGTGCGGACCCTGACCGCGCTCTCGACGGGGACCACCCAGACCTTCCCGTCTCCGATCCGGCCGGTCTGCGCGCTCTTCACGACGATCCCCACGACGTCGTCGGCATCGGCGTCGTCGACCACGATCTCGATCCGGATCTTCGGCACCAGCGCCACGTCGTACTCCGCGCCGCGGTAGACCTCCGTGTGGCCCTTCTGCCTTCCGTAGCCGCTGACCTCGCTCACGGTCATCCCGGTGACCCCGAACGACTCGAGCGCCTCGCGGACTTCTTCCCACTTGTGCGGCTTGATCACCGCGGTCACGAGCTTCATGCGTTGACTTCCTCACTCTTGACGGAGCTGGCCAGGCCGACTGCCGGGGCCCTGACGGAGCCCGACCGCGACACGAACTCGTAGGCCGTCTCACCGTGCTCCACGAGGTCGATGCCCTCGACCTCCTCGTCGTCGGCGATCCGCCAGCCCATGGCGTACTTGAGCACCAGGGCGACGACCAGCGTCATGACCCCGGACCAGAGCATCGCGAAGACGGCGATCAGCACCTGCACGACGAGCTGGCTGAAGCCGCCGCCGTAGAACAGGCCGGTCGAGGTCGAGAGGAAGCCGATGCTGACCGTCCCGACGAGGCCCGCGACGAGGTGCACGCCCACGACGTCGAGCGAGTCGTCGTACCCCAGCTTGTACTTCAAGCCGACCGCGACCGCCGCCACGGCACCGGCCACGACACCCAGGGCCAGCGAGCCGACCGGGCTGAGCGCACCGCATGCCGGGGTGATCGCGACCAGACCGGCCACGACACCGGAAGCGGCCCCGAGGCTGGTGCCCTTGCCGTCGCGGATCTTCTCCACCAGCAGCCAGCCGAGCATCGCTGCGGCGGTGGCCGCGGTCGTGTTCACCCAGACCAGGCCGGTCTCACCCACGAAGTTGGTGGCGAACTGGACGGAGTTCTCGACGAAGGCACCGCTCTTCCCGGCGACACCAGGAGTGGCGGTCGGGACGAACGAGCCCACGTTGAAGCCGTACCAGCCGAACCACAGCAGACCGGCACCCAGCATCGTGAAGGGGAGGTTGTGCGGTCGCATCACCTCCTTGCGGAAGCCCCGCCGAGCACCGATGACGAGCACCAGCACCAGGCCGGCCATACCGGCGTTGATGTGGACCACCGTGCCACCGGCGTAGTCGATGGGCGCGACGTTCTCGGAGAACCACGTCACCAGGGCGCCCGGGTTGCCGCTCAGGAAGCCGCCACCCCACACCATGTGGGAGAGCGGGAAGTAGGAGAGAGTGACCCAGATCGGCACGAACACCATCCAGGTCGAGAACTTCACCCGGTCCGCGATGGCACCGCTGACCAGCGCCGCGGTGATGATCGCGAAGGTGAGCTGGAACGCCACGCTGACATAAGCGCCCGCGTCGATGCCCTCCAGCCCGAACAGCTCGAACGGGTTGCCGAAGAGCCCCGCACTGTCGGCGCCGAACGCGTCGGTGCCGTACGACATCGACCATCCCCACAGGATGTAGACCACGGTGACGATGCCCATGGCGCCGAACGACATCATCATCATGTTGAGGACGGACTTGGACCGCGTCATTCCGCCGTAGAAGAACGCCAGACCGGGCGTCATCAGCAGGACCAGGGACGCGGAGGTGAGAACCCAGGCTGCGTGGCCGGTGTCCATGAGACCTCCAGGAGTTGCTCTCGTGTAGGGGCGAGAGCGGCCTCGACAGCGCTGTCGGACCGGTCTCGCCCGGATTGAGCAACACCCTGATGGGGGGACGTTTCGCACAGCGGCGGCGGATGTTGCGGCCACGTCACGACTTCCGCCTGCGTGTTACAGACAGGTGAATCATTACTTGACTGGCCCGGCCTTCAGAGTCTCGGATACCCGGGTATCGTTACCTCACATGACCCTCGACGCGCGAGACCAGGAGGAGCAGCAGGCACGCCGGGGGCGCGGACGGCCCCGCGACCCGAAGACGGACGAGCGGATCATCACGGCCGCGGCCGATCTGCTCCGGCAACGCGGCTTCGAACGGATGACGGTCGACGACGTCGCGGCCGAAGCGGGCGTCGGCAAGGCGACGGTCTACCGCCGCTGGCCCAGCAAGGACGACCTCGCGGTCGCTGCGATGGAGCGGCTGTACACCGTGGAGATCCCGGACGTCGACACCGGCTCGCTGCGGGGCGACGTGACCGAGAGCTACCGTTCTGTGCTGTCCTTCGTCGGCTCGCCCGAGGGTGCCGCCTACCTCAAGATGTCGATCGCGGAGTCGGTCCGCGACGAGCGGATCGCGGCGTTGTACCGCAGGGCGACCGAGCGTGCGGAGGACTCGGCGAGGCGGATGTACCTCCGTGCCATGGACCGCGGTGAGCTGCGGACGGACATCGACCTCGACTACCCGGTGCAGTGGCTCGGCGGGTTGCTGGCGGTCCGAGCGATCACGAACCGACCGTTCCCGACGCTCGACGACGTGCCTCAGCTCGTCGACCTCACCCTCACGGGCATCCTCGCGGGGGGCACCGACCGGAGCAGTGGCACGGGAGCCGAGCTCGACGCATCCACGGAGATCGAGACCTCCGACGCCCACTGACGGGGCGGTCGGCGCCCTAGGCGGTCCGTCCGAGCAGGGCGTCGACGAACGCATCAGGATCGAACGGGGCGAGGTCGTCGGCACCTTCGCCGATGCCGACGAGCTTGACCGGCACCCCCAGCTCGCGCTGGACGGCCACGACGATCCCGCCCTTGGCGGAGCCGTCGAGCTTGGTCAGGACGATCCCGGTGACCTTCACGACCTCGCTGAAGACCCGAGCCTGCACCATGCCGTTCTGACCGGTGGTCGCATCGAGCACGAGGAGCACCTCGGTGACCGGGGCCTGCTTCTCGATCACCCGGCGCACCTTGCCGAGCTCGTCCATGAGACCGGCCTTGTTCTGGAGCCTGCCTGCCGTGTCGACGATCACGACGTCGGCCTCCTGCTCGATGCCGGCCTTCACCGACTCGAAGGCGACGCTCGCCGGGTCGCCGCCCTCCGGCCCGCGTACGGCTGGTACTCCGACCCGCTCGCCCCAGGTGGCCAGCTGCTCCACCGCCGCGGCCCGGAACGTGTCCGCGGCACCGAGGACGACCTGCTTGTCCTCGGCGACCAGGACTCGAGCCAGCTTCCCGACGGTCGTGGTCTTGCCCGTGCCGTTGACGCCGACGACCAGGACGACGCCCGGACGCCCCTCATGGCGGCTGACCTTCAGGCTGCGGTCCATCGACGGGTCGACGAGAGTGATGAGCTCCTCCCGGAGGATCTCCTCCACACCCTTGGATGTCTTGCCCTCGACCTTGATCCGGGTGCGTAGCCGAGCGACCAGGTCCTGGGTCGGCGCAACCCCGACGTCGGCGGTGATCAGGGTGTCCTCGATCTCCTCCCAGGTGTCCTCGTCCACGACGTCGCGGGAGAGCAGGGCGAGCAGACCACGGCCGAGTGGCCCCTGCGACTTCGACAGGCGCTCGCGGAGCCGGACCAGGCGGCTCGCGGCGGTCTCGGGGCGCTCGACCGGCGGAGCGACCTCGGCCGGCGGCTCCACGGGCGCCCCCGGCAGGGTGGCGTCCTCGATCGTGCGGGTGGGGGTGTCCCGCGGCGTCTCCGCGTCCTCCCCCACGGTGGGCTCGGGGGGAGCCTCGATGGTGGTCCCGCCCCCACGACCACCGCGGCCCTCCGCGCGACCCCTTCGGGAGCGGGTGGCGGTCGTCACCAGCCCGACCGCTGCCAGGACGGCGATGACGGCGATCGCAATGATCAGGTAGAGGTACTCACCCACGGCGACCATCCAACCAGACCACGGCAAAGCTCCGGACGGGGCTCGACCAGGACAGCCTCACGGTCGACCGGAGTGCTCGGGCTCGCGCTCCTCCTGGTTGTCCAGCGTGGGCAGCAGCTCCACGCCCTTGCGCATGGCGTCGCCGACCCAGGGCGCGTGCGGCATCTCCTCGCCCCGGTGTGGAAAGGCGACGTAGAGAACGACGGTGCCGGCCAGGACCAGGATGACGAGCATGGCGAGGAAGATGGAGAGCATGGGGGCGAAGCCTTCCGAGAATGATCTTTACTTTGAACCGTCAACCCAGACGTAGCCGGACAGGAGCGTTCCAAACGGTGACGCGCCCATCTTCTCCGGTCGGCTTCAGGCGCTGTCGCCGGGGGGCCTGACCAACGGCTCCACGACGGACCGGATCTCGTGCGGAACCGGTCGCACCGGTCGGTTCCCCGGTCCCTCGGCGTTGTCGACGTACACATGGACGAAACGGCCCTCGGCCGCCGCCAGGTCGGACTCGCCCTGGAAGAGCCCGATCCGGTAGACGATCGAGGAGCTGCCCAGCCTCTCCACCGCCAGCCCCATGTCGATCGGTGCGGGAAAGCCGATCTCGCGGAAGTAGCGGCACGAGGTCTCGGCCACGACACCGATCGCTGAGAACCGGCGGATGTTCGTGCCCGTGGCCTCGAACAGGTGGGCGTTGACCGCCGTGTCGAACAGCTCGTAGTAGCGGGCGTTGTTCATGTGCCCATAGGCGTCGTCGTCTGCCCAGCGCGTGCTTGCCTGGCGCCAGACGACGAAGTCACCGCGGCTCGGCGGTCCGGGACGGTTGCTCACGGCCGCCTATGATGCCTCAGCCTCGCGGAGCCGCTGCGAGATGACCGCGGAGACGCCGTCGCCGCGCATCGTCACGCCGTAGAGGGCGTCGCCGACCTCCATCGTCCGCTTCTGGTGGGTGATGACGAGGAGCTGGCTGTTCTCGCGCAGCTCCTCGTAGATCTCGAGCAGCCGCCCGAGGTTGGTGTCGTCGAGTGCGGCCTCCACCTCGTCGAGGATGTAGAAGGGCGAGGGACGGGCCTTGAACAGGGAGACCAGGAAGGCGACCGCGACGAGCGACCGCTCGCCACCGGAGAGCAGCGAGAGGCGCTTGACCTTCTTGCCTGCCGGACGGGCCTCGACCTCGATGCCGGTCGTCAGCATGTCCGAGGGGTCGGTGAGCACGAGCTTCCCCTCACCGCCGGGGAAGAGTCGCTTGAACACCTGGTCGAAGGCATCCCGGACGTCCTGCCAGGCCTCGGTGAAGACCTGCTCGACCCGCTCGTCGACCTCGCGCACGATGTCGAGCAGGTCGCGTCGGGTGCGCTTGAGGTCCTCGAGCTGCTCGGTGAGGAACTTGTGACGCTCCTCGAGCGCGGAGAACTCCTCGAGCGCGAGCGGGTTGACCTTGCCGAGCATCGACAGGGCCCGTTCGGCGGCCCGCAGCCGTTTCTGCTGCTCCTCGCGCACGAAGGGCACAGGTTCCGGCGCCTCGTCGGAGGCCTCGGCACCTTCCGGCGCAGCGACCGGGACCGGGTTGTGCGGACCGTACTCGTCGAGGAGCACGCCGGGGTCGAGCCCCAGCTCCTCGACCGCACGCTCCTCGAGCTGCTCGATGCGCATGCGCTGCTGGGCCCGAGCCATCTCGTCACGGTGCACGGCGTTGACCAGCTCGTCGTACTCCTTCTGAAGGTCGCGCGAGCGCGACCGCACGGCCATCAGCTGCTCCTCGCGGCCACGACGGGCCTGCTCGACCGCGGTGCGCTCGGCCGCGGCCCGGGCCACCGACGCCTCGAGCCGCTGGAGTACGACGGCAGCGGCCCGCCCGACCGCCTCGGCGACCTGCCCCTCACGCATGAGCCGCTCCCGGCGGGCAGCGGCCTTGGCCCGTGCCTCCCGCTCGGCCTGGGCTGCGCGGACGAGCGAGTCGGCACGTCCGGACAACGCGCGGGCACGCTCCTCGGCCGTGCGCAGGGCGAGCCGGGCGTCCATCTCCTTCTGACGCGCGCCCTTCGCCTCCTCGGCAAGCCGCTCGCGCTCGGCGGTGTCGGGCTCCTCCTCAGGAGAGTCCTCGGCGGCGGCGAGGCGCTGCTCGAGCTCGGCGAGACCGGCGAGGTCCTTGTCGCGGGCAGCCTCGGCCGCGTCGATCGCCTTGGAGAGCCGCTCCGCCTCGCCCTTGGCCGACCGCACCTGAGAGCCGAACTGGCCCAGCTCCTCGGCAACCGCGGCGAGTGTGGCGTCCGACTCGTGCAGCTTCGCGAGAGCGACGTCGACGCGCTGCTTGGCCCGGTCGCGCTCATCCTCCAGGCGCGACAGGTCGAACGCGAGGCGCTCGCAGGCGTGGCCGGCCTCCGCCAGCTTCTCGGCGGCCTCGTCGACCGCTGCCTGGACCTCGATCAGACTCGGCTGCGCGGAGGAGCCACCTGCTGCGAAGTGCGCTCCGAGGAGGTCGCCGTGCTTCGTCACGGCGGTCACGTCGGCCAGGTCGGCCACCAGGGAGCGCGCAGCCGGGAGGTCATCGACCACCGCGACCTTGAACAGGAGCCGCGACAGCGCGGGGCGGAGAGCCTCGGGTGCCTCCACGGCATCCACGGCGTAGATCGCACCGCCGGGCAGGCCTGGCCAGGCGCTGTCGTCCACGGCGGCGCCGCCCAGGAGGAGCCCGGCACGGCCCAGGTCGTCGGACTTCAGGTGGGCGATGGCGCCGAGCGCGGCGTCCACGTGCTCCACGGCAACGGCGTCGGCGGCACTGCCGAGGGCTCCGGCGATCGCCGCCTCGTATCCGGGGCGCACCGAGAGCAGCGCGGCCACGGACCCCAGCAGACCGGACACCGAGTCGCTGGCGGCAAGCAGCGCACCTGCGCCGTCCTTGCGGTTGAGGCCGATCTCCAGCGCTTCCTTGCGCGCCGCGAGAGCCCCTCGCTCCCGCTCGGCGACCTGGGCCGCCTCGCGGGTCTTGGCGAGCTGGTCCTCGATGTCGGACAGCGCGGCAGCGGCCGCCTCGTGCTCGGCGTCGAGACCCTCCTCCCCCGCGTCCAGCCCGGCCACCTTCGTCTCGAGGGCGGTGAACTGGCGTTGGGAACGCTCGGCCCTGGACAAGGCCTCCGCGCGGGCCGAGGTGAGACGGCCGACCTCCTCCGCGGCCGCCGCGGAGCGACTCTTGAGGGCGTTGACCTGGCCATGGAGGCGGGCGAGCCCCTCGCGGCGGTCCGCCGCCGCCCGCAGCAGCCCGGCGACCCGACGGTCCTCCTCGGTGTGGCGGGCTTCGAGCTCCTGGCGTACGGTCACGGCTTCGTCGAGCTTGGACCGGTTCCGCTCGACCTCGTGGTTGATCTCGGACTCCTGGGCGCGAACCCGCTCGGCCTCGGCCAGAAGCTGCTCGGGGTCACGGCCTGAACCGCCGCTCGGCTCGTCGGCCGCGTCCCTGGCGTTCCGCGCCCTTTCGGCCGCGAGACCAGCGGTGCCCTTGAGACGCTCGCGCAGCCCGGAGAGGGCGAACCACGTCTCCTGCGCCTGAGCGAGGGCAGGGAGATCCTCGCGCAGCTCCGCCTCCAGCCTCGCCTCGGTCTGACGGGCCTCTTCCACGGCCGCCTCGAGCGTGCCGCGGCGCTCCATCAGCACACTCTCGTCAGCGAGCTCCTGCTCCAGCGAGGTGCGCGCCGTGACCAGATCGTCCGCGAGCAGCCGGGCCCGCGCGTCGCGGACGTCAGCCTGGACGACGGCTGCCTTGCGCGCGACCTCGGCCTGCCGCCCCAGCGGCTTCAGCTGCCTGCGGATCTCGGTGAGGAGGTCGTTGAGCCGGGTGAGGTTGCCCTCCGTCGAGTCGAGCTTGCGGAGTGCCTTCTCCTTGCGCTTGCGGTGCTTGAGGACGCCGGCCGCCTCCTCGACGAACCCGCGTCGGTCCTCCGGCGTGGCGTGCAGGATCGAGTCGAGCTGACCCTGGCCGACGATGACGTGCATCTCGCGACCGATACCGGAGTCCGAGAGCAGCTCCTGGACGTCGAGCAGCCGGCACGACTGGCCGTTGATGGCGTACTCGGAGCCGCCGTTGCGGAACATCGTGCGGCTGATCGTGACCTCGGCGTACTCGATCGGGAGCGCACCGTCGGAGTTGTCGATCGTCAGCGCCACCTCGGCGCGTCCGAGCGGGGGGCGGCCGGAAGTGCCGGCGAAGATGACGTCCTCCATCTTGCCGCCTCGGAGCGACTTGGCCCCCTGCTCGCCCATCACCCAGGCGAGGGCGTCCACGACGTTGGACTTGCCGGACCCGTTGGGCCCCACGATGCAGGTGATCCCCGGCTCGAGCTGGAGGGTCGTCGCCGACGCGAACGACTTGAACCCGCGGAGCGTCAGGCTCTTGAGGTACACGTGCTTTGGCTCCTCACGGTGCGCGGAGGTCTTGGATCGAGCAAATCATGCCGTGGGGAAGTCAGCGGGCAGCATTCTACCCGCCGGGCATGTCGATCCCGCGCATCCGGTCCTGCGCCGTG
>DASVBF010000074.1:0-2588 GCA_036375975.1 Nocardioidaceae bacterium | reverse complement strand
TGATCTCAGAACAATGGTGGGACCACGACAGGAAGGTGGACGCTCCACCACCCGACGTGTGAGCGCCCGGCTCTGCCGCTGTCCGGCGGAGGGGCAAGAACGCACTGACATGCCGCTGATGGTGAAAGCGCGATAATGCCGATCAGCGTGCGTCCGACCGGTTGGTCTCCCAGACCGCCAACGCGTCATCGAGTTGCCGCACGACACCCCACATAGACGACCCGCTCCTTGTCCTCTGGTCGTGAGCGGCAGCCGCAGTCGCTTGATGCTCACGCAGCGAGGGCGCTCGGGTAGCGGCCGCTTCGGTCCAGTGCACAGGCCGGGAAAGAAGTTCGCCGAGGGCTGCATAATCCTGGTCGCCAGGCATGCACCGAGGGTACGGTCCCACGCACTGACATGCCGCCCAGAGTGAAAGCGCGCAACTGCCGATGTGAGGATGCCTCGACCGTCCAGACCCTCATCGGATCCGGACAGGTCAATGGAGGGTGGGTCGGTAGATGAGCTCCTGGATGTGACTGTCGAGCGTCCGGCTCTCCAGCAGCTCCAAGTCGAAGTCGGCTGCGCCCCCGAAGATCGGGTCGGTTCCGGTCTTGCCCGTAATGACGGGGAAGATCGTCACCTGCATCCGATCGACGAGGCCGGCAGCCATAAGCGCCCAGTTCAACGACAGGCTGCCGTGCGAGCGCAGCGGCACCCGGGACTCCTCCTTGAGCCGGGCGACGACGTCGAGGGCGTCACCACTCACGATTGTCGCGTCCGGCCAGTCGAGTGGGCCTTTCAGCGTCGACGACACCACCGTCGCCGGCATGTTCCTCATCCGCGTGACCCATTGGTCGCGCACCCCGGACTCCTCAGTGCTCTCGGCCAGCATCTGGACGAACTGCCGAAAGGTGGTGGCGCCGAACACCATCCGCTGCTCATGGTCGAACGAGGCAAGGCGGTGGTCGAGCAGCTCCGGGCCCTGCTTGCCCCAGTAGCCGCCCCAGTCGCCTGGGGGGCGGTAGGAGCCGTAGCCGTCCAGGCTGGAAAAGACGTCGAAGGTGTAGGTAGCGGTCATGTCGTTCCCTCAAGTGCGGTTCATCGCTAGAAGAGACTTGCATGGACTGCGAAACTCATCGCCCTTGCATGGACATCCGGATCTCTGCCGCGGACAATCAGACTCGCGGCCGACCGTGCCTCAAGTCACGGCGCGTCTTATCGCCGCGTTGGGGAGCGATCGTTCTTGGCTTCGCATCGCAGCCCGCTGCCTCGCCAGCCCAGTATGGGTCGGGTCGTCGGTGGTACAGGTGAGCGCAGCGGTGCGCCACGACCGGCTTGCGGCTAGGTGGCTGGCCACCCTGCAGGAACGAGCGGTGGCGAGGGAGGTACGTCGGAGGGGCCCAGTGGATTGGCGTACGTCGTCACAGCGGGTCCACTGGGACGAGACCAGTGAGTTGCGCCAAGTCACCGATCGCGCTAGCGCGCCTAGGCGGCTGGCGACGCTGCTGGACGGGAGTTGAGGCTGATGTCCGAGGGACCATCCCCCTATCAGATCCAGCCGATCGGCTGGGTCCGATCCTCGCTGAGAGAAGTCGCGCAAGCCCCGAACCAGGCCGACCGGGGCGCTCCCAGCGCCTGGCTGGTCCTCGCACCGGAGGTCCGCGACGGCGCTCGCGACATCGAGGTCGGCCAACAGCTCCTCGTGCTGACCTGGCTGCACCTGGCACGTCGCGACGAGCTCGCGACCGTGCCCGGTGACGATCCCGGCGGTCCCGAGCGTGGGGTCTTCAGCACCCGTTCGCCGAACCGTCCCAACCCCATCGGCCTGCACCCAGTGACGGTGCTCGCGGTCGAACCGGAACGCATCCAGGTCGATGCCCTGGAGGCGGTCGACGGGACGCCAGTCATCGACCTCAAGCCACCCATTCGACCCTCCGAGCACTAAGTGTCACCCGCGATGCGCCAACCATCATGCGACCCGCGTCAATCCGCCGCGACAACTACGTCGCAGTCGACGCTCAGCCGTACTGATATGGAGCTCCACGTCAGTCCCAGCAGAGGCAAAAGGGGTGGCCGGCCGGGTCGAGGTACACCCTGAACGATTCGCCTGCTGCCTGGCCCGGCTGCACTTCGTGCTTCGTAGCGCCCAACGCCAGCACCCGCGGCTCGACCGCGTCGACGTCATCGACGGTCAAGTCGAGGTGGAACTGCTGCGGCCGCTCGCCATTCGGCCAGGTCGGCGCTGCGAAATCGTCGGACAGCTGGAAGGCCAGACGCAGCCCCTCGACCGTGAGGACCACCCAGTCGTCCTCGGCGAACGTGACCTGGCCGCCGAGGACAGCACGGTAGAACTCGGCGAGTGCCCCGGGGTCAGGGCAATCGAGGACCACGGAACGCATGTGTGCGAGCGGCATAGCCCGGCAGTCTGCCACGAGGCGCCGGATGGGCCAACACCCGCTACACGGCGCTCGATACACGGGCTTTCCGTCGCGCCCGCGATGCCGCCGGGACGGAAACCTGCCGCTCCCCCGGAACGGAGCCTCCTGGCGACCAGCACGTCTTGCACCATGACATCCCGCGCCTACGCCTAGGCGGAGGGTTCTCCGTCA
>DASVBF010000065.1:0-4059 GCA_036375975.1 Nocardioidaceae bacterium | reverse complement strand
CGACCTACGCCACCACGGGGGAGGCGAGCAACCAGACCGCGAAGCAGTACCGAATCCAGGTGTCGACCACGCCGACCTTCACGTCGCTCGTGGAGAACCGGCTCGTCGACCAGACGACCTTCACACCGTTCGACCGGACATACCCGGAAGGGCTCCTGTACTGGCGGGTGCAGGCACCTGACGGGCAGGACAACGGTCTCACGTGGTCTGCGACCGGCACGTTCACCAAGTCCAGCCCAAGGACGGTGCTCAAGTCGCCGATCGGGGACGCCACCACGAACGGCCTGGCGCCGTTCCGCTGGCAGCCGAACGACTTCGCGGGCAGCTACCGGGTCGAGGTCTACAAGAACGGCGACACGGCGCTCTCGGCGACCAACCGGGTCATCTCGACGACGAGCAAGCAGACCGCCTACTCGCCGCCGAACCCGTTGCCCGCCTCCAGCCTGCCGTACCTCTGGCGCGTCCAGCGGATCGACGCCTACGGCAACCCCGGCCTGTGGTCGGCTGTCGGCCGCTTCTACTCGCAAGGCACGGCGCCGGCCTTGGTTGCGCCCAGCGACGGTTCGTACGTCGACGCCAACGACTCGCTGTTCACCTGGGGGGCTGTTCCGTCGGCGGTGACCTACAAGTTCGAGCGGAAGCTGTCCAGCTCCGACTCGTTGGCGGAGGCCGTCTGGACCGAGGCGAACGCCTGGGCCCCCACTGCGGCACTGTCGAACGGGTCTTGGCAGTGGAGAGTCTCCGCCTACGACCTTGCGCGAAACCTGCTCGGGACGAGCGCCTGGCGCACGGCCAAGGTAGACACGGTTGCACCGCGCGTGGTCAAGAAGTCGCCGGTCAGGACGGCCTACCGCACGGCGAACTTCGTCGCGAAGTTCAGCGAGCCGGTCCGCAATGTGAGCCGCACGACCATGAAGCTCTACGTCCAGGGCCGCGAGGACCCGGTCAGGGCTCGGGTGACCCTGAGCTCGGATGCCAAGACCGCGACGCTCAACCCGTCGAGCAACATGCGGGTCGGAGCGGTCTACACCCTCCGGCTGTCCTCCGGCATCACCGACCGGCGTGGCAACAGGCTCCAGGCCACGTCATGGAAGGCCAAGGCCAAGTAAGTCACGTCCTGATCAGCACAACCCTGGCCGGCTCCCCGTTGCTTTCGATCTCACGATCGGGGCAGCGGGGAGTCGGTCGTTCGGCCACGAGGCCGCTCCGTCGTGTCAGCGCACCCAGCGAGGCCGCTGTTCGGGCCGCGTTGCGGCGCCGACGAGCTGGCCGGCGAGCAGCATCCCGAAGTACGCGTCCAGCACGAAGACGAGGTTGGTCCTGAGCGACAGGGCGAACAGCACGGACATGCACACGAGCAGCACATTCGCCAGCCGCAGCGAGACCATCATGGGTCGAGTCTCCGACCGGAGCACCGGCGTCTGCGACACCACTTCTGGGTAATCGGACCCCGGATTCCCGGAATCGAACGGTCCTCCCCCGACGCCAGTCCCACATCGCTTGCCCCCAAAGCCGACATAACATCTCGTTCCCGAGAACGCGGCGAAACATGCGCCTGCCGGGCGAGGTCAGGGCGGGAAGCTCTCATCCATGCGTCTGTACGACGGCCGCCAGCGCCTTGGCCCGGGCAGACCCGAAGACGTCCTCGAGCATCAGCGACTCACCGGCCGGCCCGGACAGGGGCACCCGCCAGTTGGGGTACTCGTCCGTCGTACCCGGCTGGTTCTGGGTCCGCCGGTCCCCCACCGCGTCGGGCAGCGCCACCGAGATGAGCCGCGCCGGGGTGAGCATGAGGTACTCGTGCAGCGCCCGCACCACCACCTCCTCCGAGGGGTTGGAGTCGAGCAGGCCGCGCGAGCGGAGCACGTCCAGCCACGCACCTCGCTCCGCCTCGTCGGCCGCGATCTCCTCCTCGAGCGGTCGGGCGAGCAGGTCCAGTGAGGCACGCAGCTTCACGTGCTCTGCTGCCAGGTAGCCGGCCGTCGGCGGCAGGTCGTGGGTCGTGACCGACGCGAGGCAGTACTCCCGCCAGTGCTCGGCAGGGAGCGGCTTGCCGTCGTAGCCGCTCTCGAACCACAGGATCGACGTGCCGAGGATCCCCCGCTCCCGGAGGTAGTCCCTGGCCGACGGCTCGACCGTCCCGAGGTCCTCCCCCACCACGACCGCGCCCGCGCGGTGCGCCTCGAGTGCGAGCACACCGACCATCGCCTTGTGGTCGTAGTAGACGTAGGTGCCCGCCGCCGGGGAGCTCCCGACCGGCACCCACCACAGCCGGAAGAGCCCGATGACGTGGTCGATGCGCACACCGCCGGCGTGGCGGAGGACTCCCGCGATCAGCTCGCGAAAGGGGGCGTAGCCGAGCTCCGCGAGGCGGTCGGGCCGCCACGGGGGCTGGCCCCAGTCCTGGCCCAGCTGGTTGAAGGCGTCCGGTGGCGCGCCGACCTGCATGCCCGTGGCGTAGGTGTCCCGCATCCGCCAGGCGTCGGCGCCGCCGGGGAAGACGCCCACCGCGAGGTCGTGCATCACCCCGAGGCGCATCCCGGCACCGACGGCCTTGGCCTGCGCCGTCTGAAGCTGCTCGTCCATGACCCACTGCAGCCACATGTGGAAGTCGACGAGGTCGGCGTTCTCAGCCGCGAAGGCCTCGACCGAGCCCGAGGTCCGATCCCGCAGGTCCTCGGGCCACACCCGATAGTCGGTGCCGTGGGTCTCCGCGATCGCGCTCCATCGCGCGAAGTCGACGAGGCTCTCGCCTTCCCGTCGACGGAACGCCTGGTAGTCCAGCTCCCGCCCGGCGGTCCTGGGAGCCGCGTGGACCAGCCGGAGCGCCTGGCGCTTCGCCGTCCACGACGGGTTCCGCTCGATGGAGTCGACCTCGGCGAGCTCGTCCCGCAGCCGAACACCGAGCCGATCCACCTGGTTGCGCGTCTTCGTGGGCAGCGCGGCGTACTCGGGGATGCGCTCGACCCGGAGGTAGATCGGGTTGAAGAAGCGCCGCGACTTCGGGAGGTACGGCGAGGGCTCCATCGGCGCGATCGGCTCACCGGCGTGAAGCGGGTTCACCAGGAGGTAGTCCGCGCCGAGCTCCGAGCCGGACCACACTGCGAGGTCCGTCATGTCGGCCAGGTCCCCGACACCCCACGACTCTGCCGAGCGGACGCTGTAGAGCTGGGCCGCCAGCCCCCAGCCACGCCGGTCGCCGAGCCGCTCGGGCAGGCCCAGCCAGTCGGGCGTGACGATCAGGGTACACGAGCTCTCGCCGGCCCCCGTCCGGGCATGAAGTGTGTGGTAGCCCAGCGGCAGCCCTGAGGGCAACCGGAAGGACGCCTCCCCCACGAGCCTGCCGTCGACCTCCTCCGGCGGCTGCGGGTTGTCGACCTGCTGCAGCCCCGAACGGACGGTGCCGCTCTCGAGCTCGACCCAGACCTCGACCGGCGAGCCGTGCGGCACGTGGACCCAGAAGGTCACACCCTCACCCTGCGTGGAGACCACGCTGGGCGGCAGCATGCGGCGCCAGCGCACCTCCCTCTCGGAACGCAGCGCCCGGCCCGTCGCCTCCGGCGTGGATGCGTCGACGTCCATCGCCGCGAGCACGGACACGATGGTCTCCTCAGGAACCTGCACGTGGTTGCCACGCCAGTCCCAGAACTCCGTCGCGACGCCGTAGGCCCGAGCGAGGGCGAGCAGGTCGTTGTCGAGTCCAGTCACGGACTCATCCTGACCCAGGGGCGGGTGCCCCGAGAAATCGGCGCCTCAGACCTGTGAGCTGACCTCGACCCACTTCTCCAGCACGGCCTTCGCCTGCCCCGAGTCGATGGACTCCTTCGCTCGCACCATGCCGGCGGCGACACGCTCCTCGAGCGAGCCCTCCTCGGCGGCGTGGATGGCCAGGGCGGCTCCGGCGTTGAGTACCACGGCGTCGCGGACCTGCCCCTGCTCGCCGGCCACGACCCGGCGTACGACGTCGGCGTTGAATGCCGCGTCACGACCGCGCAGGCCCTCCGCCGTGCCGCGCGGGATCCCGAGGTCGGCAGGGTCCAATGAGTGAGAGGTCACCGA
>DASVBF010000051.1:0-2028 GCA_036375975.1 Nocardioidaceae bacterium | reverse complement strand
CGTACGACCGCGTCCGCGAGGGCGATACCGGTCACCTCTGCGCCTTCCTGCAGGGTCGTGCCTGCGAGGGAACGCGCAGCCAGCTCGCGGTGGAGGAGGTGGGCCAGCAGCATCGTGCGCTGCGGGTGCCCCGCGGCCGTCATGACCAGCGGCGACAGCGCACCCTGGGGGTCCTCGTCGAGGTCGTCGAAGCGCTCGGCCAGCTCGACCATGACGTCGTCGAGGGGCAGCGGGCCCAGCGCGAGCGGCTCCGCCTGCCCGTAGAGCGGACGCTCCCGGTCGCTGAAGAGCTTGCGCATCATCGACGGCTGCGAGCCGGCGTAGACGTAGACCGCCGCATCGCCGTGGTACTGCACGTGCGAGCGCAGCAACCCGTCGAGGGCGGGGCCGGCGCTGAGCAGGTCCTGGAACTCGTCGAACACCACCAGCGTCGGCTGCTCGTCCCGCTCGAACAGGACCAGGGGCAGGTCGAGGAGCTCCGCAGCCGCCGTCTGGGTGGCCTCCGGGGACGCAGTGCGCTGCCGTGGGCCCAGCGTCACGCCGGGTCCGGCGGCGGTGAGGGAGAGGCCGAGCCTGGCTCCCAGCGAGTCGAGATGAGCCCGGAGCCGGTTGTCGCGGAGCCGCGCGTAGGCGGTGGCGATGCGCACGCACAGCTCGGCGAGCGACGTCACGCCGTACATGTCCACGTGGACGGTGCGCCACCCGGCCCCCGAGAGCGCGGCGGCGTGGGCGAGCAGCAGCGAGGTCTTGCCGAAGCGACGGGGGCCCGCCATCCGGACGTGGACGCGCTCGGCCGCCGCCTGGCTCAGCCGCGCGAGCTCCTCACGGCGATCGATCAGCGCCTCTGGCGCGATGGGGGTCTCGAACGGGAACGGCCGGAGCACCTGTGGCATGAGTCCAGGCTACGGGGCCAGTATGCCTTTTTCCATGCAGACACGCATGGTGAAAGCAATACGCTCGATCAGCTGGCGTGGAGGCTCATCGGCCCGTACACCTCGCGGTCGCCTTCGAGCAGGGTGACCGCGTCCACTCCGGCGTCGAGCAGGTCGCGCCAGGCCTCTCCGACCCACGACTCCGCGTCGCTCTGGGACGGGAACTCAGGGGAGGCGAGCCCCTCGGCTGCCACCTCGCCGCCCGAGGAGTCCTCCAGCCGCCAGTGCCAGCTCGGACGCGACGAAGGCTCGCTTGCGAAATGTCCGGAAGGCTCGAGTGAGTTCGTCATGTGGCGAGCCTAACGTCGGCAATACGTGAGACCCCTTTGACGGCCCCGGACCTCCGTGGGAGCGTTCAGGTGAACAACTGCCCGCGTCGGGAAAGCCGGTCGAATTCCGGCGCTGACCCGCAACCGTAGGCCGCGTGAACCCCAAAGGCGACGCGCGGTGAGCCGGAAAACCGACACGAGGTAGCGGCTCCCAGTCATCCGTCGAGGTCTACGGGGCGGAGCCGGATCAGGGGCACGCCCTTTCCGGGGCTTCTGCCCCGGCGGTCCGGTGACGTCATGTGAACCGCCGCAACAGAAAGGGCCCTCCGTTGGCCACCGTGCTCCCCCGCCGCATCGTCGGCACGCTCTCCACTCTCCTGCTCGCCCTCCTCGTCGTGACCGGTACGGCCGGCACAGCACACGCCGAGGACGGCTACCAGTACTGGAACTACTTCCACCTCCAGAAGGGCAGCTGGACCTTCTCCAAGGTCGGCGCGGGCGACTACACGCCAGCCGACGGCGCCGTGGAGGGGTTCCGGTTCGGAACCTCCACACAATCCCAGGGCATCGAGCCGCGAGCCGACCTCGACAAGGTCGACTTCGAGGCGATCTGCGGCACCGCCAAGGCCCCGACCGGCAAGAAGCGCGTCGCAGTGGTCCTGGACTTCGGCGCCGAGATGGGCAAGGGCCAACCGCCCGCGCCGCGCGCCGACTGCGCCGTGGTCGCCAAGGACGCGAGCACCCAGCAGGTCCTCGAGGAGGTCGCCGACCTGCGTGTCGGATCCGGCATGGTGTGCGCGATCGACGGCTACCCCGCGACCGGGTGC
>DASVBF010000371.1:0-3849 GCA_036375975.1 Nocardioidaceae bacterium | reverse complement strand
GGGATCATCCGGATCTCGGCATGTCCGTGAAAGTCATGCCCGGCCGTCAGACGGCGGATAGACGTGGGTGCGAATGGTGCCCGACCCGCGAAATGAGAGGAGCTGCCAGCCGTTGCCATGCACCCGTGCGTAGACGATGGTCTCCGTCGCGTCGGCCGGACCACTTTCGGGATAGTGCCAGGTGCCGACGTACTGAGACTTGTCCTCGTTGACGGTGGCTTGGAAGTAGGTGTCTGAGCCCTGGTCGCCGAGGCTGACGCGGATCGTCTTGCCCTCCAAGACCACGTGTACTCGCCTCTTCGCCCATGGTGTCCATTTACCGAGCGATCAGAGCGCCGCGTTCTTCGTGGTGGGTGATGTGCTGGATGACTCTCATTCGCGAGTCGCCCACCCTGAAGTCGACGTAGGCGACCAGCAGGCGACCTCCGTTCTTTGACTGGTACTCGGCCTGGCCGCTGATGTTTGGTCCATCCACTCGCCATGTGCCGACCAAGAGCTCGCTCAGCTCAACCAGTCTGGGGTGTGGTTCATCTGCCGCGTTCCCGCTGTGCGTGTCAGGACGTTCTGCCACGGAGAACACCTCTCTTTCGTGCACCAGCTCTTCGGTGCGCTCGGCGGAGAAGGCCGCTCGGTCAGACCGCAGCGAGTCACTTCGACCCCGTGGCCACCCGTCCGGAGATGGGGTCGAGCAGAGCGATCAGCTGGTCGAGCTCGCGCGGCTCCAGCACCTCGTATGGAGCTTGTGCGAGGGCGTCGGTCAGTGACTCGATGCGGTCTTTGGTCGCCCGCCCGGCGTCGGTGAAGTAGCCGGAGGCGTCGAGGAGGCCACGGTCGCGCAGACCGTCCATGACCTCGGCGACACGAGCCCGGGGTAGGTGGTGGATCCGGCCGAACGACTCCGCCGGGTAGATGCCGCTGGCGAGGGCGCGTTGAGCACGTGAGCCTCGGTCCCGCCGATCCGTTCCGAGACCAGGGCAGCGATGTGTCCGTCCCCACGGTGCTCCCGGAGCATGTTGGCCGCGTGCCAGAGCCGGGCCACGGGATCCTCGGGCATCGGGAGCGCGCGGAGCCCGGCGTACATGACCCGTCCCGCGGTCGGGGCGCTGGTCGAGGCCTGGGCGAGGAGCTCGGCGGCGCGCGCGAGTCCCGGCGTCTCGACGAGGTCGCCGAGGATCCGCCGCAGCGCCGCCACGCAGCCCTGCTCACGTGCGGCGTGCGCCGCCTCGGGTGTGGTGGTGTCCCACACCTTGGGGATGTGGCGGGCCACCTCAGCCTCGGTGAAGTTGTAGAACGCAGCGTGCACCACCTCGGCGGGGACCCGACCGAGCGGCGCGGAGCGTCCCGCGAAGTAGCCGTCCCAGTAGTTGCGGAGGCCGAGCGCCGCCATCGAGTCGTTGGGCTCCGGGGCGAAGAAGTTCACCAGGCAGATCGGCTCGGTGAGCTCGAAGAGACGGCGGGCGACAGGCTCCGGATGCTGCATCTGTGTCATCTCCTGATCATGACGGCGGCCTCACGGGCGGCCGCTCATCAGTGCTACGAACGGATCGACTGCCGTACGACAGAGTGGCAGCGATCTTCCTTCGCCGGACTACTCGCATCAGATCCTCGGCGACGTTCGCCAGCTCCTCGGGGGAGCAGCCCGTCCAACTGCATCGCGCGGGCGCCAAACGGGGCGCATCTATCTGGGAGAAAAGATTCACAAGTGCGGCGTCATGCCGCCGTCGTCGGAACTGGGGCGGTCATTCCTGGCCGCTCCTGTCCCGTCTCTACCGCCGGGCCGGACGGCAAACCAGCAGGTTGAAGTGCCGAGAGCCGTCCATGGTGCGTTGCTCGACCGAGAGGCCTGCCTCGGTGAGCGCGGCGACTACGTCAGCTACTGGCCGTACCGTGAAGTTGAACTTGGTGACGGCCTGGTGTGCCATCCACTCCGGGTTGGCGATCCCCAGGACGCCCCTCCCGCCGGGTGCGAGCACTCGGCGGAGCTCGGCGAGGGCCGGTGGCAGGTCCTCGACGAAGTACACGGTGTTGACGCTGATCCAGCCGTCCAGGGCGCCATCCGCAATCGGCAGCGCCTCCATGCCCGCCTCGTGCAATGCGAGGCGCCCCGCCGCGACCTCCTCGTGATGTGCCCTGCGTGCCCGCTGCAGCATGTCGGGCGCTGGCTCGACGCCGTGCACGCGGCCGCCGGAGCGCGTCGCGTCGAGCAGCAGGTCGAGACCGAGCCCACCGCCGAAGCCGATGTCCGCGACCTCCTCCGTCCCGGTCAGGTCGAGGGCGCCGACGGCGGCAGTGATGGCGGCCCGGTTTCCCCTATTGAGCATCCGCGCAACCAACGCGCCGAGCGGACCGGACGGCCCGCCGAGCTGGCGGCTGAGCGTCCGGAGCAGAACATCAGGGACCGGGACCCTCGGCATGCTCCGAACTATGGCAGGAAGACGGCTGCAGGATCGAGCAACGCCGGAGGCACAGTCCTCGGCGACCAGCGTCGGTCCTACCGCCAGTTGCCGACCGGCCTGGCGTCGACGAACTGTTCGATCGAGTCGACTCTGATCCGCAGCGTCTTGCGTCCGAGCCGGACGGTCTCGAGTTGGCCGTCGACGATGTAGCGGCGGACCGTCCGCATCGAGACGGCGTGCGCGTCGGCCGCCTCCGCAAACGAGACGGCCGGCGGGTGATGGCGGCAGCCATGTTGACCGCCTAGTTAGCGGCGGTCGCCTGTCGTCCGCCCTCACTACCCCAAGGCCGCGGAAAGACTCACCTCGAAGAGCGGGCGGATCGCGGCTGATCCGTGCGGCTCCCAACGAAATGCTCACCGGTGTGTCGTGACGCGGCGTCTGAGGTTGCGAAACTGGCGGGTCTGCATGGCGAAGTGCATGGGCTCGCCGAGGAGGGCGAACGGGCGGGTTATCACGCGTGGGCCACCTCGGTTCCGTGACCGGGCGACCAGCCGCGTTCCTCCTTCTGAGGTGGGTCGCAAATGGAAACCCCAGATCCCGTCCACCCAGGGGCGGGGTGCCGGGCCCACGCCCGGATCGAAGTCACGGCCGGTGAAGAGCCCGTAGCTGGACCTCAGCACCAGGGTCCGGTTCGGTTCCAGAGTCACCACGGTGAACGACCCCGGTTCCTCGCCCGGTGTGGCGACGCGGGAGAGCTGCTGACCCACGTGGAGGTCTTGCCACTCCGGCACGATCCGGTCCGCGCTCGGCTTTCCGTTGTTGTCCAACCAGTCGCGGCTGTACCAGCCGCCGCGGTCGCCTCCCATCTGAGCCAGCCATGGCCAGACGCCCTCCGGGGGCACCGGAAGGCTTGTAGCCATCGTGGAGCCGTCGTCGGGGTCGGGGATGAGCTCATCCCCGGGATATTCCCGGTCGACCTCATCCCGGGTCGCCCCCCACGTCAGGATCCGGGGCCTGAGCCACAGCGCGTATACAGATGCGGCGGACGCGGCCGTGAGGGCAACTACACGGCCGCCTAACCGGTCTCGAGTCACAGCCCGATTCTCACATCGGTCAGGACATGCCCGGTCTAGGACAAAGTGCAGAAGCCTCCCTCACTGCAGCCTGGAACGGACGCGTTCAGCCGTTCGTCACTCTTCGCTTGAGTAGAGCGATCGGATGAACAAACTTGAAGCCTCCCGCCCCCCAGGTCGACACCATGCCGACAGCCTCCCATCCTTCCGCGCCGAGGCGATTCAGTTCACTGATGTCCTTCTCCACCTTCGTCAGGTCAGCGATCTTGTACTCCCAGCGATCCATGCCGACTCCCTTCCCCTGGGTCTAGAGTCGCGCCCGGCATCTCCGCCGGCCAGAGGCTTGTGTCACGGATAGGCTTTGTTTGCGACCGAATGCA
>DASVBF010000315.1:0-30678 GCA_036375975.1 Nocardioidaceae bacterium | reverse complement strand
CCCTGGTCCTCGGACCAGACCAGGCTGTTCAGCCGGGAGCGCTGGGTCCAGTTCGCCTTCACGCCGACCCAGATCCGGCGGGACCTGCTGAGCAGCTACCGCGTCAGCGGACGGGGCTGACCTCCGGCCGCAGGGTGCGGCGCGTCTTCTCCTGTTGGAGCCGCCGCACCCGGCTCAGGTCCTCACGAAGGTCGTCCAACGCCGGGAGGGCGTCGCGTAGCGGAGTGACTGATGTGACCGATGTGACTTCCTTCCCGAAAGCAGGGACAGCCGCGCTTTGTCCTACCTACCCTGGTGGCACTCGGATCACCTGAGGGGAGCCACCGTGAGTCTGGGGGCAGTCGGGCAACCTCGCCGCAACGCGCGTCGCAGCATTCCGCACAGGGAGCACGCGAAGCGACGGAGGCGCGAGCTGCACGACGTCCGGCACCCGATGCGACCCGAGCTGCGGATCGAGCGCGTGCTGGTGTGCCCCAGCGGCATCCACGTGGTCACCTCGCTGGCGGCCCCGGCGGTGGGAGCGGTCGACGAGATCGCCCCTCCATCCGTCGTCGCAGCAGGCCACACGGCGGCGGACCTGGTCGCCGCCGTGCTGCCGCGCCGGTACCGCAACCGGGTCCGACCGGTCGTCTGCCGGCTCGACGAGGTGGCCATGGCCGAGCTGGTCGACGACGTCCTGGTGACCTCGCCCAGCACGCTGGAGCACATCGTCGCCGCGTCGCCGGTCGTCCTGTCCACGTCGGAGGTCAACGACGTGGCTCTGCGTCTGGCCGCCCGGCTGGAGGCGTTTCCCGTCCCGACCCCGGCACGACGACGCAGGTGGGATCGCCGTCACAGCACTGCCGTCGCGCTGGTGGCCGGATCGGTGGCCGCGGCCGGCGTCGCGCTCGCGGAGAGGGTGGGTGCGCTCCCGCTGCCCTGGTGAGTGGGAGACTGCCCGCCATGACCACCCGCTTCGACGCGATAAGGGATGCACGACCCGACGACCGGCCCTGGCCGGACATGGTGTGGCCGGTCGCAGCAGGGACGACGCTCTCCGGTGAGGTCGTCGAGCTGTCGGTCCTGGACATCGCCCGTGACGGGGCGGACCTCTTCGCCGCCCTGGACGACGACCGGGTCTGGGCGCACATGAGCGGCCGCCCACGGTCGGCGGAGCAGTACGTCGACCAGCTCGGCCGTGCTCTGGCGTCGGGTCGGCTGCCCTGGGTGGCCCGGCTCCGCCGACCGGCGGCGGGGCTTCCCGCGGCGAGCGTCGTGGGGACCTCGTCGTACCTGGATGTGTCCGTGCCCGACGCCAGGCTCGAGGTGGGATGGACCGCCTACACGCCGGCGCTGTGGGGGAGTGCGGTCAACCCCGACACGAAGCTTCTCCTGCTCGGGCACGCCTTCGAGGTGCTGCGCGCAGGGCGGGTCCAGCTCAAGACCGACGTGCGCAACATCCGCTCGCAGCAGGCGATCGCCCGGCTCGGCGCCAGCTACGAAGGCACGCTCCGGAGGTACCAGCGCAGGTCGGACGGGTCGGTGCGCGACACGGTCATGTTCTCGGTGACGGCCGAGGAGTGGCCGCGTGTCCGCGACGGGCTGAGTGCACGGCTCCGTCTCAGGTGAGCCCCCCGGCGTCAGGGGCGGCTGGCGGAGCGGAGGCAGGCGTCCACCCATCGCTCACCGAGCGCCAGGTTCGGCGAGCCCGAGGTGTGGTAGGACACCACAGCGTTGCTGACGCGCGTCACCTCGTCTGTCGGGTCCTTCCGTGCCCGCTCCTCGTACGCCGCGAGGAGGTCGACGTCGTCGTAGATGGCGATGCCCACCGTCGCCGTACGCGCCGGCTTGGTCGTCAGGTCCATCATGATCACGCCCACGAAGGTGTCCGAAGGTCGTGTCGTGGTCCGGAAGATGAGCCCGTGGTGGGTGCCCGGGTACTTGTCGAGGCACGCGCGGACGCTACTCGCCGTGAACCGACCGGTGACGCCGGCGCGGTCCACGTCACCCCTCGCGACCGAGCAGCCCGTAGCAGCGCAGGCTACTGCGAGCACGACGAGCAGGTGGACGATCCCATCGCCCCATCTCGTCACCGCGCTCACCAGCCCAACCCTCGTCACCTGCTACGCCGCCGGAGTTCCGATCTGTCCGGTTCGCGCACTTATTGGTCGGCGCCTGGCGCGGATCCCTTGAGTCCGGTCTTGACCACGCTCTGCGTCCCCGGCGACGCCTTGATGCTGACGTCGCGGAGGAACTCCTCGATCCCGGCCGCGATCTCGGGATGCTCTCCGAGCCCCAGGTGGCCGCCGTGGTCGCCGGTGAGGAGCCTGGCGCCCGGTATCGCCCGAGCCAGTCGCACTGCACCGTCGTACGGAGGGCCGCCGTCGTCGCGGAAGTGCACGAGCAGCGTCGGCGCGGTGATGCTCTCGAACCGGTAGTGGTTGTTGATCTCCCTGTTGCCGACGTAGGCGTCGAACATGATGCCCTCGATGCGCTCTCGCACCGGGAAGATCGCGTCCAGCTCCACCTCCAGCCGGGCCAGGTCCGCCTCGCTCAACGTCAGGCCTGAGGGAACGCCCATCATCGAGTCCACGATGAAGGCGGACAGGTAGGTCCGGACGAGCCACATCAGGGTCTCCGAGCGCCACAGCACGCCCGCCACGGCAGCGGGCAACACCGGCCGCTCGTGATGAGGGCCCGGCACGTTGGCCGACTGGAGCACCAGGCCGGCGACGCGGTCGGGGTGCCGGATGGCGAGCTGGAGCGCCGACGTGGACCCGGCCGACGCTGCGTAGACGATCGCCTTCTCGACGCCGAGTGTGTCGAGGAGGGCAGCGTGCGCGTCGGCCTGCATAGGTACGTCTGCGTGAGGAGGCATCGGCGTGCCGAGGTAGCCGAACCGGGACGGCGCCACGGCGCGGTACCGCGCCAGTACCTGCGGCGTGGTCAGCCGAAGCGCCGCGTCGTGGCCTCCGAAGATCCCGTGCACGAGCAGGAGCGGGAAGCCGGTGCCGCGGTCGACGTACTCGATGGGGCCGATCGGCGTGACGGCGGTGGACGTGCGCAGGACCACGAGCCGCCTCCGTGCCTCCCGGAGGTCGCGGGGGAAGCGGAGCGGGCTCTTCTCCCGCATCCTGCTCAGCACCAGAAGCTCCGTCGCAGCCACGGCCCGACGGGTGTCGAGACCCTGCGCAGGGTCGTGACCAGCATCGTCCCAGCGACTGCGATGACGGCGACCCAGAGCGCCAGCTCGCCGGGGTTGCCGACGTCGACGAAGGCGACGCTCATGAACAGCATCGCGAGTCCGAGCGTGAGGATCTTGCACAGGAGAACGACGCCCAGCGCCGCTCCTGCCGGATGTCGGCGCAGGAGCATCCAACCGGTCCCCGCGACCAGTGGCAGCATGACCGAGAGGTCGAGCACGTGCACGGGGCTGGCGATGTCGTAGGTGACCCGCCCGGCAGGAAGGCCGCCGGGGATCGCAGGAACGATCATCGCGAGCCAGATCACCAGGAACAGGCCGGCAACCACCAGCAGGAAGATCCCGAGCCCGTGTCCGGGGACGTCTGCCAATGCCGTCGCCGTCGTCCTCATCTCGAGCCGGACGAGCCCGTTCAGGAAGCCGTAGCCGGACATCGTAATGATGAGCGTGTAGGCGAGGAAGGCGTCGTTGAAGGGCGCGAACGCGTAGATCACGAAGGAGTACGCGTAGTACAGGAGCAGCCCAAGCCAGACCAGGTGCGCCGCCAACGAGCCCGCCAGCGCCCGACGGGCCGTCCAGACCAGGACCGGCACGCTCAGCAGGGTGAGAAGGTCCTGACCGCGCATGGTCTGGGCCAGGTCCTGCCGCACTCCCGGCGAGACCCGGTAGGCCCCGTCGACGAGGAGCCCGAACACTGTCACGCCCACGAGCACGACGGACAGGACGATGGTGAAGGTCAGTGGGAGGGGCGTGCCCGGAGCGCTGCTGCCTCCTCGCTCACCTGATCTGGATGTCGGTACAACGTGGCTCATCGCGAACCCCCGGCCTCGAGATGCTCTCCTCTGCGAGCGTGCGACCGTGGCGCGCGTTCGAGCCAGGGTCCAAAGGCCCACGCGCGGTTGCCGGACGCTGGGACACTCGCGGCAGGGCCGTCGGAAGGGGCTGTGAGATGGACGAACCGCAGGCAGGCCGCGTGCTGCAGATGCGTCTCGTCGTGGAGGCGAGCGACTACGAGGAGGCAGTCGCGTTCTACCGCGACGTGCTCGGCGCCGCCGAGGAGCTGGTCGTCGAGGGGGAGGGCGGGGAGAAGGTCACCATCCTGGACGTGGGACGCGCCACTCTCGAGCTGTCGAACCCGGCGCAGGTGGCGATGATCGACGAGGTCGAGGTGGGGCGCCGGGTCAGTCCAAAGCTCCGGGTCGCCTTCGAGGTGGCCGACGTCGAGGACGCCACCCGGCAGCTCGTCGACGGGGGAGCGGAGCTCGTCGCCCCACCCGCCCTGACTCCGTGGCAGTCCCTCAACTCACGGCTCTCGGCACCCGCGGGCCTGCAGATCACGCTGTTCGAGGAGCTCGAGCCCGCCTCAGAAGGATGACCGCGACGCTGCCCATCCACCCGACGAAGAGGGGGTACGGCAGGTACGCGAGCACGCTGTTCTGCGACAAGAGGCCCTTCCTCGAGCGCCCGACGACCAGTGGCAGCACGTGCGCCACGCCCGTGACCCCGGAGAGCGCAGCCAGCCACCGGGGCAGACCCTCGTCGCGGTACCCCACGACCGCGCAGGCGCCGAGCGCGGCCGCCAAGGGGAGGTTGCCCCAGGCGAGAACGGTCCGCATCAGGTCCCCGAGCGAGGTGACGAAGGCGGCCTGCTCACCGTGGGCGGCGGCCGTCGCCATGGCCACCTGGACCGCTTGGCCCATCAGCTGGGCGGTCACCCACAGGGCGCCGCCCGCCAACACGATGAGCGCCGGGTCGACGTGTCCGGACGCGGCTCGTCCACTTTCCTGGTGAAGAACCGTCTGAAGTCCCGTGAAGAAGACCAGGAGCGGCGCGGTGCTCAGCGTGAAGATCACGCTCTGGGCCACCAGGGCGTCATGGTGCGTGCGGGCCCACGCTCCGAACTCCACGGGACCGGCGGAGAGGACCGAAGGACCCGCCCGCTCGAACAGCGTCCCCGCAGCACCAAGGGCGAGGGCTGCAAAGGCAGAGAAAGCGGTGAGTCGTTCGGGCCGGGTCCTCATCTGCTCACTGTCGCGCGGTGTCGCGGAGCCGTCCAGGGAGCGGCCGACTCACGACTGTGGCCCCCGACCGAGGGGTCGGGGGCCACAGAGCCTGCTCTCGTGCGCGAGCGGTCAGCGACCGTGCCTGGAGCCACTTGAGGCGCGGCCGCTCGACGCACCCGCCTCGGCGGTGTCGGCGGTGTCGGCCTGCTCGGTGTCGGGCTTGGTCGCGCCGGCGGCCGCGTCACCGGCTCCGTCGGCCGGGGTCGGCTTGGTGGGCTTGGTGGGCTGGTGCTCACCGGCCTGCGACCCGGCGTTGTCAGCGGCGTCGCCGGAGGCCGAGTTGTCCGCGCTCTGCTCGCCGGCGTGGCTCTTGCCGTCGGAGGCGAGGTCCGAGACCGCGGCACCCTTGTCCGCGCCGCTGAGGCTGTCGCTCTTGGCGAGGTCGGAGACGGCCTTGCCCTTGGCGTTCGAGTCGGTCGACGGCTTGGTGGCCTCGTCGCCGTCGTCGGCGGAGCCGCGTCCGTCCTGGTCATCCGACCGGCCCTGCGAGTCGGGAACGCTTACCCCGACCTTCGCCAGCAGGTCGCTGGCGGAGTCCTGGGCGCCTGCGGGCAGCGCGCCGGCTGCTGCGGCGCCAACGCTGCCGGTGAGCAGGATGCCGGCGCTCAGGGCGGCGGCGGCAGCCGCTTTCGCGGTCATCAGGGACGAGAGCATAGAAGGCCTCCGAGTGGCGATTCTCGACGCGCGGAATGCGGCCAGCGCCTCTGCCTCTCCCGGCAGCGGGCCAGGCTCGGTAGGAGCGGCGGCGGCGGCTAGCACCGACAGGACGCGCTCGTCGAGCGCGGTGTCGGTGTCGTGGCGTCTGTGTCTGGTGAACATCTCGCCTCACTTACCGGTCTTCGAGCCGAATTCGTTACAGCTCGTGGCATCGGTCTGGCCGTCGACCGCCTTGAAGAGCTCCGAAAGCCGGCGCAGGCCCCGGTGGGCGGCCACCCGGACTGCTCCTGGGCGCTTTCCCAGGACCTTCGCGGTCCTGGCGACATCCAGGCCGGCTACGTGTCGCAGGAGAACCGCCTCGGCCTGGTCCCTCGGAAGTCGGCGAATCAGCGCGAGCGCGGCTTCGGTGGAGAGGATCTGCTCGACGTGGTACGCCACGTCGGTGCCGTCCGACCGCGACTCCAGGGTGTCGAAGGCGTCGACCGTCTGCGGCGACCTGGCCACCCGTCGCTGAGCGTCACGCAAGCGGGCGCGGGCGATCGTG
The DNA here is from genome assembly GCA_036375975.1 of Nocardioidaceae bacterium. Classification (GTDB taxonomy): domain Bacteria; phylum Actinomycetota; class Actinomycetes; order Propionibacteriales; family Nocardioidaceae; genus Nocardioides_C. Next base: position 24,233 of record DASVBF010000315.1, on the reverse strand, counting down.
AACACCCAGGCCCGCCATCCGGCCTCGTCGCCGGTGAACCGATCGAGCCCGCGGACGACGCTGACCCAGGTCTCCCCGGCTACGTCCTCGGCAAGCGAACCGCCGACCGTGGTCAGGTAGCGCAACAGCGCTGGTTGAATCGACCGGAAGAGCTCCACGAAGCCGCTCTCGTCACCAGCCTTCGCGGCCGCAAGGCGATCTTCGAAGTCATAGGTCACCACAACACCGTTCCTCCCATAACGGCACGGAGCACGACCATGGCACAAACCACACATCTCGAAAGAACTGGTCAAGACCAGGGGAAGGCCGACAGGGTAGCGGTCACCCGGTCAGGGCACACCGGCGCCCCCCGCAGACCGCTCCTTCGACGTCGCAAAACGGCACCCTGCTGGGCGAACCGGGCAGCCTTCCACGGCTGGACCCGACCTCGCTGACCGTGCTTGCAAAGAAGGGATCTCCTGCCTTGCAGGCGCCTGCGTCCACGGCGGAGCATTCGGAAGAGACCGACCCAGCTCACTGGGTTTCGGAAGAGAACGTGCGCCGGGGCTCGGATCGCCCCCCGTAAGACCGGATCCGGCTCCGGCGCACCTTCCTCGGGACCTTCGGCTCTGACCTCGACGCGTCCCTGCTCGTGCACTCGATCGTTCGCTTCCGTGGGTCTCAGCACCGGGGGTGTCACGATGAAGATCCAGCGACCTCTCCCCCTTCGCCCCGGCCACGGGTGTCATGGACCGGCTGTTCGCGGGGCCGCTGACGAGCGAGCATGCGAACGGCCTGCGACTGCTGCGGTCCGAGGCCACCGGCTTCAGCCACCTGACGATCAACAACGGGATCGCCCGAGTCCGCCTCGCCGGAGGCTGCGACAGCCACGGGTCCACGGTGACGATCGCCGGCGAGATCAAGCCGACGCTGCGCCAGTTCGCGTCCGTGGACCGGGTGAAGATCTACGACCCGCAGGGCAATACCGAGCGTCCGACCGGGCGCAGCGACTCCATCCCTGAGTGCCTGGAGCCCTGAAGCCCTTCCCGACGAATCGCCTGATGCCGGGAGACGGCGGGAGTACCTTCAGGACCAGGGAGCGGTCTGCCCACCCGAATCGGCCCCGGGCGGCGTACGGCTGGGGCAGGGAGGAGGCCGAGAGTGAGCACGACGACGCCCGGAAGCGCGGACGAGGCCCCGGACAAGGAAGACTTGCAGAAGCGTCCTCCTCGGTGGCTGAAGCGTGGCGTCATCTTCGTGCTCGTCGCGGTGGCCGGTCTCCAGGTCGCCGAGTGGCTCTTCTACCGTCTCGGGAGCTTCCTGGGGCTGCTGTTCCTGGCCTGGCTGTTCGCGATCAGCGTCGAGCCGGTCGTGGACCGGCTCGCCCGTCGTGGCTGGCGGCGTGGAGTGGCCACGGGGGTGGTCCTGTTCGGCCTGGCGCTGTTTCTCGTCAGCTTCGTCGCCGTCTTCGGAGCTCTCCTGGTGGACCAGCTGGCCCAGCTCGTGTCCGAGCTCCCGACGTTGGTGCGCGAGGTGGTCGCCTGGGCGAACGGCACGTTCAGGACTGACTTCCGGCCCGGCGACATCGTGGACTCCCTGAACCTCACACCGGAGAAGGTCCAGACGCTGGCCCGGGAGCTGACACCCGGAGTGCTCGGCATCATCTCGTCTCTCGTGGGGCTCGTCTTCCAGGGCTTCACGTTGTTGCTGTTCATCTTCTACATGTCCGCCGAGGGGCCGACGCTCCGGCGGAATGTCTCGAGCTGGTTCCCACCTCGGCAACAGCGCATCGTCTCGACCGTCTGGGAGATCGCCGTGGAGAAGGCAGGCGGCTACGTCGTGTCCCGACTGGTGCTGGCCCTGGTGAGCGCCGTCCTGACCGGGCTGTTCCTGTGGCTGCTCGGCGTCCCCTTCTGGCTGCCCCTCGCGATCTGGACCGGCGTGGTGTCGCAGTTCATACCGACCATCGGCACCTATCTCGCGATCGCCGTCCCTGCGCTCATCGCGCTTGCCGGGCAGCCCATGGACGCGGTGTGGGTGGTGGTGTTCGGCATCGTTTACCAGCAGGTGGAGAACTACCTGTTCGCCCCGCGCGTCACTGCCAGGACGGTCTCCATCCATCCCGCCGTGGCGTTCGGTTCCGTCGTCGCCGGTGCCGCACTGTTCGGGCCGATCGGCGCGCTCGTGTCCATCCCGGTCATCGCCGCTGTGCAGGCCGTGATCGAGACGTACGGCCGCCGCTACGAGCTCATCGAAGCGCCCCCCGAGCCCCCGGAGCCGCCGTCTGCGGGTGCGGCCGAACGACCACCGGAACAGCGAGCGCCTTCGGCCGACGAGCGGGCCGCAGCCGAGGAAGCCCTGTGAGCTGCTCCGACCGGAGCCGCTGACCTCAGCCCTTGCCGTGCGTGTGCACGACGGCGACCGGGCAGTGCGCGTGCTCCACGAGCGCGGTGCTGACCGACCGCAGGACCATGGCCTTTGCGGCGCTCAGGTTGCGCGCGCCGACGACGACGAGCCTTGCGGTCTCGGAGGCCTCGATGAGCGCCTCGGCCGGGTCGGTCGTGCGATGCCGCTCGATGAGCTCGACGTCGGGGTAACGCTCCGGTAGCCCCGCGATCGTCTCCGCGATCGAGACCTCCTCTTCCACCGTCATCCCGCGTTCCTCACCCGTGGCCAGGAGGCCGAGAACGGCCGAGCCTCGGGACAAGCGGTCCCAGGCGCCGTGCACGAGCACGAGCGGAAGCCCCGTGAGGGCGGCGTAGTCGAAAGCGAACTCGGCGGCCTCCCTGGAGGCGGGGCTACCGTCGACGCCGAGCACGACGTGGTCCATGAGGTGGCCCGGCCGGTCCTGTGTCCCGCGGACCACCACGACGGGGCAGGTGGCATGTCGCGTGACGCCGAGGCTGACCGAGCCGAACAGTCGCTTGAAGGCCTCGTCGCGGCGACAGCCCACCACGACAAGCGGTGCCGTGGCTGCCCTCTCCAGGAGGACGCTCGGTGGGTCCCCGATGTCCACGGAGCCGCTCACCGTCAGCTCGGGATGCCTCTTGGTGGCACGGTCGACGGCTGAGTCGACGATGAGCCGCCCGGCCTCGAGCGCGACGCGCTCGGCCTCGAGCAGGTCCTGTGCGTTGGGGCGGACGCCGACGAAGCCGGTGCCGTGGATCACGAGGAGGTCGCGGCCCGCCTCCATGGCGTAGTCGGCGGCCCAGTCCACAGCACGGTCGCTGTCCGGGGAGCCGCTCACGCCGACGAGGACCGGCCCCAGTGCAAGAGAATCAGCCATGGTCCCAGGCTCGGAGGCAGCAGCTGACGCTGTCCAGAGGCCCCGGACTTGTCCGTCCGGGGACTTTGGGCCCGTCCTGGGTTAATCCCTCCTTCATGAGTGATCCCTAGCCTCCTGCGAGGGAGGTGCGTCAGCTGGCCTCCTGTCCGGAGGGAACGCATGATCGAGGCCCGTTCGATGGCGCGAGGTCGTCTGATCCGGCCTTCGGTGCCGGATGCCGTGCCCTGGGTGATCGCGTCAGCGCTGCTCGCGGTGGCCCTACGAGCGCCCTTCTGGAGCCAGGGTGCCTTTCCCGACGAGGGTGGCGCGCTTCTCGTGGTGCGACACTGGCGCGCGGGAGGGCCGGGCCTGTACGGCGACCTGTTCTTCGACCGCCCACCGCTGCTGGTGTTGTTCTGGCGGTTCGCCGATCTCCTGGGTGGCGTGCAGCCTGCACGCTTGCTCGCCACGGGAGGCGTCGTGCTCCTCGTGCTCTCTGCAGGATGGGCCGGCCACCAGGTCGGGCATCGTCGGGGCGCACGATGGGCCGGCCTCGTCGCTGCAGCGTTGGCGTCGACGCCGCTCCTGGGTACACAGGAGGTCAACGGGGAGCTGCTTGCCGCTCCGCTGGTCATGCTGTCCTGTGCCATGACACTGGCTGCTGTGCGAGGCGTCGAGCGGCCCGTCGTACGGAGCGCGGGCGCCTTCGTGGCCGGGGTGACCGGTGCGGCAGCCCTCCTGGTCAAGCAGAACCTCGTCGACGGGCTGCTGTTCGCGTTCGTGCTGGTGCTTGCCGCCTCACTCACCCGTACGTGGCCCAGGGGTGCCGTGTCTCGGGTCGTCGTGCCGGGTGCCCTCGGTGCTCTGCTTCCCCTCGGTGCGACGCTGCTCTGGGCGGCAGCCTGGGGACCGGGTCTTCACCCGCTCTGGTACAGCCTGTACGGCTTCCGCGCGGATGCGGCGGCGGTGATCGCGGCCCACAGCATGTCGGCTCCGGACATCCGGCTCATGACTCTTGGCGTCATCTGCCTGCTGAGCGGGCTCGTGCCTTTGCTGGCCGGCTACCTCTGGCTGGCGCGGCGGCGGCTGCGAGAGAAGGACCCGTTCACGGTCGCGCTCCTTGCGATGCTGGTCATGGACCTGCTCGGAGCCGCTCTGGGCGGGAGCTACTGGCCGCACTACCTGATCGAGGCGGCGCCTGCCGCTGCGCTCGCGGCGGGATCCATGCCTGCGCTGCTCGCGGGAGGCGACCCGTGGCCCCGGCGCGCCGTGGTCTCCGTCGTGGCCTCGGCGACGGTCGCGACCGTCGTGGCAGCCTCTCCGTTCTTCACATCGTCCCGCTCCGGCGAGCGGGCCCTGATCGGCTGGCTCGCGCACGCACACCGGCGGGGAGACACGGCGATCGTCACCTACGGGCATCCGAACATCATCGAGGTCTCGGGACTCATGACCTCCGGCTATCCGTACCTCTGGAGCCTTCCCGTGCGCACCGAGGACCCGCGGCTGGCTCTCCTTCGCTCGACCGTGTCGAGCAGAACCGGCCCGACGTGGATCGTGGAGTGGATCCCGTTCGACACGTGGGGCATCGACCCTGCGGGGAGGTTGGCGGCGGCAGTGAGGGAGCACTACAGGCACGTAGCGACTGTCTGCGGGGTCCCGGTGTTCCTCCGAGATGGAGCCGAGCGCCAGCTGCCCGCAAACGCTCCCGTCTGCTGAGCCACGCCGAGGACTGAAGCGCGCCCGGCGGGTCAGAGCCGCAGCGTGTCGACCGGAGTCTGGGTCCTCGACTCGATCTCGGTTGCCGCGGCGGCAAGCAGCTGGTGCGCGAGGTCGGAGAGCGCCCGAGCCGTCGCGAGCTCGTCGCCGATTCTCGGCTCCGACTCGTCGACCGGGTTCCGCCGGCTCATGCCGTGGCCGCGGATCTCCATCTTGTTGTCGAGGCTGAGCGTGGCGTCGGCGTGTGTGTCGTCGCCCTGCTCGTCGAGCCTCACCTGTACGTTCCAGGTCTTGGTGGTCATGTTTCGACGTCCTCCCGGCAAAGGTGGGTGCGACGTCCGGACGGGGCCTGTGTCATCAGTGTCCCGCCGACCGGGCGCCCTGGGGAAGGCCCAGGAGGACCAGCTACCTCGCCCCCGCGGCCATGGTGGACCTGGCTTCAGGGCAGGGCGACGTACTGATCCAGGAACGTCCGCGCAGACCTGGTGTCGAGGCGGTACACGACGTTGGTGGAACGGCAGACCGCGTCGCCGGTGATCGTCGTGCCGGCCACGACCGCGGTGTCGTCGAGGAAGTTCGGGCCTCCCGAGTCGCCGTAGCACGTGCCGCCGTTGCCGGTCGCGGGGTTCATGGAGATACGAAGCCAGGCGCGGTTGACCGCGTTCAGGGTGCCGGTGGCCTTCATCCGCACGTCGTCGTAGAGGTACCGGTGGCCACCGGGCTGGTTCGTGACCTTGTAGGCGCCGTACCCCACGGAGGTGAACTTCTGGTCGGAGGGGAGGCGACCGAGCGAGTTCGCCTCCGGCAGCTCTGCCGGCGTGATGCCCTTTACCGGCTCGTCGAGTGTCACGACCGCGATGTCATGAGGGTCGCTCTGCTTCTGGTTGTAGGCCGGGTCCGCCTGGAAGGTACCCGAGTACGTCGGGTCGCCGTCCTTGTAGGCCGTCGAGAAGGTGACGCGCACTCGGTCGTCGCCACCCTCGTCGCAGTGCGCTGCAGTGAGGAACACCGTCGGGCTGATCAACGTCCCCGAGCAGTAGACCCAGGTGCCGTCGGAGTACGCCTTGGGTGCCACGAGTCCGCCCACGTTCGGATGGTGCTGACCGTCGGCGGTGCCGTTCGTGATGGCTGTCGCCGGTGCGGCGAGTGTCACGGCCGCTGCAGCGGCAAGGCCCACGACGAGACGTCGAATCATCGCTTCTCCCTAGAAGACGGGGGCTCCCTACCCCGAGCGCCCGACGCCCCAGCTGCGTCGTAGCACCGCAATGGTGCCATGAGAGTCATCTCCGGCAAACAGGGGACGAACCACGCAGGTGCGCGCAGGTCTTCGTCCGGTCAGCTCCAGGCGCCGTAGACGTGCACGTAGAGCGTGTGCGACGCGGTGAGGTTCCACAGCTGGGCGGCGTCCTCGGTCCAGAAGTTGACGCAGCCATGGCTGTGACCGACGAACGGGTTCATCATCAGTCGCGAGCCGTGAAGAGCCTGGCCTCCTGAGAAGAACTGGGAGTACGGCATCGGGGCGTCGAACTTCTGGCTGTAGTGGTCGATGTCGCGGTAGTAGACCCGGAAGTTCCCCGTCCTGGTGGGGGTGCTGTAGCTGCCACCGCGAACCAGCCAGGAGTTCCAGAGCACGCCGCTCCGGTAGAGGTTCACCTGGTGGCGCGACCGGTCGTAGCACGCGTGCCACCCGGCCGACCTGCATGCTCCCGGGACCGCGCTCCGGCCACGGACCGTCTTCCTGATGAGCGCCCGCCACGTGCTGTACCCCACCACCCCGGTCGCGCGGATGCCGTTGCGCTTCTGGAACTTCACCACGGCGGCCTTGGTGATCGACCCGTAGTGGCCGGTCGGGGTCACGCTGAACAGGCCGAGCCACTTGAGGCGGTACTGCAGGTCGTAGACGTGCTCGATGTGGTACGGGCTGAGGTCGCTGTCGCCGGGCCGGACGGTCTCGCGGCTGAAGCGGTCCCCGAGGCTCGCCGCCGTGGCGGGTGCCGGCGTCTGGACCACGAGCACGGCGGCCGTGGCGAAGGCGATGAGTAAGGCGGCGACGACCCTGAGCACGTGCCGGCGGTGTCGGTGAGGAGCTCCCGGTTGCCGGCGGGGCGGGGAGATGGCGGTGGGCGTCATGACCCCCGCCTCCCTTCGTTCGTGTGCTCGTTGGGAGCTGAGATCAGTGTCGATCCGTGGCTGGAACCCGGGGAAGAGGCAAAGGTCCCCGCGCGCTGCCCGGGGTGTCCCGCGGCATCGGCCGGCGCACGGTCGCTGACATACTCGCCTGCGGCAGGCGAACCGGACCGGAGAGGACCCGAATGTCACGAAGGCGAGCTGTTCTGGGCACCGCGACCGCCTGCATCCTCACGCTGAGCACCGGCTGCAGCCTCCTCGAGAGCGACGACCCCGAGGACGACGTCAAGGCCTTCGCCCGAGCCCTCTCCAAGGGCGACCTCTCGACGGTCCCCGTCGTCCAGGGCACCTCCGCCAAGGCGAGCCGGTGGTGGGACCGGGCCAGCGAGGGCATGGGCGACTCCACCCAGGACGTCGTGGTGCAGGCCGTGAAGGAGGACGGCGACAAGGCAACGGCGACTCTCGCCCACACCTGGCGTCTCGAAGGCTCGTCGGTCGAGTGGACGTACGACACGAAGGTCACGTTCGTCCGGCGCAACGACGTCTGGGCTGTCGACCTGACACCATCCGCCGTGGCGCCCAGGCTCGAGGCGGACGAGCGGCTCCGCCTCACGAAGCTGCCTGCCCCGCGTGCGGACATCGTCGGCGCGAACGGCGAGCCTCTGGTCACGGAGCGCCCCGTGCTCAGGTTCGGGATCGACAAGACTCTCGTGACCTCCGCGGAGCAGGCCGACTCGGCGAGAGAGCTTGCGCGACTGCTCGGCGTCGACGGCGAGAGCTTCGCCGCCCGGGTGGAGTCGGCCCCCGCGAAGGCGTTCGTGGAGGCACTCGTGCTCCGGACCGAAGACGTAACGCCGCGGATCAGGGAGGAAGCCGCCTCCATCAGCGGCGCCCGCGCGCTGGAGGACCAGATCCCCCTCGCGCCCACGCGCGAGTTCGCCCGCGCGCTTCTCGGCACGGTCGGCCCGGTGACCGCCGAGATGGTCAAGGAGTCCAAGGGCAGGTACTCCGCGGCGGACGTCGCCGGACTCAGTGGCCTGGAGATGAGGTACGACGAGCAGCTCCGCGGCAAGGCAGGCCTGTTGGTCCAGGCCGTGGGGGAGCGGAGCGACAAGCAGCGAGAGCTCTTCCGCTCTGAGCCGGTCGTCGGCAAGCCGCTGCGTATCTCGCTGGACGCGAGGCTGCAGGCCGCGGGGGAGCGCGCCCTGGCGGACGTGAAGCCGGTGAGCGCCCTGGTCGCGATCCGGCCCTCCACGGCGGAGATCCTGGTGGCCGCGAACGGCCCCGGCTCCCAGGGGTACGCCACCGGCACGGTTGGCCGGTATGCCCCCGGGTCCACGTTCAAGGTCGTCTCGAGCCTGGCCCTGCTCCGCGCCGGGCTGAATCCGGCGGACACCGTTCCCTGCACCCGGACGACCGTGGTGGACGGCAAGGAGTTCAAGAACTACTCGGACTACCCGGCATCCTCGCTCGGCCAGATCTCCCTGCGGGAGGCCGTGGCCCAGTCCTGCAACACCGCCTTCATCTCCCAGCGGGACCGGGTCAGCGACGGCGACCTCGCGGAGGCAGCTGAGTCGCTCGGCCTCGGCAAGGACTACGACATCGGGTTGCCCGCGTTCTTCGGGTCGGTGCCCACGGCAGGCTCCGAGACCGGCCACGCGGCGGCGCTGATCGGGCAGGGCCAGGTCCTTGCCTCGCCCATGGCGATGGCGGCCGTCGCCGCCTCGGTGACAGCGGGAGAGACCGTCGTGCCCCGACTCGTGGCCGGCGTCGAAGCGGAGGCCGCGCCGGAGAAGCCGCTGCGGCGCGACGAGGCCGAGCAGCTGAGGCGGTTGATGGCTGCGGTGGTGCAGGAGGGCAGCGGCAGCTTCCTGTCCGACCTGCCGGGACCGCCGGTCCTCGCGAAGACGGGGACCGCGGAGTTCGGCGATGCAGAACCGCCACAGACACACGCCTGGATGATCGCCGGCAAGGGTGACCTGGCCGTTGCGGTGTTCGTCGACGTCGGAGAGTCGGGCTCGCGCACTGCCGGGCCCGTCCTCGAGCAGTTCCTCCGGGCCGCCGGCTCGCAGGGGTAGCCGAGACGCTCTCGGGGCGCAACCGGCGTACAAGCACGCGGTTCGAGGAATACAGTCGAACTGGTTTTCTGCCGCGAGGAGGGTCGGCCGATGAGTGGCGTGTTCCTGTACGACGGGGACTCGAGGTTGTTGGCGAGGTCCGCACGGTGGCTGGCACGCCATGCGCACAGTGCCGCGGTGGTCCAAGACCTGCAGCACACAGACCTCGTACCCCTGGGCCTCACCGCCGCCGACCGCGCGGAGGGACTGCAGTGGGTCGAGGACGGTCGCAGGGCAGTCGGGCCGGACGCCCTCGCGGCGTACCTCGAGACGAGCACGGACGGCTGGCGCGCCGCCGGGAGGCTTCTCGCGAACCCCGTCTCCAAGCACGTGGCGTGGCCGGCCTACCGCTGGGCCGCCCATCACAAGGACGAGGGGCAAGCGCCCGTCTTAGGCGGTGTCGCGGGACAGCGGCCGATCGCCCTCAAGGGCATCCGTCGTCGCAAGCCCAAGGACGTTCCCGCGTGCGCCACCCTGCTCGGCGTGGTCTTCCGGACCGGGCAGTACCCGGTGCGCTGGCCCGATGCGCCGCGGGCCTGGCTCGCGAGCGAGGAGGTCATCGACGCGTGGGTCTTCGAGCGCGGTGGGGAGATCCACGGCCACATCGCCATCTCGAAGGTGGGGCTGGACAGCATGTCCGCGCTTCGGTGGCGCGAGGTCACCGGCCATGAACCGTCCGAGCTCGCCGGGATCAACCGGTTCTTCGTCCGTCCCCGCCTGCACCGGCAGGGCATCGGCACGGCGCTGCTCGCCGTCGCGACGGCGGACATCCGTGCCCGCGGGCTCGTCCCGGTGCTGGACGTCGTGAGCCGCAGCAGGGATGCCGTCAACTTCTACGAGGACCTCGGCTGGCGTCGGCGCTCGTCGTACCCGTGGGGCGAGAAGGACGAGGGGCTGCAGATCTACTACTACGAGTCTCCGCCGGAGGTCGCGACACCCGAGGTCGCACCGGGCAGGTAGCCCGGTCGACGAGCCACTCTCAGTGGCCGAGGCGTGAGCCCGTGAGGTCGTGCGCGGCGACCTTGATCCAGCGGTAGCCCTCATGGGGGGCATCGGGCCCGTCGCGGCCGCTCTGTTGCCCTGGCGGCAGGGCGGGTACGTCGACGACCTCTGCCCGGCCCAGGGCGACCACCGTGCATCCGCAATGCCCCGCGGCGTCCACCTCGTCGATCTCGAACGCCACCTCCGAGTCGGGGGCGTACGTCCCCACCTCGCTGTACGGGGTGGCCGGGAAGACGATCTCACTGCCTTCGAGGGTGTACCTCACCGGGACGATCCGGGGACCCATCGGTGTGCTGAACGCAACTCGCCCTACGCCGTGCCTCTCCAGCAGTTCCAGACACTGTCTGCCGGAGAGCTCCACAGGCTCAACCATGTCAACTCCAGGGGCTCCGACACCATCCTGCCCCGACACCGAGCCTGACCCCAGGGACGAACGGCCCCCTTCCCGCCCCGGGCGAGCCACGTGGCCCGGGTGAGGGGCGACGGGGTCAGTGCTCGAGGTAGGTGGCGGAGACGTCCTGGTTCCCGTGACCGGCGCGGAGTGCCCGGACCACGTGGTCGCGTGCTGCCTCGATGACGGCGACGTCCGCCCCTGCCTCGCGAGCCGCCGCCACGATCAGGTCTGCGTCCTTGGCGGCGCCGTCCAGGCCGAAGGCTTTCGTGAAGTCGCCGCTCAGCATGGCGGAGCCCTTGAGCTGGACGTAGGGCGCATCCATGGCGCCGCCCTTCACCGCGTCGAGGAACAGCTGGGGATCCAGGCCCAGCGCCTTCGCCAAGGTGAGCGACTCGGCGATGCCTTCGACCACAGTGAGCACCCAGCCGTTGGCGACCAGCTTCAGCCGGGAAGCGTTGCCGGCGGGTCCCACCCACAGGGTGCGCTGCCCGATCGCGTCGAAGACCGGTGTCACGGTGTCCCGGACCTCGTCCGGTCCGGACGCGAGCACCACCAGGGCGCCGTCGTCCGCCGGTTTGCGGGTGCCGAGCACGGGCGCGTCGACGTACACCAGCCCGAGCTCCTCGGCGAGCTTTCCCAGCCGTTCGGCTCCTTGCACGCCGACGGTGGACTGTTGGAGCCACACCGTGCCCGGAGACACGACGCCCTTCAGCTGCCCGATGGTCTGCTCGACGCTGTCGGTGTCGAACAGGATGGTGATCACGATGTCAGCCTCGGCGACCGCGTCCGCGAGGTCCTCGCAGATGGTGGCTCCGGTGTCCGCGAGAACCTGAGCCCTCTGTGGCGTCCGGTTCCACACGCGCAGCGGCAAGCCCGCGGCAGCGATGTTCCGCGCCATTCCGGCGCCCATCGTTCCGGTGCCCAGGAGTGCGACGGTGGGGTTGGCGCTCATGCTCGTCCTTCCGCTCGATGTGTTCCAGACCGTTCATACCCGCAGCGACGCCACCCAGCGTCGCCGTCTTCCATCGGAGCCATCGTTGCGCACTAGTGACCCGAGGCCCTCAGCAGATCCGTAACGAGGTTGCGGTAGGTGGTCCAGCCGTTGAGTCCGCCGTTGACCTTGAGCCGCACCTCGCGCCACCGCGCCTCGCGGGCGTCGTCGTCGATGCCCCGCTGCTTGAAGTAGTCCACGAGCACTCGGGCGCCCACGTCGGCGCGCAGGGCCATGTCGGGGCGTTCCTCCAGCGGGAGATCGAGCCGCCTGCCGTAGGCCTCGTAGTTGGCTCGGCCGGTCAGCTGGATGTAGCCGCGCCCGTGGTAGCGAGCGCCGTCGCCGGGCCGGGTGTTTCCCAGGTCTGGTCGGCCCTCGTACATCTGGGTGAAGTAGGTCCGGCTGCCGTGCTCGTGGATCGGCCGGAGATCCGGCCCGACCTCCGTCACGACGGTGGCCACGACGGCCACCTGGCTCCGCACATCCGTCATGCCGTGGTCGTCGAGCGCCTGCTCGATCACGGGCCAGCGCCTCGCGACGTCGTAGTCGGAGGCACCCACCGCCGTGGCGATCTCGGCGGGCTCGAGCGCCGATCGTGCAGGACGGCTGCCGCCGCGCGACGTCCCTACCAGGTCGCGCGACACGTGGTCGAGGTCCGGGGACTCGATGAGTCGTTCCGCGACGGGGAGTGACGTCGATGCCCCTGACGGCGCTTCGTGGCTGCTCAGCGGCCAGACGGTCGTGCTCGCCGAGGTGGCTCTCGTCACGTCAGTGCCGGTCCCGAACGCGGTGGCCGTGAGGACGGCGAGAGCAGCAGCCGGGCCGGCCAGCCGCCTGAGAACTCGTCCACCAGGCGCGCGAAAAGACACGTGGGTCCCTCCCTGTACCAATCACCCCCTCTCCCGGCCAACGGGGCCGGCCAACGTCTGGAAGGCATACCCATCGGGGTATCTGGAAAACGAGATCCGGTTCACAGCGGGGGCCGGCGGTAGGACCTGCCTGGTGAGCGGCGGTGTGCGCCAGCGGGCATGCGTCGAGAAGCAGGTCGAGGTGGGCGTCGAAGCGTCGACGCTGCTCGATGCCGGTGCGCCGGCAGAGTCACCTGGGCGGGCGACGTCTCAACGGCGCCTGCGCGTGAGGTAGACGGCGAAGATCACCACGCCGATGAGCACGATGAAGACCGGGTGGTGGAACAAGAACCACAGCCCGAAGAGCCGGCCGAAGCGGAACCGGCGCGGGAAACGGACGGTCATGCGATGACTTGGGGCTCCTCGCCCTCGGACTGGACAGCCTCGAACTTGGCGATCACGCGCTTGATGGCAGCCAGGGTGTCGGCTTCGCCGTGACCGAAGGCGAGGAGATACGCCCGCAGCGCGTGTCGGGCCATCTCGAGCTCTTCGTCGGTGAGATGGATCGTGTTCATGGTTCCAATGTAGGCGCGTCCACCCCTCGGGGGAGGACCATCGGCCCTTGAGGGCCGGGCCGCCTCGGCGTTGAGTGGAAATGGCCCTCTATCTTCGGAGGAAACGTCCTGGGGAGTCCCTCATGCGAGATCTTGCAGTCTTGCAGCGACGTCTTGCCCCGGTCTGGCGGCTGAGCCGGCCGCCAGGAGGTGCCGCGCACGTGCGGGTGGTGCTGCCGTCCTACAACCTCGGAGCGTCGGCTCACGAGCACTACGCCCGACGGCTGCCTGCTCTCGAGCACCGCTTCCTCGTCGACATCCTGCAGCTGGCTCGGGTCGAGGGCTGCACGATGCTGTTCGTGCTCTCCCAGGCACCCGAGGCGGAGGTCATCGACTACTACCTTTCACTGCTGCCCGAGGAGGTCGCCGCCGGTGTGCGTGACCGGGTGCACGTCGTGGTGGTTCCGGAGCAGTCCGCGCGCCCGCTTGCCGCCAAGCTCCGGGACCGGCCGGACCTCTTGGCAGGCATCCGCCACTTCGTCGGTGACCGTCCCGTCTTCATCGAGCCGTGGAACGTGACCGAGAACGAGGTCGCGGTCGCGGTCGCGCTGGGGGCACCCCTGAACGGCACCGCGCCGCAGCTGTTGCCGCTCGGGTTCAAGAGCGCAGGCCGACGGATCTTCGCCGCTGCCGGAGTGCCGAGCCCCCCGGGTGCCGAGGACGTCCGGACGGCCGGGGATGTGCAGGCCGCGATCGACCGGCTGCGGGAGGAGCATCCGGCCCTGGAGTCCGTCGTGGTCAAGCTGGACAACAGCGTCGCGGGTGTCGGCAACCTCGTGATCCCGCTTCGCGACCCGGACGGCACGACATCCCCGGCCGCGACCGTGTCGGAGCGGGTGGCGTCGATGCCGGACTGGTACCTCGACGAGCTGAGGGACGGCGCAGTCGTCGAGGCCTACGTCACCGCTGACCGCTGCTCCAGCCCGAGCGTCCAGCTCGAGGTCACGCCCGACCACAGGGCGGTGGTCCTCGCGACCCATGAGCAGGTGCTCGGTGGCGAGAACGGCCAGGTCTACCTCGGTTGCCGGTTCCCCGCGTCTCGGGACTACGCGACCCGGCTGACGACGTACGGCCGTCGGATCGGGGAGCAGCTCGCCGCGCGCGGCGCCCTCGGCCTGCTGAGCGTGGACTTCGCTGCGGCGTGTCCGGACGGTGAGCGCTGGGCGCTCTACGCCCTCGAGGTGAACCTCCGGCGAGGCGGTACGACGCCCCCGATGGTCGTCCTGTCCAGCCTCCTTCCCGGCAGGATCGACGGAGGCGGCCGGTGGCGCCTTCCGGACGGGTCGTCCAGGTTCTACGCCGCCACGGACAACCTCCTGGACCCTCACTGGGTCGGCCTCCCCGTCAGCCGGGTGATCGACGCCGTGCGCTCGGGGGGTTCGGCCTTCGATCGCCGTACAGGCACCGGCGTCGTTCTCCACATGCTCTCCGGTATCGCCATCGACGGGCGCTTCGGACTGACCGCGATCGGCAGATCGGCCGAGGAGGCCGGCGAGATGCTCGGATCGGTAGGGCCGGTGGTGAACCGGCTCTGCGAGGCGACCGCCCCCGATGGCGTCGCCTCCCAGGAGGATCCCCGTTTCGGAGGGAACCGACCAGACGACCGCCCGTCCGAGCGTACGCTGACCGGGTGGCCACGGCTGGATCCGGTGGCCCAGGGGTGACTGGACGGAGCAGGGGATGGCTGTCGCCGATGGCAAGCGCGGGGACCAGCTGAGCCTGGGTGTCATGGCCCGGTCACTCAAGGAGAACGAGCGGCGGCTGCCCCTCCATCCCCACCACCTCACACGGATTCCGGACGACCTCAGGGAGAGCGTGTTCCTCGAGCACGGCTACGCTTCCCGCTTCGGGATGTCCGATGACGACCTGAAGGGCTGGGTCGCCGGCTTCAGGGCCCGGGAGCAGCTCGTCGAGGAGTGCGACGTCATCCTGCAGCCGAAGCCGATGCTCAGCGAGATCGAGGACCTGCGGTTCGGGCAGGTGCTCTGGGGGTGGCCGCACTGCGTGCAGGACGAGGAGCTCACGCAGCTGGCCATCGACAAGCACCTCACCCTCGTTGCCTTCGAGGCTATGAACCACTGGAACAAGGACGGCTCCTTCGGCTTGCACGTGTTCCACAAGAACAACGAGCTCGCCGGCTACTGCTCAGTGCTGCACGCCATGCAGCTGGCGGGGTCGACCGGCGACTACGGCCCTCGGCTGCGTGCCGTGGTCATCGGCTTCGGCGCAACGGCCCGGGGTGCGGTGACAGCGCTCCACGCACTCGGAGTCCACGAGATCGACGTCCTGACCCACCGCGAGGTCGCGGCGGTGGCCGCGCCGATCCACTTCGTCCGCATGGTCCACTTCGACTACGACGAGGCGACCGCGAGGCTGAGCCACGCCGTGACGGAGAACGGCCGGATCACCATGGGGGCGTATCTCGCCCAGCACGACATCATCGTGAACTGCGTTCTTCAGGACACCGACGACCCGCACACGTTCCTGACCGACGACGACCTGCCTGACATGAGGCCAGGCGCGCTGGTCGTCGACGTGTCCTGCGACGAGGGGATGGGGTTCAGCTGGGCGCGACCCACGACGTTCAACGACCCCACGTTCGTGGTGGGCGACAACGTGCTCTACTACGCCGTCGACCACAGCCCGTCGTACCTCTGGAAGTCCGCGACCTGGGAGAACAGCGCGGCGTTGTTGCCCTTCCTCCGCACCGTCGTCGGAGGCGCCGAGGCGTGGGACGCCAACCCGACGATTCGCCGGGCAATCGAGATCCGTGACGGCGTCATCCAGAACCCAGCGATCCTGTCCTTCCAGGGCCGCTCGCCGACGCACCCGCACTTCCCGATGGCCACGTAGCCGCAGGAGGCCGCCCGCTCACCAGCGAAGCCGGGCCCAGACCGACTTGCCGTCCAGCTCCTCGCGCACGCCCCAGTCCTCGCAGACCGTGTCGATCAAGTGCAGACCTCGACCCCCTGTGGCGTCGACCGGGAAGTCGCTCAGCGTCGGCAGGCGGTGGCCGCTGTCGAACACCTCGACGAGCACCGAGTCGTCCTCAGCCTCCAGGGAGACCCGCACCTGGCCGTCGCCCTGTCGGACGGCGTTGGTGACGAGCTCGGAGACGACCAGCAGGACGGCGTCCTTGAGGTGCGAGGGCACGTACCCACACGTGAGCCAGCCCTCGGCCCAGGACCGGGCCAGCGGCACGGACATCGGCTGCGCCGGCATCAGGCGTTCGACCCGACGCGACGAGGTGTCCACGCTCGGCGGGATGCGCGCGGCCACGACGGCGACGTCGTCACCACGGTTTCCGGCCGGCAGGAGGTCGAGGGCGGTGTCCAGGACGCGACCCGGGGTCGCGCCCGGCGGAAGCTCCTCCAGCAGCAGCCCGAGTCGGCGGATCCCCTCATCGATGTCCCAGGAGCGGGTCTCCACGAGCCCGTCGGTGTAGAGCAGGAGGACCGCATCCGCAGGCAGGTAGGTGCTTCGCTCCTCCCACCGCCGGCCGATGCCCAAGGGTGGGCCGGTCGCGACCTCGACCTCGCGCAGGACGGTGCCGCCGTCGGTCATCTCGAGCACGGCCGGAGGGAGGTGACCGGCACAGGCAGCGGTGGCGAGGCGCGCATGCATGTCGAGATGCACCACCAGCACTGTCGCGAGGAGGTCACTACCCAGTCGCTCGAGGTAGTCCTCGGCCCGCGCCAGTACACCGGCTGGCGCGTGCCCCTCCGCCGCGGTGGCGCGTACCACCGTCCGCAGCTGTCCCATCAGGGCGGCGGCCTGGACGTCGTGCCCCTGGACGTCGCCGACGACCAGCACGAGCCCGTCGTCGACGGCGATCGCGTCGAACCAGTCGCCACCCACGTGCACGCCGGGGTCACCCGTCCGGTACCGCGCGGCGAGCTCCACGGTCCCGATTCGCTCCGGGATCTCCGGCAGCAGGCTCCGCTGGAAGGTGAGGCCGAGTGCGCGCTCCTCGGCCAGCTCCCGCTCACGCTGCTCGTCCAGACGGCTGCGCTCGATCGCGGTCGCCACGGTCCGCACGAGGACGTCGATCAGCGCGAGGTCGCTCGGGCTCGGCCGGGAGGGCGTGGGGTAGTACATCGCGAAGGTTCCGAGCACACGACCACCCACTCCCGTGATGGGTGTGGACCAACAGGCCCGGAGGCCGGCGCTCAGGGCAAGCTCCCGATAATCCGCCCACAGCGGGTCGGTGTCTATGTCGTCCACGATGACCTGCGTACGGCGGTACGCCGCAGTGCCGCACGACCCCACCGAAGGACCGATCTCGACGCCGTGGACGGCAGCGTTGTAGTAGGCAGGCAGGCTCGGCGCAGCTCCGTGGAGGAGGCGGGTGCCGGTCTCGTCGATCAGCAGGATCGACGCGAGGAGTCCTCCGGTCGAGACCCGTTCCACGACACGCAGCAGCGACTCGAGCGCCTGCGGGAGGGTGTGGCCGGCGACCACGCCTGCAAGGAGCTCGAGCTGTGCAGCGAGCAGTTGAACGTCGCGCCCCTCGTCCTCGCGGGGGAGCGCCGTGGTGACAGTCATCGTCGATCGACTCTACGCCGCGAGCCAACAGGTGGCCATTCAGGGCGGGCCCGCTCGGGCCCATTGACATGCAGGTATTTACCTGCATGATTGACACTGTGCCTCCGGACACGGATCAAGTCTTCAAGGCCCTGGCCGACCCGACCCGGCGCCGTCTCCTGGACAGGTTGCGCGGGAGGAACGGACAGACGCTCCGAGAGCTCTGTGAAGACGTCGGCATGACCCGGCAGTCCGCCACGCAGCACCTCGCCCTGCTGGAGGCGAGCAACTTGGTCAGCACACGGCGGCGGGGCAGGGAGAAGCTGCACTACCTGAACCCGGTTCCGATCCACGAAATCCAGGAGCGGTGGATCGCGAAGTTCGAGCATCCGCGGCTCCGGATGCTGAGCTCCATCAAGCAACGAGCGGAGGAAGAGATGAATGACACGCCCGCATTCGTGTACGTGACCTTTGTCGAGAGCACCCCGGAGAGAGTGTGGGACGCCCTCACCGACGCCGACCTCACGGCGGAGTACTGGGGCCACAGCAACGTGTCGGAGTGGCAGGTGGGCTCCCGATGGGAACACCGTCGCACAGACGGAAGCGGCATCGCCGATGTGGTCGGCACCGTCCTCGAGAGCACTCCGCCAAGACGGCTGGTCTCGACGTGGACCCTGCCTGGGTCCGAAGAGACGGAGGACTCCTCGCGCGTCACCTTCGAGATCGAGCCGTACGGCGAGATCGTTCGCCTCACCGTGATCCACGAGAACCTCGCGGACGCCGCAGAGCGTGAGACCGCCTCCGCCGGATGGGCCGCGGTCATGTCGAACCTCAAGTCCCTCCTCGAGACTGGGCACGTTCTGCCGCAGGCGCCCTGGGAGATGCCGCACGACACGGCTGCCACTTCCTCGTAGCCGGGGTCAGCTTGCCCAGAACCGGCACCCGCACATCAAGCAGTGGCAGTACCAATGGCCTTCGCTGTTCTGCTGACTGACGGTCTTCCTGCTGTGACAGGAGGGGCAGTCCCTGCGGGTGACTTCGCTGTCCATGCGGTTGATCATTGAGCCCGGACGAGCCCGTCAAACGGTGGGCTAGAGCAGTTTTCGGGCCAAAGCCGCAAAACGTTCAGACGGCCGAGCGCTTCAACCCGTCGGCGGCCTGCCCGATGCACGCAACACCCCCTTCGAGCTGCCGGCCGAGGACCACGGCCCCGTCAGCTCGATGACGGCGAGGGCCGAGGTGCGCAGACGAACGGACACGCCAGTGAGAACCGATACCAGCTGCTCGATCCCTGGGTTGTGACCGACCAGCACCACGGTGTCCGCGTCCACGGGAAGTTCGTGCACGACTTCCAGCAGCTGATCGGGCGACGCTGCGTACAAGCGGTCGTCGACCCGTGCGGGTGGGTCTCCCGCGAGCTCGTCCGCCGCGAGCCCCCAGGTGCTGCGAGCCCGCTTCGCGGGTGAGGAGACGACGAGATCGATGGTGTCGACGTTGTGGCCCAACCATCGCCCGGCCTCCGGAGCCTGGCGACGCCCCCGTTCGGCCAACGGCCGGTCGATGTCGTCCTGGTTGCCCGACCAGTCCGACTTCGAATGCCGGAGGAGGATCAAGGTCCGTTGAGACATCGAGCCACCGCTCTCTTTCAGGTCGCTGACGTGTCGGACGGGAGAGGACCTGGGAGCCACGCCGTCACGACCGTCCCGGCGCCCTCGGGGTTACGGATGGTGCATCGACCGCCTGCCACGGTCGCGCGGTCTTGCATGCTCAACAGCCCGCGGTGGCCCGGGGAGGGTTCGACCGCGTCTGGGCCGAGACCGATGCCGTCGTCGTCGACGGAAACCTGGAGCCCGCCTTCCCGAGCCGCGACGGCAATAACGACGCTTCTGGCCTCGGCGTGCTTGCGGGCGTTGATCATCGCCTCCTTGGCGATGCGGTAGGCGATGGCGCGGGTGGTGTCTGGCACCTCAGGTTCTTCGTCCCCGTTGACGGTCCATCGGATCCCGGTGTTCTCGAAGATCTCGCGGGCCGCGCGGGACAAAGCGCCGGTAAGGCCGTTCCCGAGGTCCGGCGGCTCCAGGTCGAACAGGAGCGCGCGGAGTCTGTCTGTCGCCCCCGACACGGTGGCTTGGAGCGCATCCAGCCCGTCGAGCAGATCGGGTGCCCGCTCGCGCACCCTGCGTCTGAACAGGCTCAGACGCAGGTCCACCGCGGCGCAGGCCTGCACCGGGTCGTCGTGGACGTCAGCGGCGATCCGGACGCGTTCTGCCTCCTGGGCGTCCACCAGCCGAGTGAGCAGAGCCTGCCGCTGCTCTGCCAGCTGGCGCAGAGCGGTCTCCGCGGCCAGGCGCTCGGTGATGTCTCGCTGCACAGTCGCGATGGCGAACGGCTCCCGGGACTCCACATCGTGCACGAGGAACGTGGAGGTCGCGACCGGGATCGATGGGCCGCCCCGGTGGTTGCGCAGCTTCGTCTCGCCTTCCCAGTGACCGTGCGCGAGGACTGCAGGCATGACGCCGTTCCGGAAGTTCACCAGTCCTTCAGCCGTGGCGTAGTCGGCGATCGTGGAGGTCGCGACGTCGACTTCGGGCTGGAGGCCGACCAGCTCACGACCACCGGGATTCAGGTACTGCACTCGGCCCTGCATGTCCGCGATCGCGATGAAGTCAGGGGAGGCGTCCACGAGAGCCTTGAACTGCTCCAGGTCCGAGTTGGCCTCCCGCAGTGCCCGCTCCGTCTCGCGGAGCTCGGTGACGTCCTGCCCGATCCAGGCCGTTCCGAGCGGCCTGGCGGTGTCCGGGTGAAACAGGCGGAAGACGGAGACGCGTGCTGTCAGCGAGGCATCTGGAGTAGAAACGGTGACGTCCCCCGACCAACGCCCCGCCGTCTCCAGGTCATGCCGCATGGACTTCTGAACTGACTCATCTATATCGGCGACGGCGGCTGTCTTCCACACGCTCCCCGTCAGCGGAACGCCGGAAGCATGCACGCGGGGGTTGATGTACACCGTGCGGTCTTCGGTGTCGGTGATCGCGATGAGGTCCTCCGAGGCGTCGGCCAGCGCCTGGAACTTCACCAGCTCCTCGCGGGCTTCCTGATGGGCCCTGAGAAGCAGCGCGTGGTCCAGCGCCAGCGCGCATCGTTCCGAGACCTCGGCGACCAGGTCGATCTCCGCCTCGGTGAATGGTTGCGCCTCGGCTCCTCGGGCCACGTCGATCACGCCGAGCACCGTTCCGCGGGACCGAAGAGGCACTCGAAGGCCGGTGACCGCGCCGTACCGCTTCGCCAAGGAAGAGAAGCCGGCCGCAGCGGCAGCGTCGAGGCTCATGAGCACTGGCTCACTCATGGCTTCGACCACGGAGGCCTCGAGAGGGCTCAGCTCGACTCCAGAGGCGGGGCCGTGGGCCGGCCTGGTGGGGTCGCCGCCGGAGGCCCAGGCAGCCATCGGGGACAGACTGGCCTCGCCGAGGCCACGGACCCAGACGAGGCCGACGTCCGCCACAGCGTCTGTGACAGCTCGGACCGCGGTGCGCAGAAGCGCCTCGGGATCGAGGAGCTCGCGGCTGAGAGCCTCGGAGACGTCGGCGAGCAGACTTGCCCGTTCCCTGGCGGCTCGCAGCTCGTTCTCGGTTCGTCGCTGTTCAGTGATATCGGTTGTGACGCCGAGGGCGCCGGTCACCGAGCCGTCGACGTCGCGCACAGGCTCGAAGTAGGTGGACAGGTGGCGGCCGTAGAACTCCCGCTCGAGGCTGAAGCTCTGGCCTGCCAGTACTCGCCTCAGAGCATCGACGTTGATCGTGTCGTCGCGATAAAGCTCGAAGAGGTTCGTTCCGACGAGCTCGCCTGGATGCAGGTCGAGGTGTGTGAGGGCAGGCCCGGTCGAGAGCGTGCAGTCTCCGTTGGCGTCCAGGGCGAAAACCGCATGGGGGCCGACTCCGAGCCCTCCCGTGCCATCGTGCTGCTTCACGGATCCCCTCCATCCCCCCCGCAAGGCGCGCTTGCGGCGCCCAGGGCAATCGTAGGTTCCGGGGGGAGCCACCGGCAGCACCGAAGGATCAAGCGTGCCGCCCTGTCGGAGGAGAGGTTTCAGAGACAACGCGGCCACGCCGCGACCAAGATGAGGGCATGGCAGAGCGCGGAGCCAAGAGCCGAGGCTCGCTGACCGGCGCCGCGCCGCCGATCAGTGGCGTGCTCGGTGGATGGGTGCTTGGCGCGCTCGTGCGTCGGTTCAGTGTGCGTACCGGCGCGTCCGATTCGGAGGCGTTCGGATCGCTGCCCGGTGACGACATCCTCCCGCACCCGATGGTCGAGTGGACTCGCGCGATCACGGTGGGGGACAACCCGGACCGCGTATGGCCGTGGCTGGCACAGATGGGGTACGGCCGCGGTGGCTGGTACACCCCGGAATGGGTCGATCTTGTCGCCAACCGATGGGTCTTCGGCCAGGCGCGACAGTTCCCGGCCAGCGCCAATCGACTAGTGCCCGAGTACCAGGAGATCGCGGTGGGCGACCTGATCTGCGATGGCCCCGACTACGCGTCCTACTTCCGCGTTCAGTACGTCGACCCGCCGCACGCCTTGGTCTACCGCTCGATCCGCCACCCCCGCCGTGGAAGCAAGATCGACATCACTGATCCTGACTCGCCATCTAAGGTCGAGAGGGAGTTGCGGGACTCAGGGACGTACTTCGACTTCACCTGGACGCTGGTTCTGAACGGAATCTCCGAAGGCCGGACCCGGCTGATCGTGCGCACACGGGCCAACTACGCTCCGCCCGCCGCCAGAGTTCTGGTCACGCCGCTGGGACTCTTCGATGCGACCTACGGTGTGGCCATGCTGCGCGCGATCGCCAGACGGGTGGAAGCTCGCGAGCAGACGGCGCAGTAGAGGGGGCGTCACTGCACCGTCGTTGCGCATGTAGCGGGTGGATCCGACAGCGCCTGGTCCACGCTGGTCGCACCTGGGCTGCAGTGACGTGGCGCAGCTGAACCTCCGCAACCTGGGACATTCGCGAAGTGTGTCTCCTCAGTCGCTCGCTTGGGTCAGCTCACCCGGTCGAGGAAGTCCTTCGAGCGTTGCACCGCCAGCGCCGCCGCGTTCGCGTCGTACGACGGCAGCGAGCTGTCGGCGAACAGGTGTCGGTCGCCGGGGTAGACGAACAGCGCGGCCAACTCGGGTCCGACCGTCTCGACCAGGTCGCGGGCTGCATCGATGTCGCCCTCCAGGGCGAAGAACGGGTCCTGGTCCATGCCGTGGATCTGCACCGGAACACCGTCTGGCCACGGCCCGAAGGCCCACTCGCCGGTGAGCGGGATGCAGGACTCGTACAGCAGCGCTCCGCGGGCGCCGGGCCGGGTCTGAGCGAGCCGCTGTGCCGTCCCCGCTCCC
Organism: Nocardioidaceae bacterium; assembly: GCA_036375975.1. Classification (GTDB taxonomy): domain Bacteria; phylum Actinomycetota; class Actinomycetes; order Propionibacteriales; family Nocardioidaceae; genus Nocardioides_C. The sequence goes on along the minus strand of DASVBF010000315.1, from coordinate 1,268 downwards.
CAGGAGAAGCCGGCGTACACCAGACCCTCGGGCAGGTCGGCCACGACACGTTCTGCCCGCGCGCCGAGCACCTCGCCCCCGATGCTCTGGATGAGCGCGATGCCGTCGTCGATGGTCGCCGGTCGCTGGCCGTCGAAGAGGTCCGGCGTGTGCACCGTGTGCCCGCTGGCGCGCAGCTCCTCGGCGAACGCGCACACACCGTCGGTGAGCCCCTGCACATGGTGGAAGAGCACTACTTCGGTCATCTCTGCACTCCTGTCATAGGACGAGGTCGAGCGAGCGCACCCGGGGGCGCTCGACCTCGACGGTAACCGGTAAACCGGACATTCTGCGACCGGGTTGATCTCGTCTGACAACTGCTGCCCATGGTCGCCGACAGACGTGGTCGGGCGTCGAGCCGGACCGTGCGAGAGACCTATTGCGCCATCGCGCTGGGAGACATCCGGGCGGTCTACTGCCGGTCTCGGCTGTGACCTTAGTCTGCTCACGTGTCGACCGATCTGAGCCCGACCGCGCGAGCGTTGCGTGCGCTCGAGCTCCTCCAGTCCCGCCCCGGTGCGACGGCCGAGGAACTCGCGCGCCGGCTGGGGGTCACGGAGCGTGCGGCGCGTCGGTACGTCGGAATCCTCCGGGAGGCAGGGATTCCTGTCGAGTCCATCCGAGGTCCGTACGGCGGGTACCGCCTCGGACGCGGTACGAGGCTGCCCCCGGTCTCCTTCACCGAGGCCGAGGCACTCGTTCTGGTCATGGCGGTGCTCGACGGACACACCCCAGACGAAGGCGACCTCGTCGGTTCCGCCCTGGGCAAGGTCATCCGGGCACTGCCCGAGAGCGTCGCACGGCAAGCGGCGGCCGTGCGTGAGCACGCCTCAGCTGCGCCCAACCGGGACTCGACGCGCCCGAGTCCGGCTGTCACCAGCGCACTCGTTGCCGCTGTTGCTGCGCGCCGACGCCTGGTGGTGCTGTATCGAAGTGAGTCCGGCAACGAGTGGGAGGCCGAGGTGGATCCCTGGGCGGTCGTCGTCCGCTATGGGCGCTGGTACCTGCTGTGCCATTCACATCGCGCGGCCGCGATCCGCACCTACCGGGTCGACCGGGTTCAAGCGGTCCACGAGACCGCGCACGTATTCGAACGGCCGGTCGGGCTCGACCCGGTGGCGGCACTGGAGGAGAACCTTGGCATCGGGTGGGAGTTCCCCACCCACGTCGTCTTCGATGCTCCAGCGGCCCAGGTCGAGCCCTGGATCCGGCCACCCATGGGGCGGCTC
>DASVBF010000290.1:0-2440 GCA_036375975.1 Nocardioidaceae bacterium | reverse complement strand
TCTGCCGCTGGTCGCGCAGCCCGCATCCTCGTCGTCCCTGCACTGCCCGGTCACCTACGGCGCGGGCGGTCCCGCCAGGCCGCCGTGGCCCACAGCGCCCAGGCAACCAGCACCGGCTGGAAGAAGAGCCGCATGAGCCGCTTCTGGTCCGTGTCGAGGCCGAACGCGTCGTTGCCCTCGACGTACTGCGCGATGTTCCCGGGGAAGATTGCGAGGAAGAAGGCCGCGACCACGAATCCCACGGTGACGCGGCCACGCCCCCAGGCCAGAAGCGCGGCTCCCAGGCCTATCTCCACGAGACCAGAGACCAGCACGACAGGGTCGTCGTCGACGGGGAACCAGGCCGGGACCTGGGCGCGGAAGTCGTCCCGGGCGAAGGTGAGATGGCTGGCCCCTGCGCCGACGAGGGTGGCGCCGAGCACCCAGCGGGCCAGGGTACGTGGGAGTGAAGTGGGCGCGGCATCCGTGAGGGCCATGACCCCAGCATCGCACTCCGGACCGTCCGGCCGTTCTCCCGCGGATGCGCTGCCGCGTCCGCTCGTGCCGCGATCCGCTCGGTCGTGGCGGGCGCCTCCAGGTCGATCGGTCCGTGCCTAGGGTGGGGGTCATGGAGCTACTTCGAGCAGTGCCGATACTGACCGTCGCCGATGTCGATGCCGCAGTGCAGGAGTACTCCAAACTGCTCGGCCTAGACTTACTCATGAACCTGGGCTGGGTGGCAACCCTGGGCACGAGCGGCGGTGCCCAGTTCAGCGTCATGGACACTGACCAGTCCGCGCCGTGCAATCCCCAGATGTCGGTTGAGGTGCCGGATGTCGACGTCGCGTACCAGCGGGCGCGGGACAGTGGTGCTGAGATCGTCCATCCCCTGCAAGACGAGGACTGGGGCGTCCGCCGCTTCTTCCTGCGCACGAGCTCTGGCCACGTGGTTAACGTGCTCAGCCATCATGGCTGACCGCCCTCTTCTGCCGCTGTCCGCGCTCTCGTGCTTGATATGCACGTGATCTTCCAGGACATTTCGACCAGCGCCGTTGTGGCTGCCTGTCGACGGAGCTGGATGCCTCGAGATGTCCACGTCCGACCCGTCCCGATGAGCAGGCGCGCTCGCGGTGCCGAACATAGGCTTCCGTCGTGACCGACCGATACCGAGAGCATCCCGTGGTGACCTGCCACCTGATGGATGGGCAACTGGTCCCAGTCCACGCCTTGGAGGAGTCCGACGAGACCGTGTGGTTCCCGCTGCCACCCGAGCCGGACGCCTCACGGGTCTGGGAGGGCCTTCGTGCGCATCGAGGGGAGAATGGCGAAACGGCACAGATCCGCGCGGTGCCTTTGTTCGCCTATGACCTCAACTCGGCGACGAGGTCACCGTTATTGCGTCCGGCGAGGGTCCGTTGGTCGCAACAGCCGTCGTCGCCGATGGAGGCAACTACACATTCCGAGTCTGGCGAGAGGATGCCGATGAGGCCGCTCTCGGTCTAGTCGCGATGGAGTTCGCTGAGAAGGGCTGTCTGATCGAGGGGTACAGCAGCCGCCTGCTTGGTCTGTCATGCGACCGGGAGGCAGCCCAAACGGTCGCGGATGCGCTACATGCAGGCGAGCGCGCTGGGCGGTTCACCTACGAGACGGGGCGGCAGCGAACGCACTGACATGCCGCGGAGCGCGCGCGACCGGGGGCTCAGCGTCCTTCGCTCTAGCGCATCACCCAGCCGGGATCTGCGTCTTCGAAAGCGTCGCCGATGTCCTGCTGATGGCACCGAAGTTGAAGCAACGCGTGGATCAGCTCGTCCTGGGTCATGGCGTCTGTGCGCCAGGGCTGGGCTCCATTGTGCGCCAGGGCTGGGCTCCATGCGGTGGCGACACCGCGGCGGCGTATCTGCCGTCATGCAAACGGCGGATCGAGATGGGCATGGAGTCAATCTAGGACGCGACGCTCGGACATGCCGACTTCCGCTCGTTCGACGAACCGGCGGAGGTGCGTCTTACCGCCGCGACAGCGTCTTCAGCGACTCGCTCACAAAGAGACGCTGGCCGGCGGCCGCCACAGGCCGAGCTTGCCAGGGCATGGGACGGCTCCAACCTTCCGTGGGCTGCTCAGGCACCAATGCCATTGACCAGCAACGGCCCACTCTGAGTCCGAGTCCTGCACACAATCGACCAGTTCGACTACGCCGACGATCGCTCTGCGCACGAAATCGTTGGCCGGCGGAGGTGGCACCGTGGCGAGCCGCTTCACCGTCTCATAGCCGTCACGTTCGAAGGCGTTGCCCGCGTGGATCAGCAGTGGACCGCGGTGTTTGGCTGGCCAACTTCGATTCTCGACGTCCTTGCCGCCCTGGATGATTGCCCACGCCCATGGCTGGCGCACGGTCAGCACACGCACCTCACCGGCAGCCATGGCCAAGTATGACCCCGGAGAAGCAGCATTGGCGATGCCCTT
>DASVBF010000281.1:0-3168 GCA_036375975.1 Nocardioidaceae bacterium | reverse complement strand
CGTGATCCTCGAGCAGGGACCGCCCGAGCAGATGTTCGGCTCGCCGCGCGAGCCCCGGACGCAGCAGTTCCTGCAGCGGATCGTCAACGCCCACCGGCTGTAGAGCCGCGGCCCGTGATTCGGTCCTGCCCATGCGGGAAGGGGCATCCCCAATGGCTACAGCCGAGCAGCAGCAATTGACGGGCGTTCTTCTGGACGAAGTCCAGAAAACAGACTTTCCGAGTGCCGCACAGCTCGACCGGATCGAGCGGCTGATCTCCACGCGCGAGGAGCTAGAGGACTACATCGCCACCCTCCTGCAAAAGACGGAGGGAAAGATGTTTCCCCACCGTGACCTGCTCGATCGCATCGAGCGGCTTTTGAGCGTGCTGCAGCGCCTCGACCAGCGGAACGACTAGGAGAGCGCCAAACCGGGAACGTACCGAGGCGTGCCGACCGAGATCGAGCGCCTCTATCGAGAACATCGCGCCGGGCTGGTGCGCCTCGTCGAGCGCGAGCTGCACGACCATCACGAGGCCGAGGACGTGGTGCAGACGGCGTTCCTGGATGCGCAGCGCGCACTCCAGCGCGGCACGATCCCGCGCAACCCGAGCGCCTGGCTCGCCACGATCGCGCTCAACGCCGGCCGACGCCTCAGGCGACGGCGTCTGAACGCGGAACCGCTCGAGGAGTACGCAGTACAGGAGACCTTGGGAGTGCCCGAGATTCGGGCGGCACTTGCGAACTTGCCTAGGGAGCAGCGGGCGGCCGTGATGTACCGCGACCTGGTCGGCCTCTCCTACGGCGAGATGGCGCGGCAGATGGGCACGTCGGTCAACGCCGTCACCATGCTTCTCCACCGCGGCCGCAAGAGGCTCCGGCAGACGCTCGGCATCACAGCCGGTGGCCTTGGACTGTGGCGCTGGCTGAAGCGGGCCGGCATGCCGCAGGTGGCCGTGGCGAAGGGCGCCGCGGCGGTCGTCGTCGCGGCCAGTGTCGCGACCACAGGGGTCGTCACCGCGCGAGCGGTCGCTCCGATCGGGACCCACGCCGACGCGACAACGACCCGCTCCGGCGTCGTGCTCGGGCATCCCTCAGCACATCGTCAGTTCATGCCGGCCGGCGACTCGAGGAAGAGCGATGCTCGTGCGCAGCAGCGACGCGCTAGCGGAGGTCGCACAACGGCATCGTCCCAGGCATCCACGGCCCAGGCCACGACGTCAGTGCCGGCGCGGATGCCCAGCGTCACTCTGCCGTCTGTGCCGATTCCGTCAGCACCCGTGACGGTGACCATCAGCACGCCGATCACAGCGGTAACCGTGACGACTCCAACGGTTCCGGCGGCAACGGTGACGACGCCGATCGCGACAGTCACGGTGCCGATCCCCTAGACCGACCGAAAGGATCGGCCCGGCGTATGCCTCTACTCAGATGAGGGGGGACATACGAGATGAACGAACCTGTGCAGAGCGGTACCGAGCGCGGACTCCGGGCGGGCCAACGCGTTTGCCTGGGCGGACGGGTCGGCGTGCTCCGGTACATCTACGGCGACGACGCCGCCGTCGTGCGCTTCGATCGGGAAGCGACTACGAAGGTCGTCCCACTACGCCGACTGGTGCCCTGCACCGACGAGACGTCCCCTCCGGACAGGTGAGCAAGACTCGAACGACGAAGGCCACGGTCACCTTTCAGGACATCGAGGTGACCGCCACCAAGCACCGGCTCTGGCACGTCGAGGCTGCGGGCCGGTCGGCGTCGGCCGTCTTCCTGGATCAGGCCCTCGATCGTCTGCTGCCTCGGCTGACCTACGACGAGCTCGACAGCCTGACGGTCCAGCTGTTGATCGCCACGACCGCGGAGGAGCCTCGCTGAGGTCCTGACCGTCGCCGCCACTGCCTTCGCCTAGGTTTCGGCAGATGGGGGACACGAAGAAGATGCTGCGCGATTACGCCACCGCTGCCACGTCGGCAGGACGGAGCGCCGGGGCCGCGACCCTGAGATCGCGGACCGCTCTCGTCGATGCCGTCGGGCAGCTTGTCGACGCGGCAGTCGCACGCGTGCTGCTCAGCGACGAGCGCGTGACCTCGGCCAGCGAAGGAAAGCGCCGGCTGACCGGACAGACAGAAACCGAAGAGCTCGCCGACAAGGTGCAACGGGTGGTCGTGCTCGCCACGCCGGTGGTGCGCATCGTCGCCCGCGGCGCGAAATTCACCCGGCTGCCGTGGGCCATGATCGCATCGAGCTCGGTCTCGGTCGCGATCGCGGTCCGCACCGGCATCCGTGAGATTCAGGTGCTCTCGTCACTCGTCGCGCACCGGATCGAGCAGGCGACCGGCCGACCGGCCGACCCACAGCTGGTGGAGAAGGTCGCCGTCGACCTCTACCTCAACCCGAGGCAAGAGCTCGACCTGACCGACGACCGGCTCCGGCTCGTACGGCTGACGCGCAAGTGGGTGCTCCTGGGTGCGTTCGGTCGCACCACCTCGAAGCGCGCCGGGAAAGCCCTCGAGGCGGCAGAGAAGCTCGACGGCACCGATCTCGACGCCCGCTGGAGTGTGCTCCGAGAAGCTGTAGCGCCGGAAGGCCCCTGAGGGGACTCCCGGCGCTACAGCCAGAGGTGCTGGGCTAGTGACCCTGGCAGACGATCTGAACCGTGTCGGTGCCGGCGAACTTGCTACCGCTCAGTGTGTACTGGAACTGTGAGCCGCTCGTGTACGTGAACGTCACGAGAGCACCCGTGTGCTTCGCGGTGACGTCCGAGCCGTAGCAGACGTAGCTCGTCGCGGAAGCGAAGACGGCCGCCCCGGTCAGCTTGACGGCAGTGTTGGCGGCGGTCGCTGTGAGGCTGACGCCGTGGAACCCGGTGATCGTGGCTCCGGTCTGCGTGTAACCGACGGTGCTACCGCTGGGTCCCGCCGGCCCCTGCGCGCCGGTGGCCCCGGTCGCCCCGGTGGCACCCTTCGCCCCCGTAGCCCCCTGCGGGCCGGTGGCTCCGGTGGCTCCGGTGGCACCTTTCGGACCGACCGGCCCTGCCGGCCCCGCCGGGCCGGTCGCGCCGTCCGGACCGGTCAATCCTGTTGGCCCCATTGCTCCCGTCAGTCCAGTTGGCCCGATCGGTCCCGCTGGCCCCGTCGCTCCCGTCAGCCCGGTCGGCCCCATCGGACCCTGTGGCCCGGCAGGCCCTTGCGG
>DASVBF010000179.1:0-4659 GCA_036375975.1 Nocardioidaceae bacterium | reverse complement strand
CCAGGCCGCTGGGCACCCAGGCCATCCACCACACGAACCCCAGCAGGGTGGCCGCCAGGAAGCCGGTCGCGAACCCGGCGCTCCACTGTGGAGTGCCGGGGTACAGGTTGACGACCAGGATCCCCGCCAGCAGGACGCTGGTCGCGGCCAGCACGCTGCGAACATGAGCGCGGAGGAAAGCCAAGGCCTCGTCCCACGCCCGCGCGCCGCCAGCGCTGACCCGCCGCCGTCTCATCAGCTTCCCTCCGCCCGCAGACGGTAACCGCCTCACATCGGCGAAGCGGGGATTGGCGGCGCGCGGCCCAGCCCGTGTCGGCCCTCCAGGCGGCGGTCTCATCCCAGGTCAGTCGCCTGAGGCCCTCGCCGACCACAACGCCCCCTGGCATCCTTGGGGCGTGCAGACCGTGTACGAGGCCGCGGGTGGCGACGAGGGCCTTCTTCGCCTTGCCCGTGCGTGGCACGCCCGGGTGATGGCAGACGAGGTCGTCAGCCACGCGTTCAGCCACGGCTTCCACCCCGAGCACAGTGAGCGCCTCGCGGCTTACTGGGCCGAGGCACTCGGTGGCCCGACGACCTACTCCGACACCCATGGCGACGAGACCTCGGTGGTGCGGATCCACAGCGGCAACGGACCGCACGAGGAGATGGACCGGCGGGCGATCGCCTGCTTCGATCAGGCGCTGACGGACGTCGCACTGACCGAGAACGACCCGGTCCGGGCGGTGCTGCACGACTACTTCGCCTGGGCGACCACGACGACCATGTCCCGCTATCACCGGTCCGCGGACGACGTGCCCGACGGCCTGCGCATCCCGCAGTGGTCCTGGGACGGACTCCAGCGCTGATCTGCCCGCGGTCGCCCAGGTAGCTTGCCGCCATGCCGCTTCGCATCGTGGCCGTGGTCGACGACACGCTGGGACTCTGGCGCGCGATCCACAACCAGATCATCCCCACCGCGCCGCTGAACCCGGACGAGGTCGCCGAACGGGCGACCAGGCATCATCTGACTCTGGCTTATGAAGGGGAGACGCCGGTCGGGAATGCAACCCTTCGGCCTCCAAGTCCTGGGGCGTCGACCGCAACGGTCATCGTGCGCGTCCTTCCACAGTTCAGGAGGCGCGGCTACGGCTCGACGTACCTTGCCTGGATGCTCGCCGAAGCACGGGCCTTGGGTGCCACGCGCATCGAGACCGTCGTCTTGGCGTCCAACGAGGGCGGGCTGAGCTTCGCCCTGGCCAATGGCTTCGTCGAGTTCGATCGCTACACGCTCGAGGGAGATACGACTCCGTTCATCGATCTCTACCTCGCTTCCTGACTCCGTGGTCGGGCCCACAGAGTTCCTCCATGTGCTGGCAGTCACGACTGGACCGCTCGGGCTCGGGCACAGACTTCGGAGCAGGCCGCGTGGGTGTTAACAATCCTGGCCATTTGCCGCGGGCGTCGTCCATGACGAAGGCTCCGAGCGCACCCGGCCGCGTGGCAATAGGGTCCCGCCGAGACCAGGAGGTTGGATGCAGACGTTCACCGTGACGCCGATCGGCCGGGTGCGCAGCCCGCGGACTGACCCCGCCGACACCGATCGGTGGGGCGCGGTCGAGAGCACCATCGTGGTGGAGGAGCCTCTCGGCGAGGACGCCCTGACGGGCCTGGCCGACTTCTCCCATGTCGAGGTGCTTTTCGTCTTCGACCAGGCGGAGCCGAGGGCCCACTACCGGGAGTTGCTGCGGCCCCGCGGCCGGGCGGATCTGCCGGAGGTCGGGGTGTTCGCCCATCGCGGCCCCCGCCGGCCGAACCGGATCGGCGTCACCGCCTGCCAGATCGTCTCTGTCGACCGGCGGGAGCTGACCGTGCGCGGCCTCGACGCGGTGGACGGCACCCCGGTGCTGGACCTGAAGCCCGTGCTGGTCGAGTTCGTGCCGGCCGAGGTGCGCCAACCCACGTGGGCCGGCCGGCTGATGCAGGACTACTTCCTCCGCTAGCCCCAGAGGTCCTCGCCGGGTCCGATCGGGTGGAGTCCGCCCGCCAGTGTCGTACTGGCGAGTTGAACGGTCGCGTCTCGACGTTGGTCAGGTGCGGGCCCCGGGCAGCACAACCAGGTCGATCGGGGATCTGCGCCAGGACCTGCTCCCCGACCGGGACACCGGGGAGCGGCCGTCCAGCTCGCCGTAGAGCAGCAGCGTCGGCATCGCGATGGAAGCCAGCACGGGTCGAAAGTCCGCCCTGACCGAGACAGCGGACCGCGTGCCCATGCCGACCGAACGGTCGAGTGGTGCTGGCGATCGACATCACCGGCGCCGGAACGGCCCGACGTCCTGCACGCGAAGCTGCCGTCGTACGGCGGTGCATGCCCGCGGCCTGACACCACCGACACACCGGCGAGCCCGGGTCACCATACGGTGCCCCGGGCTCGTGACTTGCCGGGCGATGCTGCCCCCGTACCGCCTCGACGCCGCGACCAGTTGTTGGCGTTCAGCCACCGCCTCTATGGCTTCTACGGCAACTCGGTGCGGCTGCCGAACCCGCAGTCGGCTGCGGTAACGATAACCCGGCTCTGCGCTACTCCAGCTTGAACGTGTCCATGATCTGGGTACAGCCCTGTTCGATCTCCTCCACGTTCTCGCCGGTGTACTGGCAGTTGAAGAAGTACTGGGTTGTGCCGTCGAAGGCCAACACCATGGTGCTCACGACGGGAGTCCCAGCCGCGGTGTATTCGCCTCTGTATCGAAGGCCGGGCATGTCGGCAACCGTGATCTCTTCCGGGCCCGCGCGAAGTGTTCCGCCGACCTGTTGGAAGAGCCCCGCGACGGTCGAGGTGGCCTCCGGCTTGACCGCATCCAGGGTCTCCGCCGTGATGGGCTGCCTCAGTCGATAGGCCTGGACGGCGGCGAAGTCGCTCTCGCCGATACCGACGGTGGTGTCCCACAGACGGTTGCCGCCACCTCCTTGTGCGACGACGTCTAGACCCCTTTGCTCCCACCCGGCCGGGTAGTCGAAGGAGACGCCGTGGGCTCGGTACGTCTTGTCCCCCTGGTCCGAGAGGGCGACGTAGCCGGCAGACCCGGCCAAGGTGAGGACGACAGCGGCGGCCAAGGCGGCCGCGGCGATGCCTCGGTGGCGGAGGTGTTCCGCCCGGGCTATGCCCGTCCTGGCGGCGAGGTCACCGAGTCGTTGGCGCCGCGAACCCGTCACCAGCATCGCGATGAAACCGACCAGGTAGAGCGCCGGCAACCAGTCCACGACCCGCAGCACCGTGCGTACTGCCACCGCCCCAGCGGAGGGCCGACCCCCATCACGGTGGACGACCCGCAGACCGAGAAGGAGCTTGCCCACCGTCCGCCCGATGGTCGCCTCGAGCCCGAAGTAGTAGAGGAGGACCAGTCCGGCGAACAACCACGCGTCGACCCCCGTGAGCCCGAACGAGACCCCGTCCCCGTTCACGTCGGTCTCGCCGATCACCACCACGAGGACGGCGAACAGCGCCAGTAGCAGGGCCAAATCGATCAGGGCTGCCGCGATGCGCACGCCCACGAGATCCTCACGGGCGGCGGGCGGGAAGGGCTCAGATTCGGCGGCCTCTGGCAATGAAGGAACAATGCTCATGCCGATCACCTACTCAACAAATTCACCGTCTCGCCGCCGAGCCCGCCAGGCCAGAGACCTAAGTCCCCGGCTGCGTGCCGTTGGCAGGCGCATCCTGAGCGACATGGCTGCGCGAACCGGCCGCGGCTTCGTGAGACGGTGAACACGGGTTCCGCGGGGGAAATACACTTCGGCGATCTCGACGTCCGCGGGCTGGAGATCGCGGCGGCCGGCAGCAGGGCACGCCAGCGGGCTCGGGCTGCCGCCGCTGGTCCCGGCCGAGCGGTTCGACGATGGCGTGCTCGCTTGGGTCTACACCGCCGGAACGTGACCCATTTCGCTTTGGGGCGAGGTACCTGTGATGAGTTCTAAGGGTCAGTTGAAATCGTCGTCGGGTCGCCGCCTCGGCTCTCCTGGTTGGTTCTTACTTCTTGCTGCGCTGGTTCTCATACTTCTTGGTGTCGGAGGGGTGCTCCTTTTGCCTTCAGAATTTGCTGTCGTTCCTGCCTTCCTCGTTGGCGTAACTCTGGTCGCATACGCCCTGACCAGATCGCGCTAGCAGACCACCCAACTCACCGTTAGCAACCGTTGGGATGCATCATGGCGGCTACTGCCACGGGCCGGAGTGATTCGCCATGTACTGGAACGTCAGCTGTTTATTGCTGGGTGCAACGTACTATTTGGCCACGTCGCACGGGATTGCGCTGACGACTAACTCGCGCGCCGAGCTGAAGTGGCGGAGACGGCTCGCTTGGTCAGTCTCCCTGGCGGTGCTTTCGGTACTGGTTGCGATGTGGGCGACGACCGGACTCGGTCGCACGCAGGCATCCCTCGCGACGTTTGGACTCGCGGCCGGAGCGGTCGCGACCTCGCTAACAGGAATTGGTCGGCGCGGCATCCACGTACGTACCGGCGTTGCTCTTGCGGCCTTAGCATTCCTAACTCTTACCGCGCCAGTGCGCTGAAACGGTGTGCGCGCGGGCTGGCTGCTGGTGTCCCGCATCTGACGTTCCGTGACGACGGGCGCGCGGCAGGATCTCGTGGCGGGCTTGGCCCAGCTGAACGGGTGGCAGCGCTCTT
>DASVBF010000168.1:0-2670 GCA_036375975.1 Nocardioidaceae bacterium | reverse complement strand
CGGAGGTCACGTAGTTGAAGGCGCGCCGCTCCCGGCGCTCGAACCTCCCCCGCGAGAGCCACCACAGAACCTCGAACGGCTTGCCCGCGTCGGCGAACGCCTGCCGCCGCGTGCTGCGGTGAGCCCGTGGGCCGCCCACGGCACGAGCGTCGCCAGGCGGCGCAGGGACAGGCCCTGCTTGAAGAACTCCTCGTCGATCCGGTGCCACTCCTCGGGCGTCATGTGCCGCTGGATGAGCGGGATCGCCTCGGTCTCCTCATGGGCGAGGTGCCGCCCCAGGCTCTCGCGAGCCGCCACCGGCCGCAGCTCGAGCGCAGCCCGCACGACCTCGTCGGCCTTCTCCGCAAGATGCGCGAAGCCGGCCGCTGATGCCTCCAGCAGCGGGTCGATCTCGCCGTGCTCGGCCTCCATCGCTTGGAGCGTCTCGCGACCGGCGGCGTCGGCCCGGCTCATCAGGAACGGCCAGACTCCCGTGTCCTCGCCGGTGTGGTGGTGCAGGATGTACGCGAATTTCTGGCGACCGGCTTGGGACCCGCTTGGAGCCGTCTTGGTCCGGGGCCTGCGTCCCGGTGCGCCTCGACCGCCCCGGCTCAGCCGGACACGAAGGAGAGCAGCACCTCTCGCCGGGAGTTGTCGACGTTGATGTCGACCAGGCAGATGCTCTGCCACGTGCCGAGCGCGAGGCGGCCCCCGAGGACGGGCACAGTCGCGTAAGGCGGCACGAGCGCAGGCATGACGTGTGACCGGCCGTGACCGCGAGACCCGTGCCGATGGCGCCAGCGGTCGTCCGACGGCAGCAGCTCCCGGAGCGTGGCCAGGAGGTCGTCGTCGCTTCCCGCGCCGGTCTCGAGGATGGCGATACCGGCCGTCGCGTGGGGGACGAAGATGTTCAGCAGTCCCGCTGACTCGTCGGCGACGAAGCGTGTGCAGTCACCGGTGATGTCCAGGACTGTGTCCCGGTCCCCTGTCGTGTAGTGGAAGGTCTCGGAGCGCATCTGCCCATCCTCGCGCAGAAGGGGTACAGACAGGTGCCGCCGGGTTGCCACGGCTTGGCCCGATACGCCACTTTCGCCCCTCACTCAGCCGTGCCATCGGCGCTCATCTGAACTGATGATCTTGCTCCGGACATAGGTCGGCACAGGCCTGTTCCCCTAGCGTCGTTCCTAGGTGCTTTAACCTGCGTCGTGCCCGCCCGGCCGCGGCGCGCAGTCGAACTCGGGGGTGTTATGAAACTGCGCCGCATCGTCACCGTGTACACCCTTGCCTTCGGCGTGCCTCTGGTTCTCCTCGGCTCTGGGCCCGGTCAGACCGGCGCCGTGACGAGCAGCGCGCCGGTCGACCAGCCGCTGCCGGCCGTGACCTGGCCGGCGGACAGCCCGGAGACGGCCACCGTGACGCTGGCTACGCCGCGGAGACGGACGGTCGAGCGTGTGGCCGTGGGCCATTACGACATCCCGGCCACGGCGCTGATGGCCTACCAGCGCGCGGCAGACATCATCGCGAAGGTCAAGCCGTCCTGTGAACTGCCGTGGACGCTGCTGGCCGCCATCGGACGTGTCGAGTCAGACCACGGTCGTTTCGGTGGCGCGACCTTGTCATCGGACGGGCTCTCCAGTCCGCGAGTGGTCGGGGTAGCCCTGAACGGCAAGGGGCCGGTAGCGGCGATTCCGGACACCGACGGCGGTCGATGGGACGGCGACACCGAGTGGGACCACGCGGTGGGGCCGATGCAGTTCCTCCCGTCCACCTGGAGCCTGGTCGGCGTCGATGCCGACGGCGACGGGGTCCGCTCGATCGACGACATCAATGACGCCGCCCTGGGAGCGGGCGTCTACCTGTGCGCGGGCGCCGAGCAGGGCCTCTCCTCGGCGGCGGCGATGCAGAAGGCCGTCTACCGATACAACGACTCCGACGAGTACGTCGCCCTGGTGATGGCCTACGAGGCTCTGTACGCCGGCGGCGACTTCGAGGTCGTCACGCCTTCCGACGGCGTCATGGCGTCCACCGCGGTGCTCAGCGGTCCTGCCCTCGGCGGCGTCCCACTGACCGTGAGCAGAGGCGTGGAGGCCCAGGTGAAGGCCGCGGTCGAGCAGGCGATCGCCAGCACGAAGAAGAAGCACGGCACGTCGATCCAGCGTTCCGCGGGCACGCGGATCACAGGCGGCAAGAAGACCACCGTGAAGGTGACCACGGCCTCGACCGGCGGGACAGGCGGAAACAGCACGGGCGGGGGCTCCGGCTCTGGTACGTCGAGCCCGGGACCCACCCCTTCCGCGGGCCCCGGCTCCGGCGGAGGTGGCACAGGCGGCGGGACGGACGCGGGCGGCCCAGGAGGCTCCGGGACAGGCACCACCTCCCCCTCCGACCCCGGTGGTGCCACGGGAGGCAGCACGGACGGCGGGTCGTCCTCCACCCCCGACCAGCAGCCCCCGTCCGACACCGCGTCGCCCACCCCGGACGAGCAGGACTCCCCGACGCCGAGCCCGAGCCCGGATCCGACCCCGACTCCCAGCACGGTCACCGGGCTTGTGACCGAGCAGAGCGGGGCCTACTACCTCGACGGGAAGCTGCTCGAGCTCGGCGTCCTGGCCAGCGCGGACGCCACCGCTGCTGGAGACTTCGACGGCGACGGCGCCACCGAGACCAACGGAGCCGAGCTGGCCGGCCTGG
>DASVBF010000379.1:0-4383 GCA_036375975.1 Nocardioidaceae bacterium | reverse complement strand
CCGCACGGCGCGCGTCCGGTCGAGGGCGGCGACTCGCTCGGTGTCGATCCGGCCGGGGAGCACCATGTTCACCGTCACGCCGTCGGCCGCCACCTCGGAGGCGAGCGTCTTCAGGTAGCCAGACAGCGCCGCGCGGCCGGTGTTGGAGAGCGCCAGCATGTCCAGCGGCTCCTGGATGCCGCTCGAGCCCACCGCGACGATCCGCCCCCAACCGCGCTCGCGCATCGGAGGAAGCGCGGCCTCGACGAGCCGGTGGTGCTGGAGCATCAGCGTCCGGAAGGCTGTCTCGAGCTGCTCGGTCGAGACCTCGAGGGCACGCGCCGCCGGGGGTCCGCCGCCATTCAGGATGAGTACGTCGACCGCCCCGAACGCGTGGACGGCCTGGTCGTACAACCACGCCGGCGACGCGGGATCGCTCATGTCCACGCTGAGGCCGATCGCCGAGGGCAGGGACGAGGCCTCCTTCTCGGCGAGCTCCCCGCGCCGTCCCGCCAGCACCACGTTGGCTCCCTCTGCCGCGAACGCCCGGGCGCAGGCCAGGCCGATGCCCGAGGTCGATCCGGGGACGAGCACGGTCTTGCCGTGGAGTCCGGTGTCCATGTGCTGGGTGCTCCTCCAGGTCGCGCGGGCGTTCGTACCTTCGGTCGAACGCTACGCCCCCGCGCCGATCCGAGGGGCGCGGTCAGAGCTCGTGAGCTCTTTCGGCGGGTGTGCCGAGGCCGCCGCGCTGGAGCGCCTCGCTGACGATGTGCTCGGCGATGGCGAGTGCCGACGTGGCGCCGGGGGAGGGGGCGTTGCGGACGTGGACGACCCGCTCCGTTCCCGTGATCACGAAGTCGTCGACGAGTCGCCCCTTGGCGTCCATCGCCTGCGCCCGGATACCCCGGGGGCCCCGGACCACATCGGTCGGCCGGATGTCGGGGACATAGCGACATGCCTCGGCGATGAACCTGGCCGAGCTCATCGCCGTACGCGACTCACGGATGGCAGCCGGCACGTTGCCCGCGGCGAACCGCCAGAAGCCGCCGAAGCCGACCGCCTCGCGGAGGTCCCTGGCCTTGAACTGCCCGCGTCGGTAGGCCTCGCGTCCCATCGACAGGAAGGCGTTCGGGCCCAGCATGACGGCGCCGTCGACCCGCTTGGTCAGGTGCACCCCGAGGAACGGGTAGCGCGGGTCCGGCACCGGGTAGATGAGCCCGTTCACCAGGTGGCTCTTCTCGGGCGAGAGGAGGAAGTAGTCGCCGTAGAAGGGGACGATCCGCGGGTCGCGCGACTCGCCTGCCTGCCGGGCGACCCGGTCGGACTGGAGCCCGGCGCAGGCGATCACCAGGTGGAAGTCCTGGTGGTCCACGGGGGTGATCAGCCGCACGCCGCTGTCGTGCTCGTCGACGTGGGTCACCTCCTCGCCGAGGCGCACCGTCCCTCCGGCTGCCCGGAGGTCCTCGCCCAACGCGTCCGTGACCACCCTGTAGTCGATGATCGCGGTGTGCGGTGAGTGCAGAGCGCGAAGTCCTCGGGAGTGCGGCTCGATCTCCCGGATCTCGTCGGCGTCGACCATCCGGACGCCCGGCACGCCGTTCGCGACGGACCGCTCGTAGACGTTCTCGAGCCGCGAGAGCTCGCCCTCGTCCAGGGCCACGACGATCTTGCCGCACTCGTCATACGTGATCTGGTGCTCCTGCGCGAACTCCTGCAGCAGGCTCACCCCGCGCCGGCAGAGTCTGGCCTTGAGACTCCCCGGCTCGTAGTAGAGCCCGGCGTGGACGACACCGCTGTTGTGGCCGGTCTGGTGGCCGGCGAGCCCGTGCTCCTTCTCGAAGAGGGTCACCTCGGCCTGGTCGACCCGGTGGGCGAGATGGCGGGCGACGGCGGCGCCGATGATGCCACCGCCGACAACGGCTACGCGCCGACTGCTCATGGCTGTGCCACCTCCGATGGGTGCGGCCCGACGAACAGTGGAGGAGCTGCCTGGTACGTCGCCGGGGTTCGATGACAGCCTAATCGGGTCCGAGCCGTGCGAGCGAAGAACTGGCGCGCGTCCACCGGGACTGCGCGCCAGTTCTCCCTCAGGGGTCTACTGGATGACCAGGCGGGCCACCACGCCGGCGTGGTCGGATGCCCACCAGGTCTCACCCGGCAGGTCGATCGGCGTCGTACCGGTGAGGTACGCGCTCTTCGCGACCACTGACGGGCTCGCCATGACCAGGTCGATCCGCTCACGGAGGATCGAGGTCTGGTTGCTCAGGTCGCCCAGCTGGCAGCAGGTGTTGCCGGGAAGCGGCGCCCCGGCCTCGAGCCATGCATCGTCGAGGCGACTGTCGAGGGTCTGGTAGGCGCCCGCGGTCGTGGCTGCGGAGTTGTAGTCACCGACGTACACCGTCGGCAGGCTGCCGTCCTGCTGCGTGATCGCCTCCTGCGCCGCGAAGAGCTCCATCACCTGCCCGATCCGGATGGCCTCGGGGCCCCAGGCCTCGGTGTGGGCGTTGACGAACCGGAAGGTCGCCAGCTTCGTGCGCAGGTCCGTCGAACCCCAGCCACGAGCCACTTCGAGCGGCGCGTACGGAGGCTTCAGGATCGTGTTGAAGTTCCCGTGGTGGCCGTTCCAGGCCTTCACGTCGTCGCGCCGCAGGATCACGTCGCGGTCGGCGAGGCTGACGGCCTTGGTCGGGAACGTAGCCGTCGGGGAGGCGAGCACCGGGATCGGCGCCGGCGTGGTGAAGTTGTGCGAGGTCGCGTCCGTGACCTCGTGGTAGGTCATCCCGCGGTCGGCGAGCGCCTTGAGGAGCAGGTCCAGGAAGTCGTAGGCGACCTGCGGGTTGCTGGACTGTCTGGTCGCCGGGTTGTAGGCGTACGTCGTCCAGGTCGTCACCTCCTGCAGGCCAACGGCTGCGGGACGAGCCTTGGCGATCTCGTCGGCGATGGCCGCCATCCGCTGCTCGGGGTCAGAGGCCTGGACGGTGTTCCAGGTCTGGGTCGCCGCGGCGACGATCGCGTTCGGGTCACCGCCCGTGATCGCGGCGATGATCGGTGTCAGGTCCGCCCCGAGGTAGAGGTTGCGGGTCATCACGTCGGCCGTCCGGGAGGCCGCGGCGCTCTGCGAGGCACCGGGCGGCGACTGAGATCCGGCCAGCGCGGGCGCCGCGGGCGCTAGAGCCATGGTCGCGGCGATGACACCTGCCGTGACAGCTCCGACGAGTCGTCCCCGGGTGCCGGGACGACGGACCAGACCTGCATGGACGTTCATTGAGCCCCCTCTTCGCCGGCCCCGTGGCTGGACCACGGGACACGAGTACCTGGGCGAAGTATCTCGGCCCGTGCGTCCGGTCACAGCGGAACGTGAAAAGTGGGAGGGTTGTCCTGCTTCGCCCGGGAATGGGACTTGGGGTGCATGGCAGTTTGGAAGGGGTGACCGAGGAGAAGCAACGCATCGAGGTGAACTGGGTCCAGTCGATCGCTGGCGCCCTCGCCGCGGTGACCTCTGCCGTACTCCTGTCCACGGTGGGCGTCGCCGGAACCGTCATCGGTGCTGCGCTGGGCAGCATCGCGGTGACGCTGGGCAGCGCCGTCTACTCCTACTACCTCAGGGTCACGAAGGAACGGGTCGGGACCGTGGCGCAGGCGGCCACGCGGATCGGCCAGGCTCACGGGCGCGTACGCGAGGCGTCCCGCGAGGTGGCTGCCGGAGATCCGGGTGCCCAGGACGAGCTGTCAAGGGCGGACTCGGACCTCCAAGAGGCGCGCGTGCTCGTGGACGAGGAGCAGTCGGCCAAGCCCGACTGGCGGGAGGTGCTCGCCGGGCTCCCGTGGAAGCGGATCGCCGTGGTCGCCGCGGCACTGTTCGTGGCCGCGATGGCCCTCATCCTCGCCTTCGAGCTGATCACCGGGCGGGCCGTCTCGTCCTACACGGGCGGCAGCGACAGCCACCAGCGCTCGTCCATCCCCGGTCTCGGTGGCGGGGGAGGGGGCAACGACCCTCAGCCCACGGGGCCGGGCCAGGGCACGTCATCGACCCTGCCGAGTGACAGCGGCACGACGTCCGCCGAGCCATCGTCGAGTCCGAGCGTGACCACTAACGAGACCGCCGTGCCACCTCTGACCGAGGCGCCCAGCCGGAGCTCGAGCCCCAGCCCTTCGCCCACCCCGTCGACCGCCGCCTCGTCGAGTCGATCCTCCACGTCTCCGACGGCTTCGCCGACACCGTAGGCAGATGGGTCTTCTCGACCTGACCGCGCAGACGGCAGCGCGAGGAGGTCATGGAGCGGGCTTGACCGGCGGGCTCTGGACCTGTGTCTTCTTGACCCGCCGATCAGGCCGCAGACGATGCGACGACGTCAGCGCCGCAACTTGAGCTTCCCGCTCCTGCTGCTTGCGACGAGCGCTACA
>DASVBF010000314.1:0-9845 GCA_036375975.1 Nocardioidaceae bacterium | reverse complement strand
GATGCCTCTGATCGTCACGGGCGTGCGCCTCGCCGTCGTACAAGTATGGGCGACAGCGACCATCGCGGCCCTGGTCGCGGGCCCGGGCCTCGGCCGGATCATCACCCTCGGGTTCAACCGCCAGGACGTGTCAGAGGTGCTGGCCGGCGCGATCGTGGTGGGAGTCTTCGCGCTCGTGCTCGAACGGTCGATGGCGCTGCTGCAGCGGTACGTCGACCCGGTCGGTCGGGCGCGTCGGACGTCCGAATCGCAACGCGCCCCGGAGGCTCGTTCGACCGCCGATTCGGTCTCGCACTAGGTGCGTCGGGCCGCCGCCAGAAGCTCCTGCAGGTCGAAGTCGCTTGCCCAGCCCGGGTCGTAGTCGACGACCACGGAGGGCGGAGGCCCTGCCGCTGCGTGCGGCGAGGAGTCACAGTCGGACATAGCGGTCATCGTGCCAGGCGACGGCGGCTCGGCGCAGGTGGTGGGCGAGGTGGTGGTGGTAGTCGCACAGGCCGAGGGCGTTGGCAAGGTTGGTCTCCGTGACGCCCACCCGGGCCAGATGCGCCACTCGTCGGTACAGTGAATGCGCGGGTGCATCACGGCGCCCACCGGACACGCGCGGCGACCACCGCGGGACACAGAAGGGACAGCGCCGATGACTGTCATGTCACCTCGGACGAAGACTCGCCTCCGCCGGAGCATGGTGGTCGCGATGGCCGCACCCCTGCTCCTGCTCTCCGCCTGTGGGAACAGCGGTGGCGACGCCCTGAAGAGCGACTCGGGCAACTCCGGCTCCGGTAGCGGGAAGGGCGAGGTCGTCATCGCCTACCAGAACTACACGGAGATGTCGATCATGGCGGAGATGTACTCGCAGCTCCTCCAGAAGGCCGGGTACGACATCACGCTGAAGGGTGTGACGGACCGGGCCATCTACGCCGGAGAGCTCCAGGACGGCAAGGTCGACGTGGCTCCGGAGTACGCCTCGTCGATGACGGAGTACCTCAACCGCGAGGACAACGGTCCGGACGCGAAGCCAGTCGCCTCGCCCGACCTCGACGTGACCATGAACGAGCTGGCCAAGCTGGCGAAGCCGAGGAACATGACCCCCCTCGAGCCGGCCAAGGCCGAGGATGCCAACGCCTTCGCGGTGACCCAGGACTTCTCCCAGAAGAACAAGGTCAACTCTCTGAGCGATCTGGGCAAGCTCGGCAAGCCGATCGCCTTGGCGGCCGCCGCCGACTGCCCTGACCGACCCGACTGCCAGAAGGGGCTGGAGTCGGTCTACGGCATCAAGATCAGCAAGTTCGAGCCGCTGGGCTTCGGCACCCCTCAGACGAAGAACGCGCTCACGGATGACGAGGTCCAGCTCGGCCAGGTCGGCACCAGCGACGGCCAGATCGACCAGCTGAAGCTCGTCGTGCTCGAGGACGACAAGAACTGGCAGAACGCCGAGAACCTGGTCCCGGTGCTCAGCACCAAGTTCCTCGACGCCAACCCGGACGCCGAGTCGACGCTCAACAAGCTCTCGGCCGTCCTCACCACGAACGACCTGAAGACCCTCAACGCGAAGGTCGACGCCGAGCGCCAGCTGCCGAAGGACGTGGCCGCGGAGTACCTCCAGGAGAAGGGGCTCCTGTAGCCAGTCAGGCCCGGAGCGTGGGCGGAGCCTCGTCAGCCCTGCGAAGGGCTCCGCTGCCAGACCCTCACCCAGTCGACGTTCATCGTGCTGGGCAGCGACTTCTTCTCGATCTTCGGGAGCTCCCAGTCCGAGGTGAGCAGGCTGAGGACCAGGAACTGCTTGACGCCGGACACGCCCTTCTTGCTGTGGAACATCTCCCGGCCGTCGACGCGGAAGATGTACTTCTTCGGCGTCCACTCGACCGAGAACACGTGGTAGCTGCGCCACCACGCGTCACCGGGCGGGAGCTGTCGCGTGACCTTCGGCCAGACGCCGCCGACCTTCTCGCTCTCGTTGGCCCGGTTGAGGTAGTACAGGAACGACGCCAGGCCGCCACCCGGGTAGCTGTCGCCGAAGTACTCGACCACGTCGATCTCCGCGCCGCTCTTGGCCGGGTTCCCAGGGATGGAAGCGGCTCCCGCGGCCTTCTGCATCCAGAAGGAGCCGTGCTGGCCGCGGCTCCGCGGAAACTTGAGCCGGGCCGCCGCGACGCCGTGGGTGAAGTCGAACTTGCCCTCGGTCGACACATGCCCGTTCAGGTAGTAGTCGAGGGTGCCGTTCTTGGGCGTCTCACAGGGCTGGCCGATCCGCTCGGGGTCCAGCATGGCTTTGAGCTCCATCGTGCCGCCCGAGACGGCGACGGCCCGGGGGTCGCTCTTGGAGCAGATTCGGCTCCCCTCGGGGTTGTACACGCCGACCGCTCGGTAGTCCCACTTCGAGGTGTCGAGCGTCGAGCCGTCGAACTGGTCTCCGAAGGCCAGGGTCCATCTGTTCGAGGACATCGCGTTCGTCGTGACGCCGCGGTCGCCGTTCGGCCTCAGCGCGGTTGCGCGGTAGACGGCTGCCTGGCCGCTGGGTGGCGCGACGTCGGTGAAGTCAGCGGTCCCCGACCCGTCCTGGGAGGCGCTGCTCACGACCTGCCACCGGCTGCCCCGTCGTTGCTCGAGAAGGACCACACCGCCCTTCTGCGCCGGCGTGAAACGAGCTGTCACGAGGACTCCGGCGGCGTCGGCCTTGGCAGGCGTGTTGCCGGGCTGCGCCACCCTCGGGAGAATCCTCAAGACCCCCCGCCGCGAGGCCGGGCCGGGCCGAGGTGTGTCGCCGGCGGCGTTGCGCGCAGCCGGGGTGTTCTCATCGCTGCTCATCCCGTCGCCGGCGCTACCGTCCCGCCAGTTCAGGAGCACGGGCGTCCAGACGGCGACCACAGCTATGACGACAGCCGCCAGGACGAGCCGCGTGGCGATCCTCAAGGTCTCTCCAGACTTGGGTGAAACATCCCCGACCAACCTAACAAGTGCCGCGAAAGGCGGCGGAGCGACCTGAAGGTGCCGACTTCCCCCGTTACTTGTCGACGTCGCCGACCACGAAGAACATCGAACCGAGGATCGACACCATGTCGGCGACGACGCAGCCGGTCAGCACCTCCGGAAGCACGGCGACGTTGTTGAACGACGCGGTCCGGAGCTTCATCCGCCACGGTGTCTTCTCACCACGGGAGACCAGGTAGTAGCCGTTGATGCCGAGGGGGTTCTCGGTCCAGGCGTACGTCGCCCCCTCCGGAGCCTTGAGGATCTTCGGCAGCCGCACGTTGATCGGCCCCCTGTCGAGGGAGCGCAGCCGATCGATGCACGCGTCGGCGATGTCGAGGGACACGGACGCCTGGTCGAGCAGGAGGCCGAAGCGGGAGTAGCAGTCGCCCTCCGACCGCGTCGCGACCCGCATGACGCCGTCCGCCAGGAGCTCGTCGTAGGCGAGGTACGGCTCGTCACGGCGCAGGTCGAAGTCCACACCCGAGGCGCGTGCGATCGGGCCCGAGACGCCGTACGCGTCGATGAGCTCCCGAGACAGGAGGCCGACGCCGCGCGTACGCGCCTGGAAGATCTCGTTGCCGAAGATCAGGTCCTCGATCTGGGGCAGCCGCGCACGGACCGCTCGTACTGCCGCGGCGCAGCGGTCGAGCCACCCTGCCGGCATGTCCTCCTTGAGACCGCCGACCCGGTTGAACATGTAGTGCATGCGCCCGCCGGAGATCTCCTCCATCACCTGCTGGATGGTCTCCCGCTCCCTGAAGGCGTAGAACATCGGCGTAATCGCGCCGAGCTCGATGGGGTAGGACCCCATGAACATCAGGTGGTTCAGCACCCGGTTGAGCTCCGCCAGCAGGGTCCGCAGCCACACCGCCCGGACCGGGACCTCCATGCCGAGCATCCGTTCGACCGCGAGCACGATGCCGAGCTCGTTGGCGAACGACGAGAGCCAGTCGTGCCGGTTCGCGAGCACGATGATCTGACGGTAGTCGCGCACCTCGAAGAGCTTCTCGACGCCGCGGTGCATGTAGCCGATGACCGGCTCGCAGTCCACGATCCGTTCCCCGTCGAGGGTGAGGCGCAGACGGAGTACGCCGTGCGTGGCGGGATGTTGCGGGCCGATGTTGAGGACCATGTCCTGCGTGGCCAGACCCGGCCCGCCGCCGCGCTCGTAGTCCCCGAATCCGGCAGCGCCCGCTCCGACGCCCACGGTGACGTGGTCGCTGGGGCGGTCGATGCCTGCAAGCTGGCGCTCCTGGTTCACCGGCCCATCGTGACACGTCGCAGCCGGCCCATGCCTCCATGAGACAGCAGTTCACCCGCTTTGTCGGTTCCACTAGCCTTCCCTTGTGCCCGGCCACAGAAAGTACTTCGACTACGGCGGGGGGCGGGTCAACTACCTGACCCACATCTCGCGTCGACACCAGGCTGTCTTCGTCGAGGTGCCGAAGGCCGGCTGCACCGTCGTCAAGCGGGCGATGCAGTGCAGCGAGCACGGCGGGGGACCCCACGACGAGCCCGACTCCGTCCATGAGAGGTCGACGTCGCCTCTGGGTGCTCCGCTCCGCGACGGGTTCGACCTGGACGAGCTGTTCGGGCCGGGGAGTCCCTACTTCAGGTTCGGCTTCGTCCGCAACCCGTACTCGAGGGCGCTGTCGTGCTACCTGGAGAAGATCGCTGGCGAGCAGTGGCTGCGCGACATTCGCCTCCCCAAGCTGGGCTTCCGGCCCGACGATGACGTTTCCTTCGTGGACTTCCTGCATCGTGTCGCCCAACAGGAGCCGGCGGAGATGGACATCCACTGGGCTCCGCAGTCCCACCTGCTGTCGCTCGGCAGGGTGAGCTACGGCTTCATCGGCCGGTTCGAGAGCTTCCATGCCGATCTGCTGTCGGTCATCGGCCATCTCGACATGACGGTCCCCGACGATCTGCTTGACAAGCGGACCTCACACACCACGAACGCCCGGCGCAAGATCGCCCAGTACTACGACGAGAAGTGCGTTGCTCTCGTCCAGACGATCTACCAGCGAGACTTCGAGCTGCTCGGATACGGCCTCGACCATCGCTTCGCCGGCTGAGCCCGGCTACCTGTTGTCGGGGGAGGTGTCCGTTTCGCCCTGAATGGGCGGCTTCGGAGCGGGTACATGCGGGTTGGATCTCCCACCCGCGCACCCGAGGACACCGGCCTTGCTCCGACCTACCCGCATCGAGGGCTTGGACCTCGTGCGGGGGCTTGCGATCCTCCTCGTGATGATCCGACACGGCTGGGCCGAGGACGTCGGCGGTGCGGGCATCGTGGGCGTCGTCATGTTCTTCGCCCTGTCCGGCTACCTCATCACCGGGGTGCTCCTGGGGCAGGTCGAACGCGCCGGCCGACCTGACTTCGGGCGTTTCTACCGGGACCGGGCTGTACGCCTGCTGCCTGCGATGGTGTTCATGCTGGGCGCATTCTCGGTCGCGGTGCTGACGGTCGATATCGGGGGAGACCGGGACAGGTGGCTCGCGTCGGTCATCGTGGCGCTGACCTACACCGCAGACGTCCCCGCCTTCGTCGCTCATGCGTCGCCGGCGCTCGGACACCTCTGGACGCTTGCCGTGGAGGAGCAGTTCTACGTGCTGTGGCCCCTTCTCCTCCTTGTGTGGATCCGACGTGGCCGTCGGGGCACGCGGTTGGCTGTGCTGCTGCTGGGTCTCTACGCCAGTTCCTTCGTCGGAGTGGTTGCCGTCGACGAGCCGCGCGACGCCTACGTGCTTCCGACCTCGTGGGCGTTCGTCCTCCTCCTCGGAGCGAGCGCCCGTCTCTACCAGGACCGGGTGGCTGCGGTGCTGCCGTGCCACGGGCAGGCTCGTACGACGGCTTCGCTCATCGCGCTCGGGGTCCTCCTGTCCATCGCTTTCGCCCCGGTCCTGAAGAGCTGGCTCGTGACCTACCTGCTGCTCGGACCGCTCATCGCAGCGGCCACCATCGTGCTGGTCTTCCACCTGCGTGACTGGCGCACGGTGTCGGGAAGGTGGCGGCCCCTGCTCTGGCTCGGCACGGTGTCGTACGCCGCCTACCTCTGGAACGGCGTCTTCGCGGTCTGGCTGGGCGGGCCGACGATGAACCTGAGCTGGTGGCAGTCGCTCGTGTCGATCGCACTCACCCTGGTGGCAGCGCAGGTGAGCCTCGTGGTCGTGGAGCGGCCCGCACGGCGCTGGAAGTCCAAGGACGGAGTTCATGCGCGAGCAGGAAGCCGGCCGCCCGGAGTGGCAGTCAGCGCCTGATACGGCGGCGTAGCGCCGAGGCGACACGCCGAGCCGTCCCTGGCGCGGGAGGCGGCGCCTCGCCCCGCGCGGGTGCCTTCATCGGATCGTCTTGGCGCCGGTTCGCGACGTCGGCGGTGGGCTCCGGCGCGTGCTCGGGATGCAGGAATCCATCCTCCACGCCCTCGGACCACCAGGTGGCGGAGACCGCGTCCACCACGTCGTCGACGTCCTCACCCTCCTCGAGCACTCGGTTCGCCCGCTCGAACGCCGCCGTGCGCTCGAGGCGCACGACCCGGCCGTCGGGCAGGAGCGAGGAGCGGAGTCCGAGCGCTCGCAGCTGCATGTCCTTTGCAAGGTCGTCCAACGTCGTCTCGCCGGGCCGCCATCCGCTGGGGAGATGGAGGCGGAAGAGAGCGGGGAAGGCGGTCGGCGCCAGCTCCTCCCGGAACTCCACCCGACCCTCGGAGCCGTATTCCTCGTGCACCAGCCGCAGATCCAGCAGGGGATCCTCCAGAGGGCTTCGTCGCTCGTCACGCAGCTGCGACCATGGGCCGAGCAGCACGCAGCGGACGTCGCCGGGCACCGCCTGCAGCACGCCGTCGAGGGTGTACTTGACCTCCTCGAACGAGTGGCCCTCGGCCGCGACGACAACCTCGACGAACGGCACCTTGTACATCCGCCCGCGGGCCTCCCGGAACTTGCGGAAGTCCGGGACGCGCTCGGCGATGAAAGGGGCGTTGAAGCGTTGGACCTCAAGTTCCTTCTGCATGAGCGTCGAGCGCCCGAGGTGCCAGCTCGTCGCGTCGCGGTCAGGTACGAAGACGGCGCCCTTCATCGCCAGCCGGTAGCCGAGCTCGATGTCCTCGCCGAGCTTCAGGCCGGGGTCCATCGCACCGGCGTCCTCGTACAGGTCCCGATTGACGCTGGCTGTCGCGCCGACATGGACGTGGAAGGCTCGGAAGCCGGCGCGCCTGAGCTGGCCCGTTCGCTGCCAGATCTTCTCGACCCAGGCGTGCTCCTCCGACCAGCGCTCGGCGAAGAGGTCGGCCACCTTGTCGTTGTCGACCGCGTCGTGCACAGCCGAGACTGTCGGCAGGTCGTCGGCGTCGACGAAGGCCTTGTGCCCGAGCACGACCGCATGGTCGAGGAGGTGGTGCCACCGCATCTGTGCCTCCACCTCGTGGCGGCACGGGACCATGTCGGCGTCGAGCCAGTGGATCACGTCGCCGTCAGCCGCCCGCGCACCCTCGTGACAGGCCCGGGCACGGCCCCAGGACGCCGTCGTGCGAACAACCCGGGTGTTCTCCGGGCGGATCTCGGGCAGCTCCAGTGGCGGCTCGTGGCCGTCATCGGCCACGACGACCTCGAGAAGGTGACCGGGGTAGGACTGGGCCGCCAGCGCCGCCAACGTGTACGGCAGCGTGCGCTCCGCCCGAAAGGCCGGGATGACGATGCTCACCGCCAGCTTCGGGTCCCAGCGATGCAGCGGTGTGCTTCCGAGGACGCTCCAGTCGTTCGCCTTGACGCGCGGAGACCGTGCGGCACTCATGAGGGGAGCCTCTCCTTCGCGGGTTTCGACGGCAGGTCGGCCGGGTCGGCATCGAGAACGCCGCTGGGGCGGAACCCGCGCCACTGGACGGAGGCACTCTTCCCCTTGACGAAGTACCCCAGGCCTGGGTCCCAGGTGTGGCCCTGGCTGCCCCTGCGCAGGACGTATCCGAGCCCGTGCGACCGGTAGACGCTACCGCCGGCGTCGGTGACGGCCCTCAGCAGGTTGGCGTCGACGTACTTGCGGGTGTGGCGGAAGCCGCCCACCGTTCGGAAAGCCGCGCGGTCGATCATCATCGTCCCCCCGGCCACGAAGGGGCGGTAGATCTCGGTGGAGTCCGGCCGCCGCGTCGTGAGCCACAACGGCTCGACGAAGGTGAACTCGGCTGGGCACCCCACGATCTCGGCGCCGCTGTAGCCGCGGGCCAGCAGGAGATCGGCGGCGAAGTCGGGGCCGTACCAGTCGTCGTCATCCATCTTGAGGAGAACGTCGCCGGAGGCGTGCTCGGCCGCCTGGTTCAGCACCTCGCCGAACAGCAGGGAGGAGTCCGCCGACAACACGGTCACCGGGACGCCACGCTCCCGAAGCTCGCAGAGGTGTGTCGAGTCCGCCTCGAAGCCGTGGGTAGCCAGTACGACCTCGAAGTCCACGCCGCGCTGACGTGCGACCTGGCGCAGCGCGAACGGCACCATGTCGGGGCGCCGCGTCACCATGAGCACGCTGATCCGCGGTGGCGCTGTGCTCTGCAGCTTGTGCGCTTCGGCCAGTGCCCGTCGCCACGGCCCGCTGGCGTGGTTGCGAAGGGCCGCCCGACGTATCCGCACGCTGCGCTCCTCACGCAGCAGACGGTCGGTCAGCTCGTCCGGGGCACCGAAGGCTCCGACCAGCTCGGGCGCGAGGAGCTTCCGGGCCCAGGCGGGCACATTCCCGGTGACCAGCGGGACGCCCGCCATGGCGAGCCCGGCCACAACGCGGCAGTAGCTCTGCGGCCCCCGACCGCCGTCCCAGTCGAGGCGAACTCCCGGGAGCCGCCGCAGGGCCGGGAGGTCAGCCTCGCTGACCCCTCGGTCGGCGTCCAGGACGATATCCGGGCCACCGGCTGTCGCGGCGACAGCGAGGCTTGCCTCGGACCTTGCCTGCAACGGCACCGGTTCGCCGAGCGGATCCCGGGCGAACCCGATCGGGTTGACCACGTGCTCGTCGACCGCCCCCAGCGAGAGCGGCCCTCGTCGTTGCAGGGCTTCCTCGGCCTCAGCCGCGGTGAGTGTGCCGAACGCTTCCCAGGTGAGGTCCTGCTCTACCTGGGTCACTCGGGGAGCTCGTCCCAGCACGTGATGATCCACCTCGGTGAACGACGGCGGCACCGCGTGTGAGCGCTCGGTCAGAACGAGGTCCGGGGGTGCGTCCACCGACCCGTCGAAGAGGCGGCCGGGAAGCGCCACCGTGGCGGCGGGGTCGGCGACGGGCCAGTGTCTCGGCTGGTCACGGTGCGCGCCGATCGTCGGCCAACCCGGGGCGTGGGAGCGGGTCGCGGACGCGGCACGCGCCATGTGCAGGAGCACAGGACGCACCTGCACAGGCGACGAGAACGTCAGCAGCACGAACTGGTCGCCCCTCCGGGAGGCGACGATCTCGTCCAGCGGTGGCCACTCCGGTGCTGGCGTCACGCTCGGTAGTCGTGTCGTCTCCCGCTCGATCCAGATCCCGACCCGGTGAGCTGCTCCGAGGTTGCCCAGTGCCGATGCCGCCCGGCGAAGTGCCGCCAGATCGTGTACGGCGAGCAGCACGGCGTCCCGGTCGCGGGGACGCGGAACCGGGGACACCAGCTCGGCGAACTGCGCGGTCTCCGGAAGGCCGAGCGCTGCCATCGAGGAGGCAACCGAGCCCGGAGCGAGCACGACCAGGAGGTCGGCCGCGTCCTCGAGGAACTCCCTGAGCCGGGGCGGTCGAGCCACGGTCAGCGGCGACCCATGCTGCGGAACTCCCAGCCCGCGTCCCGCCACAGGGTCGGGTCGAGGACGTTCCTCCCGTCGAGGATGCGCCGATGGCCCACGACGTCGTCGAGGTCCGCGGGGACCAGCTT
>DASVBF010000299.1:0-3494 GCA_036375975.1 Nocardioidaceae bacterium | reverse complement strand
GCTTCTGTCGCTCTTCCTGTTCCTTGCGTTCAGGAGTCCCTCCCACCGGTGGGGGCTCGAGCTTCGGGCCTGGGTCGCCATCTACCCGGTCTACATCCTGCTGGCCACCCAGCCCACCATGAGTGTCGTCCGGTATCTGATGCTCGCCATGGTTCCGTGGTGGCCGTTTCCGGAGGCAGGCGAGCAACATGACGAGCCCGGCCGCCCCGGCCTCGTGCACTGGCTCATCCTGGCGTGCGCTCTAGCATTGGAACTGGTGTTGCAGTACGCCTGGGTCACACGGGTATTCACCATCGACGTCGGCCCTGACTACCAAGGCTTCCCCTGACCGCTCCTAGACGACCGCGCCGTCGTCGCCGGATCCGTCCCTGCGGTTGGGCATGGTGGCGACCAGGTAGACGAAGCCGCCGGCGAAGCTGACGGCGAGGAAGAACATCACCCAGTGCGGCAGTGTCAAACCGAGTACGACGCTCACCAGCATGAGGAGGGGGGACCCGAAGAGCCCCGCCCACGCGGCGCGGCGACGTGGGTCCAGGACGGGCATCGGCGGAGGGTCCGGAGGGACGAAGTGGCCCTCGTCCTCCCAGGTGGCGCCGGTCTGGAGCGGGTCGTCCCAGGCCGGTCGGAAGAGGCCGCGTAGCCGCTCGTCAGAAGGCGGCTCCGGAGGCGCAGCAGGTGGCTCCTCGACGCCCGGGGAGTCCTCGGTCGAGAGCTCGTCGACCACCGGCTCGTCGCCGTAGTGCGAGATGATCTCGCGCCAGGCGGCATCCTCGTCGAGCTTCCCCCTGGCCCCCTCGTCACGACCCCTGGCCCCGCCGTCGGCGGGGTCGTTCGGGTCGTCGGGGGTGCGTGTCATCGCCTCGTCACTTGCCGGGTGAACTCGACCGACTCCTCGAAGATCGCAGGAGCGTCGTTGTCGAGCGTAGCCACGTGATAGCTGTTCTCCAGGATGCGTTCCCGAACCTCGGTCGAGGAAACCTTGCTGGCGATGATCCGCGATGAGGACGGGTCCACGACGTGGTCCTCGCGGGACCGGAAGTGGACGATCGGCTGGGTCACCCTGTGGAGGTCCTCCCGGACCGCCTTCCAGCCGGCCATCATCGACGCGAGGGCCTTGAGCGGCACCCGGTCGTAGCCGTACTCGTCCTGGTCCGGCTTCTTGATGTCGTTGCCGATCCCCGGCATCGAGGGGATGACCCGCTTGAGCAGCGGGACCGCGAGGAGCTGCTTGTTGTTCGACGCCACGGCCGCGTTGACCAGCATGACCCCGGACACGTCCTGCCCGCGGTCGGCTGCGAGCTTCAGCGCCAGGCCGCCACCCATCGAGAGGCCACCCACCACGACATGGTCGTGCTCGGCCTTGAGCTTCTCGAAGGCCCGGTGCAGCTCGTCGTACCAGTCTTTCCAGCCGGTCCGGTTCATCTCCTGCCACGAGGTGCCGTGACCGGGCAGCCGGGGGACAGAGGCACCGAGGCCTCGGGCCGCGAGGTGCTTCGCCCAGGGCACCATCGACGCCGGCGAGCCGGTGAAGCCGTGACTCAGGAGTACGCCGACCCGGCGACCGGTCTCCTCGTCGGGCTCGCCGGTGGCGAAGAAGGGCTCGGCGTGGGGGGCGACGGGCACGGTGTGACTCCAATACGCTACGGGTGGATGCGACGCCGGTGGGTACTGCGGACGTCCAAGGGCATCGTCGCATGCGCCCACAAAAGGGGGCTAGGGTTTGCCCGACGACTGGGAGGTGCACGGGTGTTCTACTGGCTGCTGAAATGGGTGTTCATCGGGCCCGTGCTGCGCTTGGTCTTCCGGCCCCAGGCCGAAGGCACTGAAAACGTCCCCTTGGAGGGGCCGGCGATCCTGGCCAGCAACCACCTCTCCTACGCCGACTGGCTGTTCATGCCACTGACCCTGCCGCGGCGCGTGACCTTCGTCGCGAAGGCGGAGTACTTCACCGGCTCGGGCATCAAGGGCTGGCTCCAGAAGACGTTCTTCTCGGGCTCCGGCCAGGTCCCGATCGACCGGTCGAGCGGCAACGCCGCCGAGGGGGCACTCCTCTCGGCCAAGCGGATCCTCGGCGCCGGTGACCTGTTCGGGATCTACCCCGAGGGGACCCGGTCCCACGACGGCAAGCTCTACCGCGGCAAGACCGGGGTCGCGCGACTGGCCCTGGAGACCGGTGCTCCCGTGATCCCGGTGGCCGTGCTCGGCACGGACGAGATCGCACCGCCGGGCAAGAAGTTCGGCTCGTTCACGCGCCCTCGGGTCCGCTTCGGCAAGCCGCTGGACTTCTCGCGCTACGAGGGGCTCGAGAGCGACCGCTACGTCCTGCGGTCGGTCACGGACGAGATCATGTACGAGATCATGCAGCTCTCCGGCCAGGAGTACGTCGACATGTACGCCACCAAGGCGAAGGCCCTCGACAAGGAGGCCGCGCGCAAGGGTGCCGCCGCCGAGGCCAAGCGGGCCGCGGAGGCCGGGGACACCGAGCTCAAAGCGTCCTAGCCGTGTCGGGCGTGATGGGGGTCAGCGCACGCAACGACCCGGCCACCCAGGCCGTCGAGACCTCGATGTACCGCGCGCTCGGGGTGCTCCGCGTGGTCGTGCTGCTCAATGCGATCATCCTCAACGTCTACTTCTGGGACTCTCTCGCGCGACCCGGGGTCGCGGTGGCAATGCTGGTCGGGATGACGGTGTGGACCGGCGTCGCGGTGTGGGGCTACGACCGTCCGGATCTGCGTCGGTTCCCGCTGCTGCTGACAGACCTCGTCGTCGCGGTGGGCATGATCCTGCTCTCGCCACTCGCGAAGGGGTCTGAGAGCGCGTCCACCGTCCCGGGCTTCTGGGTGATGGGGGCTGTCCTGGCGTGGGCCATCCGGGGGCACTGGACGGGAGGGCTGATCGCCTCTCTCGCCGTGTCCGTCGCCGACGTGGCGGTGCGCACTGACCTGAACCAGACCAACTACGGGAACATCTTCCTGCTGATGATCGGTGGACCCGTCGTCGGGTACACCTCCGGGCTCCTCAAGGAGATGGCGACCGCCCGGGACCGCGCAGAGCACGAGGCAGCCGCCGCGCGCGAGCGCGCCCGCCTGGCAAGGGTCGTGCACGACGGGGTGCTCCAGGTGCTCGCCCTCGTGCAGCGCCGCGGCCACGAGCTGGGCGGAGAGGTGGCCGAGCTGGGGCAGCTGGCAGGGGAGCAGGAGGTCGCGCTCCGCGCTTTGGTGCAGAGCGAGGGCCCCGGGCGGGCTCCTGTAACCGGCACGGGCGCCTCGACCGACGTCGCGCAGGCACTTTCGACCCTCGCCAGTGGCCATGTGAATGTCTCGGTGCCCGGGACACCGGTCGTGCTCCCACTTGCCCAGGCCCGAGAGGTCCTCGCGGCGGTCCGGGCATGCCTCGACAACGTCAGGCGCCATGTCGGGGCAGAGGCGCAGGCTTGGGTGCTGCTCGAAGACCTCGGGGGCGAAGTTGTCGTGACGGTGCGCGACGACGGCCCA
>DASVBF010000276.1:0-9755 GCA_036375975.1 Nocardioidaceae bacterium | reverse complement strand
CGTTGGTGAGCGCCGGCGGCTCCAGGCCACGGTCGATCGCGTCGAGGTGCTCGCGGATCACCTTGAGCGGGAGGTACGCCTCGCGCTGGCAGGTCAGCACGTAGCGCAGCCGCTCCACGTCCTGGTGGGAGAACTTCCGGTAGCCCGAGGGGGTCCGCTCCGGCTCGATGAGCCCCTCGGCCTCGAGATAGCGGATCTTGGAGATGTTCAGCTCGGGAAAGTCGCCGCGGAGCTGCTCGAGCACCTGTCCGATGCTCAGCCTCGCCCGCGACACGGCCGGCTCGCGCAAGGTTATCGGTCGGAGCCGGTGGCAGCGGCCTGGTGGCTCGCGAAGTAGACCAGCCGGTACTTGCCGATCTGGACCTCGTCACCACCTTGCAGCGCGACCCCGTCGATGCGGTCGCGGTTCACGTAGGTGCCGTTGAGGCTGCCGACGTCAGCGACGCGGTAGCCCTGCGGGCCGCGCCGGAACTCGGCGTGACGCCGCGAGACCGTCACGTCGTCGAGGAAGATCTCGCTCTCCGGGTGCCTCCCGGCGCCGACCAGGTCCGTGTCGAGAAGGAACCGGCTGCCGGCGCTCGGGCCACGTTGGACGACGAGCAGGGCGCTGCCGGCCGGAAGCGCGTCGACTGCGGCCGCGTCGGCCTCGTTCAGGGCTGCGCGCTCCTCGGCCGCCTCCGGCTTCGCAGGAGCACCGAACGTGATCGTCGCGGTGGTCTCGCCCGGCGCCTCCCCTGCCGCAGGCTCATCGGCGGTGAGACGCTTCCCGCACTGGGAGCAGAAACGCGCGTCGTCAGGGTTCCGGTGTCCGCACTCGGTGCAGAACGGCATGTGTTCAGCCTCCCGTTGGCAGTGGACCTCAACCCTCAACACGTAGTCGAGGTTGACGGTTCCTCGAACCTATCAGTGAGCAGGCGGCGTTCAAGGAAGAATCTCCCGAGTCTCCCCGATCCTCCTGGACTCAGGACTCCAGCGTGGCCTGGTAGGAGGAGGCGTCCATGAGCGTGTCCAGCTCGCTGTCGTCGGAGGGCTCCACCTCGAAGAGCCAGCCCTCGCCGTACGGGTCGGAGTTCACCAGCTCCGGGCTGCTGTCGAGGGCGTCGTTGCGAGCGATGACCTTTCCGCTCACCGGGGCGTAGACGTCGCTAACAGACTTCGTCGACTCCAGCTCGCCGACCGTGTCGCCGGCGGAGATCTCCGATCCCAGCTCGGGCAGGGACACGTAGACGATGTCGCCCAGCGCGTCCTGTGCATAGTGGGTGATGCCGACGCGCAGCGAACCGTCGCTCTCGCCCGGCTTGCGCACCCACTCGTGCTCGCTGCTGTACTTGAGGTCCTCGGGGTACACGGCTCTCCTCGTGGCAGTAGGGCAGTCTGTCCAAGCGGACGGCTGCAGGCTACTCGGATTGGGAGGGTCGGGCGTACTCCGGCTCGCGGGGCTCGGCCAAGGTGGCGATCTCGACATCCTGGGTCTGTTCGACGACCACCTTGCCGCGGATGCTCGGCCCCTGGATGTCGTCGACGAAGCCTCCGGTGAAGTTCAGCGCCCGGGACAGCGTGTGCGGGTCGCCGATGACCTCCAAGGTGTACGGCGGCGAGACCTGGGTGCCGTCGACGAGGATGCCCCCGTCGCCGTCCTCGAGAGCGGTCTGGGCGACGACACGCACGGTGTTGTTGATCTCGATCGACTCGGCCCCGGCGTCGCGCAGCTCCTCGATGCCGTTGAGCATCTGATCGATCCCGACCTTCTGCTCCGGGTCCTTGACGGTGACCACGACACCGGGCCCGACTGCGGGAAGGGTCCCGGCGAGGATGCCGAGGACCGTCGCCTCCTGACGCGCCTGCTCGAGTGCAGCCTGGCGGCTGCTGGTGTCGCTGCGCAACGAGCTGCGGGTCTGCTCCAGCTGCGTGATCTCGTTCTCGGCCCGCTGGGAGGCGCCTGCGAGGGAGTTGAGGAGCTGCACGAGGTCCTCCTCGCGCATTCCGTCGTAGTCGCTGTTCCGGTCCTGGGCCTGGACCTGGACGACGCTGGCGAACCCGACGACCGCCAGCAGGAACGCAGCGGTGAGCTGGCCTCGCGACCAGGGCCGTTTCAGGGAGGCGAGCAGGCGCTCGCGACCCGGGGAACTGCCCACCTCTACCTCCTCACGCGTGGAAGATGTGTCGCCGGATGGCCGCGACGTTGGAGAAGATCCGGATGCCGAGGACCACGATCACGCCGGTCGAGAGCTGGCCGCCGACCCCGAGCTTGTCGCCGAGGTACACGATCAGTGCGGCGATCAGGACGTTGCTGACGAACGAGATCACGAACACCTTGTCGTCGAAGATACCGTCCAGAAAAGCGCGCAAGGCGCCGAAGACCGCGTCGAGCGCGGCCACCACGGCGATCGGCAGGTACGGCTCGAGCCACAGCGGAACCTGGGGCTGCAACAGAAGGCCGACGACGATCCCGACCAGCAGTCCGAGGCCCGCGATCACGGCTTCTCCTCCTGGGTCACGTGCCGGAGGCTCAGTCGTCGGGCAGGAGCGGCCGGCAGTCTCATGGACTGCTCGGTCGTCATGTCGAACTCCAGGTGCGCGACCTCATGCAGATCCAGCCAGTCCCTTCCGTGCTCGGTGTCCACGAACCGCGCGGGCATCGTATCGGGGTTGCCCACCGCCAAGACGGTGTAGGGCCGGTCCAACGACACGAAGTTCACGGTGATCGCGGAACCGGCGAATCGGATGGCGCTGAGGTTGGTGAGGCGCTGCCCGTTGATCGAGATCGCCTCGGCGCCGGAGGCCCACAGCGCGTTCACCAGCTTCTGGAGGTCCTCGTCGAGCACTCGCTGCTGGTCGGACACGGCACCGGGCGCGTCGTCGACGACGACTTGCACGCCTGGTCCCGTGACAGGGGTCGCGCCGCTCATCACGCGGAGCCTCTCCAGCCGCGACGACAGCGCTCGGCCCTGGCTGGTGGTCTCGAGGTAGAGGTTCTGGAGAGACTCGTTCTCGGCGCGGAGGTTCGCGATCCGGGCACGCCGGGCATCGAGCTGGGTGGATCTCGCCTTGATCTGCGTGACGAGCGACTCACGGCCGTTGGAGGTGTCCTCGGCGTTGCGGGCGGTCTGCACGGCTGCGGTGGTGACGAGCACGCCGAAGACCCCCATCACGACCAGTGCCGCGACTCCCGGTCTGACGGCGGGCCTGCTGGTCGGGTCACCGGCCTGGGAACCTTGCTCGGCCTCCGCGCGTCGGGCTTCCGCGGCTGTTCGTTCCGCGACATGGGCGTAGTCGGCGTCGAGCGACGTCGCCGTGACGTAGTCCAGCAGCGGCATGTGCACCTGGGGCGGGAGGTCCTCCGACGTGCTGCGGTCGGTGTCAGCGGACATGGACAGTCGGCGCCCTTCGGTCCCGGTCCGCGAGGAGCTTGCGGACCTGCCAGGCGTAGAGCAGTCCTGCCCACCAGTAGAGGCCCGTGCCCCAGATCGCGAAGGCCCACCCGAATACGTTCGCGAGCGTCGCCACCACTCCCTCGCCGTCGCCGAGGAGCAGCAACGGGAAGGCATAGAGGAGGTTGGCTGTCGCGGCCTTGCCCAGGAAGTGGACAGGGAGCGCGTGGTAGCCACGCGTGCGCAGGAAGGGCACCAGACCCCAGAGCATCAGGTCACGCGCCGGCAGCAGGACGGCCAGCCACCAGGGGATGATGTCGCGCCAGGCAAGCCCGATGACGACCGCGAGGATGTAGAGCCTGTCGGCGACGGGGTCGAGGATCTGCCCGAGCTTCGACATCTGGTTGAGCTTGCGTGCGAGGTACCCGTCCAGCCAGTCGGTGATGCCCGAGACGAGGAGGACCAGGAGCGCCCAGCCGTCTTCCTCCGGTCCGAGCACGAGCCACAGGAAGACCGGCACCCCAGCCAGCCGGATGATGCTCAGGAGGTTCGGGATGGTGAGGACGCGGCTGCTCTCCCCCGCCACAGCGCCCGGCTCGGTCACGTCTCTCCTTGCTGTTCCCCGTCTGTCCGACGAGACGTACCTTACTGAGTACGCCCTGAGACATGGCTCCGACCAGATCGCGACATGGCTGCCGGGCTTCCGCGGGGACCTTCGCCTCTGTCTTGGCGAGAGTGCGACGCAGAGTCTTGAAATGGGCACTGGTCCGCGGAGGAGAGGATGCCGTCGAGGTTGGCGCGTGCGGTTTCGTTGCGGCACGCGCATCGAGACACAGGCGGTCGCCGGGAGGCGCCGGAGTCGCGTGGGCGCCCCTGGCGTGTCGAAGGGTGGCGTCCGGAGGAGCCTTCCGACCATGGGGACGACCAGGAGCGACAGCCGCCGAAGCGGCTGTTCCCACCCTGGCTGATCTGGGCGCTGCTCTTCGCATTGGTCTTCAACTGGGCACTCAGCTCGATGTTGTCGGGACCTGTCCAGCAGACCGATGTGTCCTACAGCTTCTTCTACGAGCAGGTGGAGGCTGGGAACGTCGCGGAGGTGACCTCGGTCGAGGACGAGATCACCGGATCCTTCAAGAAGCAGGTGACCTATCCCCCGCGCGGCAAGAATGCCGCCCAGGTCATCGACTTCCGGACCCAGCGGCCCGCGTTCTCCGACGACAAGCTCGTGCAGACCTTGATGGACCAGGGGGTCAAGGTCACCGCTGAGCCCGAGCAGGGCCCGTCGCTGTTCGCGCAGCTGCTCGTCGGCTTCGGCCCGACCCTGCTCTTCATCCTCCTGCTGGTCTGGTTCTTCCGACGAACCACGGCCGGGATGTCCGGCGGCCTCGGGAACCTCGGCCGGTCCAGGGCGAGGCTCTACCGGCCAGAGGCCGGCCCGCGTACGACGTTTGCCGACGTCGCGGGCATCGATGAGGTCCAGGCGGAGGTCATGGAGGTCGTCGACTTCCTCAAGAACCCGGAACGGTACCGACGGCTCGGCGCATCCATCCCGAAGGGGGTCCTGCTCACCGGGGCGCCGGGCACCGGCAAGACCCTTCTTGCCCGGGCAGTGGCAGGCGAGGCGAACGTGCCGTTCTTCCACCTGTCGGCGTCGGAGTTCATCGAGATGATCGTGGGCGTGGGAGCCAGCCGGGTCCGGGACCTCTTCGACCACGCCAAGAAGGCAGCGCCCTCGATCATCTTCATCGACGAGCTCGACGCCATCGGCCGGGCGCGCGGAGCGGGGGTCTCGCTGAGCGGCCATGACGAGCGGGAGCAGACCCTGAACCAGATCCTGACCGAGATGGACGGCTTCACCGGGAACGAGGGAGTGGTGGTCCTCGCGGCGACGAACCGGCCGGAGATCTTGGACCCCGCCCTCCTGCGGGCCGGCCGCTTCGACCGCAGGGTGGTGGTGAACGCTCCCGACCAGACCGGACGAGCCGAGATCCTCGGGGTCCACACGCGGACCATGCCGCTCGGCGACGACGTGGACCTGCAGACGCTCGCATCGGCTACGCCCGGCATGGTCGGGGCCGACCTGAAGACGCTCGTCAACGAGGCGGCTCTGCTGGCCGCCAGTCGGCGTCATGACCAGGTGATGATGAGGGACTTCACCGATGCCCTCGAGAAGGTAGTGCTCGGCACTGCGCGGCACATCATGCTGTCGCCGGAGGAGAAGGAGCGGACTGCCGTCCACGAGTCCGGCCATGCCCTGCTCGGCATGCTCACCCCTGGCGCGGACCCGGTGAGGAAGGTGTCGATCATTCCCCGAGGGCGGTCGCTCGGTGTGACCTTCCAGTCTCCGGAGACCGAGCACTACGGCTACACGTCGACGTACCTTCGCGGGAAGATCATCGGAGCGCTCGGCGGCCGTGCGGCTGAGGAGCTCGTGTACGGCGACTTCACGACCGGGGCCGAGTCGGATCTGGACAACGTCACGAGCATCGCCCGGCAGATGGTGGGCCGTTGGGGTATGTCGGAGGAGGTCGGACCGCTCACCGTGCTGCCACCTCCGGGACAGGAGCAGACGATCTTCGACGGCAGCGGCCCGTCGGCCGTCACTCGCGAGCTCGTGGACGCCGAGGCGCGCCGGATCATCGAGGGGTGTTACGCGGATGCGCTGGACATCCTGCGGAAGCATCGCGACAACTTGGACCGGCTCGCGCACAGGCTTCTCGAGGCCGAGACGCTCAACGAGCAGGAAGCCCGAGAGGCAGCGGCCCTACCTGACTCGGCGTTGCCGCACCGCTAGTCAGCCGGCGCGCAGTGTGCTGCCGCAGCGGGGGCAGTGCTCACGTGAGCAGACGTCGAGGTCCTGTCCGCAGCGACACTTCCCCGCGAGGGCGGAGCGGCGCTCCGCGGCTCGGGCGCGCTTGCCTCGGGCAGTGCTGCTGGTCTGGTTGCTCGTCACGTTCTTGTCTCCCCGTGCGTCTGTGGTTCCTGACAAGGTCACCATCAGAGACGGTGCAACGGGGGCAGACTCACGCGGGTTTCGTGCAAGCGCACGCAAAACCACCCGAAAGGGTCATCTGCGCATCGCCCGGATGATCGGCGCAGTAGCGACCATGGGCCTCTGGCGAGCCCGCACGGCGGAGGACCGGTTGCGCGACATTCGAAGGTGCCCGAATGACGAGGAGGGAAACATCTCAGACCATCAGGTCTGGAACGTTCAGGCTCATCTCAGGAAGAAAGGGAAGGCTGCTCCGAGAAGACGGCGGCGGTAACCGCCTGACCACTCACGATGCCGAACCCCACGAGAGAGCCGATGACGACCACAACCACGACCGACCGTAGCACCAGCGCCCCGTCCGCCACCGAGACGCGGGCTCCCGTCTTCAGTGCGTTGATCGGGGTGTCTGCACTCGCCGTCCTGCTCCAGGGGCTGTGGGCGGGCATCTTCCTGGAGCACGACGGACAGCGCGACGCGGCCGAGAGCTGGATCGACGTCCACGCCCGAGGCGCCGAGGTCGCACTTGCCTTTGGGGTGCTCGCCACCGCCTACGCCCTTTGGAAGCGCCGCTCACGCAAGGATCTGTGGGTTGGTGGCCTTGTCTTCACCGCGTTGATCGTCGCCGAGTCCTACATGGGTGGGTTGATCCGGGATGACGGACAAGACACGCTGACGGCCGTCCATGTCCCCCTCGCCATGGCGATCATGGGTCTCGCCGTGTGGCTGCCCGTGCGCGCCTCCCGTAGCCGCCACGCGGAGACGACTGGCTGAGACCTGTCGCGCTCGAAACCCCCAGGGATCTGGGGGCTTCGAGATCACGGGAACCGGCAGCCGTGAGGCTCGGTTCAGATGATGAGGACGACCGCGGCAACAACCGCGCCGACCAGGGCGAGCATGCCGAGAACGAAGCTCGCGATGGCGCCGTTGGTCCAGTAGCCGGACCGGTCTCGAACACTGGCACCAAGCAGACCGAAACCGACGGCGAGAAGTACGCCGCCGATGATCCAGCTGCCCATGTACCAGGCATCGCTCAGTCCGGCCCACAGCCAGTCGCTCGGTGCGAAGTACGTGTAGGCACCGAAGGCGGCCACGATGGCGCCGATGACCATGAGCGTGTAGTCGATCGTGCGGTTACGGAACAACTGCGGAAGATGTTCGGTCGTCACACGTTCCCTCTGCTGGACGTGCGACATTGTCTCCAACCTCCCTCCTCTCTCAATTCAATCGTGCGTCGTCGGCAACCGACCGCCCAGTGTCCTTGGACCCCTGTCTCCGCCGAAGGGCGGGACCTTCACGAGCAGCGCAGAGCGGACACGTGGAGTGGGCCGGCGCAGGGAACGCCTGAGAGAGGGAAATACCCCCGCCGGGTACGAGTGCCGGCGGGGGCGTGACCGCTCAAAAGGAAATGACGGTCGGAGTCGGACGCATGTCGTCGGGCTGGCCCCTGTTCCGACCCGGCAACACGCGTTCCAGTTCCACTATCAGCCTGTTCCGCGGTCGCTGGGAAGGTGCGTGCCACCCGTCCGGGGCACAACCCCGGGACTCGTCAGACCCGCGCGGGGCGACGTCGCGCAGCCGATCGCGACTCAGAGTGGGTCACCGCGCCCCGTGCCGACGCAGAGCGCCCCCAGCCCGACTTCTTGAGCTGGGGGCGCTCGTGCCGGGTGCGAGCCACCCTGTCCGCCAGGGGCTTCGTTCGGGCGGTTCACACGCCGTACGCACGGGGACCAGGTGCGTCACTGACCAGCGAACTCTGCCTGCGCCGGTCGATCACGCACGCTACCGAGGTCGGTCGAGCAGGGGAAACCGTCAGTCGCTTCTCCGAGGGACAAACGGAACCGGAAGTCTAGACGAGGTCTGACGACGGAATCGGTCGCGTCAACCTCACTCCTTTGCCGGAGGCACCTCGTGCGCGAGGTCGTAGGAGTAGTCGCCCGCCTCGTCAGGGGGCGGCGTCTCTCCGGATCCATGCCGGCCGGGACGGGCGCCCTGGGTGGAGAGGCGAGCGGGGTGCGCCGTGGCGGCCACGTCATGGGCCATGTCGTACGAGTAGTCCCCCGGTGACTCCTCGTTGTTCTCGGCGGGCTGTCTCGGTACCCGATCGTCGACGCCCATCCCGGTCCCTTCGCTCTGACAA
The DNA here is from genome assembly GCA_036375975.1 of Nocardioidaceae bacterium. Taxonomy (GTDB): domain Bacteria; phylum Actinomycetota; class Actinomycetes; order Propionibacteriales; family Nocardioidaceae; genus Nocardioides_C. The sequence goes on along the minus strand of DASVBF010000276.1, from coordinate 1,255 downwards.
GGCGGAGCCGTGCGGTCTGCGCCTCGTCCACGGTAGTTCCTCGCGTCGGCCTGTCCACAGCTTCTCCACGGCTAGGGACATCCGTTCACCTGTGCCAGGCGCATTCGGGACGTTGGTCCTGACGGGGCTAGTTCCCTGCAACCCGCCCCTCATCCGGGTGGGAGGATGCGCGGGCTGAGCGGCAACGGGCAGGGTCGGCACCCATGAGGTCTTCCCCAGGCCCCGCCCAAGGACTCCCCGTGCGCAGCCAGGAGAGCATCGCCACAGGAATCCTGGGAGTCGTCGTCAGCGCAGCGGTGATGGCGTCCTCGCACGCAGAGTCGGTCTGGGAGCTCGCGATTGCCGTCCTGGCGACACTGTTCGTCTACTGGGCCGCCGAACGCTACGCGCGGGTCGTGTCTCGTCGCATCGCGGACGCCCGCCGGCCGACCTGGAAGACACTCCGACAAGAGCTCACCTACGGCTGGGAGATCGTCACCGAGTCCACCCTCCCCCTGCTCGTGCTCGTCGGACTCGGGCTCCTCGGCGCTGAGTACCGGACCGCCGTGCTCGCGGCACTCGGCACGAGCACCATGCTGCTGGCTCTCGCAGGGTGGATGGCCGGCAGGGGTGGCCGACTGAGTACTCAGGAGCGGCTGGTGTCGGCAGTCGTGGCCGCACTGTTCGGACTTCTCGCCATCGCCTTCAAGACGTTGGTGCACTGAGCCGTCGCGGACCACTTCCCGGGGCCAACCGTGGCATCCGGGCCCGAACAGCAGTCTGCGGCTTCGGTTCGGTGCTGTGATGGGCTCGATTGCCTTCGCCTCGCGAGGCTTGTTTGACTTGCACCGGGAGGTCAGCCCGATGAGAGGGATGAGTACTGGATACGCCCTTGCATACCAGTTCGGGCTCACTCCGTGGGAGCGTTACGGACGGGCCGCGGCGGCGAGTATCGGTGCGCTGCTGGACCGGGAGGAGTCCGAGCGGTCGCGCCCCCTCGGTCGGGCAATCGATCTGGGCTGCGGCCGTGGCCAGTACACCCCCGAGCTCGCGCGGAGGGGTTGGGAAGCCGTGGGCATCGACATCGTCCCCCGCGCGATCACAGCGGCGAGAACCAGGGACCTCTCGAGCGCTACCTACGTGGTGGGCGACGTGACGGACCTTGCGACGGCCGGCCTGGGCACGTTCGACTTCTTCTTCGATGTCGGCTGCTTCCAGGGTCTGAACCCCGAGCAGCGTCTTGCCGAGGGGCGAGGTGTTTCTGCGCTTTCCAGCC
>DASVBF010000264.1:0-4102 GCA_036375975.1 Nocardioidaceae bacterium | reverse complement strand
GCCGTAGACCTGCGAAACGGCATCCACCTCCATGTCGTGCTCCTGCTGGGCAGCGTCACCGTCGGATCCACCTGGGGTGGCCTGAACGCACTGACGGGACGGACACCGGACGCCCATCCGGTGCTCGGCGGACTCGCCGTGCTACTGGGGATGCTCATCGCGGCCGCCGGGTACGCATACCTGCGGCGGCCCGTACACCGCGACGAGCGTCGACCGAGGCCCTAGGTGCACCTCCCCGCCGGCACGGTGCGCCTGTGGCGCGGTTAGTCGCGCCGCGGGGGGAGTCCGCCCGGGCTCTGCCGCTCGATGTGGCGGTTCGTGTGGCCCGTCGCGACGGAGGCCGCCGGCGTCCGCCAACGTCACGGCCCCTGTCAGTAAGCACCCCGCGGCGCCGCTCTTCACGGACGAGGGGCCGACTGAGCTGAGCCGTTCGCCACGCGTTCCGACGAGCCCGAGCACGCAGGCAGCGGCCATCAACAACGCTTGAGGGCCTCGACCGGGGACGCACCGTTGATTCGCAGCATCACATACCGGAGCGCTTGCTCGACGCTCAGATCCTCACCGTCCGGATCCATGATGCGGGCGCCATCGATCCAGTCCGCGACCTCAAACAGAAGTGACGGTCCCTCGTCCACAGAGAGCTCAACCAAGAACGCCCCTTCTGGGGCGACCTGCTCGCTGACGGGAGCCACGTGGACATCCGCCCGTCCGACCAGACTCGCTGACGACGCCTTGCAGGAGCGCCGGGAACGCGTTACCAGAACTCGCGCCGCCCCAGATACCCGCACGCCTCATCATGTCTGCTTCGCGAGAGCAGCTGCGAGTGCCAACGCTGCCACCCGGACCGATGCATCCACGAGCCCATTCTGCCGATTCGGGTCCACTCCCGCGTTGGGCACTTCGATCGTCAGCCGGTGCTCATACGGGCGAGGTAGGCGGCGACGGCGTGGGCGGCGTGGCGGTCGAGGTTGGCCTTGGCCATGTCGTAGCGCATGGTGGTGCGGGGGTCGGCGTGCCGCATGGCGTACCGCATGTCGCGGATGCTGATGCCGGCGACCGGCCCGGTGGTGCAGAAGGTGCGGCGCAGACCGTGCGGGCTGATCGGGTGGGTGATGCCGGCGGCCCGGGGCGACCCGGGTCAGGGCCCGGCTGGCGCCGGCTCGGTCCATCCGCCGCCCGGTGCGGGTCCGCAGGATCGGGCCGGTGGTGCGGCCGTCGACGGGCCACGGTGCCGAACCGGCGGACCACCGTGGCCGCGGCATATCCGCGACCCTCGAGGTAGCGCACGTACAGCTCCAGGTCGCCACGGGTCGTCCGCATCACGTCGTAGTCGTAGGTCTGGCACCAGCCGAGGAACGCTCGGAGGTCTTGCGTGTACGCGGTCAGGGTCGGCTCCCAGTAGCGGGCCAGGAACGACCCCACAGCCAGCCTCGTCACGTCCAGGTAGCTCGGCACCAACTCCGTCGTCGCGGTCGTCATCGCGACTCCTCCCGGCACGGCGGAAGCCGGTCTCCCGGCACCACTGGATCGTGCGCGCCGAGGACCCGGCTAGCCACCGGCGAGCTGGCACTACCGATCGGATCAGTGGCCAGCGCCCGCTCGTCACGGAACGGCACCTCTGTGCGGTCGTTCGCTACTTGAAGGTGCCGGGGACGAGATGTTCTCTCGCCCAGTTGACTTGCGCTGCGCTCTCGGCCACGAGCAGGAAGTTCGCACCCTCAACGACGCGCTCGTGTTCCGCTAGCTGCTCGGAGCGATATGCGCTGCGCTCGTCTTGGCCGTCGAAGAACAAGATCTGGATCGGTGCGTTCCGCAGGTCGCAAGTACCCGACGCCCTCGTTCGGGGAAGCGGCGGCTGGTCGGGATTGAAGGTGCAGCCGAGTTCGGACGCCAGCGCCTGCGGGTTGTCGTATGCCCCTGTGAAGTCCTGGCCGTCGCAGCCGGTGGTGAGCAGCGAGAAGCCGATGGCCAAGGTGATCAAGGTGCGCCTGAGCATTCGCGGAAGGGTACGCGAGGTCAACGAGGTCGCACGCCAGTTTCGCCGGGCGTCGCCGCTAGCTATCGGCACCTACCGCGCCCAGGCGTCCCAGTCGATGCGTCCGCTGAAGGTCGGCGCGATGAGAGCACCGGCCACCACAGTGCAGCCTGCGAGGAACCACACGGTGAAGAAGTCGGGGCCGGTTCGCACATCGGCAACGTTGAACTCCGGATCGTCCGGGTCGTAGACGATGACCGGCCGGTCGCCCACCCGCGGGTGCGGATCCCAGTAGTAGTTCCCGACCTCGGCCGTGACCCGTCGGCCGTCCTCCGCCTCGAACTCCAGCAGCACGTACGAGCTCTTGCCGTCGTGCACCTTCAGCACCGTTGCTTGTGTCCGCACACCGTGATCACGCAGCGCGGTGGCGTGGGCGTACGACACCCACGTACCGGCCGCACAGCCCACACATGCAATGACCAACAGCCACCCCGTAACCCGCGGGCTGTTCACCCACTGCCGGAAGGAGCGGCGGCGGCGCTTCGGACGACGTGGCAGAACAGACTCCCAAGATCAACGGCCGCGCATTGTGCCGGAGTGCCCGTCTGCCCCGGCCGCTCAGCATGCACGGTAGCGGCACCGACGGGCGGTCAGCCGACTCTGTGAAGCAGATCCGCCAGGAGTCTCAGCAGGCCCGTGCCCGTGAGGAGGACACCGAAGAGGCCGGCCATCGCCGCCCAGGCGGTCGGGAACCAGACGTCGTAGAGATCGTTCAGCCCGGAGGGCGGTGGCCGCCGACGCGCCGCTCGTATGCGTCCCGGAAGCACCCAGGTGGCGAACAGCAGAAGCGCCGGCCCGAGGGTGAGGGCCACCGAATACGGAAGCGCCCCGTTGTCGTCCACGCGCGCATCCTGCCGGATCAGCGAGCCCGGTAACGGCAGGGATGTTGGATGGTGGCGTTCTCCCGACCGTACGACCGGCCCGCCCGCCCCCACCGGTGCCGCGCCGCAGCCCACCAAAGGGCCGCGCACCCGGCTGCGAGGCCCCCCGGCAGTGCTCACGTCCCGGCCGCCGGCGCCGCGTGCCAGCGACCGCGTCCTCAAGCCGCCCCGCGGGCCGCCGACGAGACAGCGTGACCACTGGCGGAAACCACGACTTCGACGACCCCTTCGGCCCCGACGAGTTCGACCCGGACATCGAGGAGGTCCGGCAGCGCATCCGCGACGAGCTCGTCCGGCTCACCGGCTCGTACTCCCACGTGAGGGCGCCGGTGGTCGAGTCGCTGTTCTCCTACGAGGCCCCGGCCGAGGTGACCGCGCCGCTCGACGCGGAAGCCGAGGACGACCTGATGGGGGCGGTGTCCCGCGGGGTCGTGCTGTTCCCGGCCCAGCCGGACTGGCGCGAGGTCAACGCGGACGGCTTCCTGGTCCCGCCGCCGGTCCGGGCGCTGGTGTCCCTAGCCGTGAACGGCTACCCGCCCGACCAGGCCCAGGACATCCAGGTCGGCGAGTGGGCCGCGTTCGCCGCGTACGGGTTCGACCACTGGCGGGTGTCGGCGCACCACTACGACCCCGGCTGCGGCGCGTTCGACTCGATGGTCACCATGTACGGCCCCGACGTCATCGGACACTTCGTGCTCCTCGGCGGCGCCGCCGACGGCGACACCGCCCTGCCCACCCACTACTCCGCCGGCGTCGCCCTGGAAGAGGGCTACTCCCCCAGCGGCTACCGGCTCGACGACGCGGCGCTGCGCAGCATGCGGCTCCCGCCGCGCCACGAGTGGCCCACCCCGGTCACCTGACCTGTCGCGGGGCCTTCCGCCGAGGCGAGCCGGTATCGGTTCACAGAACGGGAGGGGTTCCGGGCACGTCAAGCTCACAGAAGGGGAGGGGTGCTCGCTCCGAGTTGGCCTGCCCGGGCCGGGCATGACCGCCCCGCGGGTTGCGAAAGCAGGCAGCGGCAGCAACGGTCTTGGGCATGCCCCGCCTGTCGCTTCACCCGGCCGTCGACCTACTCCGGAGCGGACCATGCCCGCGCTCGTCTCATCCCGCCGGGACCGGCTCCGCGCCGCCTTGAGCGACGCCCGCACCGAGCTCGCGTCGAGGGGTCAGCGGCACCAGCCGGCGG
>DASVBF010000242.1:0-7897 GCA_036375975.1 Nocardioidaceae bacterium | reverse complement strand
CCGCCTGCTCGGCGATCCGGGCCGGATGGCCGGTCGCCTCGACCCCGCGGTCGGTGACCAGCAGCACCCTGCGCGTGCCACTGGCCGCCAGGTCGTGGCCGATCTCGGCGGACGCGCCGGCGCCGAACTTCAGGCCGGGCGCGTCCGAGGAGATCGGCTACGACCTGCTCCAGACGGGAGCCAGACGGGTCCTGCTGGTCACCGACCCCGGCGTGGCCGCCACCGGGCCCCCCGCCCGGATCGGCCAGCAGATGGAGCACCGGGGCCTCGAGGTGACGACGTACGACGGCGTCCACGTGGAGCCGACCGACGAGTCGATGGGGGCCGCGGTCGACTTCGCCCGGGAGTCCGGCCCGTTCGACGCGATCGTCGCCGTGGGCGGCGGCTCCGCGATCGACACGGCCAAGGCGGTCAACCTGCTCACCTCCAACAGCGGTGAGCTGATGGACTACGTCAACGTCCCCGTCGGCAAGGGGATGGCGCCCGAGAAGCCCCTGAAGCCGCTCGTCGCCGTGCCCACCACGACCGGCACCGGAAGCGAGAGCACCACGATCTGCGTCCTCGACGTGCTCGAGCAGAAGGTGAAGACCGGCATCAGCCACCCGCGGCTCCGGCCGACCTTGGCCGTCGTCGATCCTCGGCTGACGATCACGCAGCCGCCGGGCGTCACGGCCGCGGCGGGGATGGACATCCTCTGCCACGCCTTGGAGAGCTACACGGCCCGGCCCTACCACTCCTACGAGGCGAAGCGGCCGGAGCAGCGCGTGCCCTACTGCGGCTCCAACCCGATCGCCGACATGTGGTCGGAGAAGGCCATGTCGCTGCTGGCAGGCTCGTTCCGGCGGGCTGTGCGGAACGGCGACGACGAGCAGGCACGCGGCGAGATGGCGCTTGCGGCGACGTTCGCCGGTCTGGGGTTCGGCAACGCCGGCGTGCACATCCCGCACGCCAACGCCTACCCGATCGCAGGACGTGTGAAGGACTTCCACCCCGAGGACTATCCGAAGGACCACCCCATGGTGCCGCACGGCATGGCGGTCTGTCTGACGGCGCCGGAGGCGTTCCGGTTCACCTTCGAGGCGGCGCCGGACCGGCACGTCCACGCCGCCGAGCTGCTCGCACCGGGGGCCGACCGCGCCGACGACGTGCGCGACCACCTGCCGACCGTCCTCACGGAGCTGATGCAAGACATCGGGATGCCCAACGGGATCGGTGCCGTCGGCTACGGCGAGGGTGACGTCGAGACGCTGGTCGAGGGCACCATGAAGCAGCAACGGCTCCTCGCCACCGCGCCACGAGAGGTCACCGAGGAGGACGTCGCGTCGATCCTGCGTCGGTCGCTGGAGCTGTGGTGAGCGAACTGGCCGACGCGATCCGGCGGAAGGGAGTCGTCGAGGTCGACGAGTCCTCGCTCACCAGGGCGATGTACTCCACCGACGCCTCGCTGTACCGGGTCGTGCCCGCCGTGGTGGTGCGCCCCCGGCACACCGACGAGATCGAGGCGACGCTCGCCGTGGCGCGCGAGCACGGCGTTCCGCTGACCATGCGGGGTGCTGGTACGTCGATCGCCGGCAACGCCGTGGGCAGCGGCATCGTCGTCGACACCCGGCGACACCTGAACCACGTGCTCGAGCTCGACCCCGACTCGAGGACCGCCCTCGTGCAGCCGGGGACCGTGCACGCCACGTTGCAGAAGCAGGCTCTCGCGCAGGGCCTGCGCTTCGGCCCCGACCCCTCGACCCACTCCCGCTGCACGGTGGGGGGCATGATCGGGAACAACGCGTGCGGCTCCCGGGCGCTCGGCTACGGCCGCACGGTCGACAACGTGGTGGCACTCGAGGTGCTGACCGGCGCAGGGTCCCGGCTCACGCTTGACGGCTCGGGTTCGCACGCATCCTCGGACGTCGAACAGCGGCTCGCCGCTGTCGTCGACGGCGACCTCGGCACCGTCCGGCGGGAGTTCGGGCGCTTCGGGCGACAGGTCTCCGGCTACTCCCTCGAGCACCTGCTTCCCGAGAACGGACGCCGCACCGACCGGTTCCTCGTCGGCAGCGAGGGCACCCTCGGACTCGTCCTCGGCGCCCGGGTCGCCCTGGTCGAGGACGCACCTCACCGCGCGCTCGCCGTTCTCGGCTTCGCCTCGATGGTCGAGGCGGCCGACGCGGTCCCCGGGCTCCTCCAGCACCGCCTCGTGGCCTGCGAGGGGCTCGACCACCGGATCGTGGACGTCGTCGTCGCCAGGAGCGGAGCGTCCGCCGTACCCACCTTGCCGCGTGGCAGGGGCTGGCTCTTCGCGGAGGTGACCGGGGCGAGCGAGCCGGAGGTGCGCGACGCTGCGACCACGGTCGCGGCGTCTTCCGGCGCTCTCGACCACAGCGTCGTCACCGACCCGGCGGAGCAGGCGGCGCTCTGGCGGATCCGGGAGGACGGCGCCGGCCTGGCCGCGAGGAGCCTGGACCGCCCCGCCCACGCGGGCTGGGAGGACGCCGCCGTGCCGCCGGAGCAGCTGGGGGAGTACCTCAGGGGCTTCGACGCCCTGTTGCGGGAGTACTCCTACGACGGCGTGCCTTACGGCCACTTCGGCGAGGGCTGCGTGCACGTTCGCGTGGACTTCGAGCTCGACGGCACGAGCGGAGGACGCGCCCGGTTCCGCCGCTTCATGGAGGAGGCCGCGGCGCTGGTGGCGCGGCACGGCGGCACGCTGTCCGGTGAGCACGGCGACGGTCGGGCGCGCTCCGAGCTGCTCCCGGCGATGTACTCACCCGCTGCCCTCGCCCTCTTCGGCCAGGTCAAGGCGGTCCTCGACCCCGACGACGTTCTGAACCCCGGTGTGCTCGTCTCTCCTCGTCCCCTCGACGCCGACCTGCGGCTGGGGGTTCCCCTGCACGAGCCTCGAGCCTCGCTTCGGCTCGTGGCGGACGGCGGTTCGATCGTCAGCGCGGTGCACCGCTGCACCGGCGTGGGGCGCTGCATCGCCGACAACACCGCGAGCGGGCGGGTGATGTGCCCGTCCTACGTCGCCACCGGTGATGAGAAGGACTCCACGAGGGGCCGGGCGCGGGTGCTCCAGGAGATGGTCAACGGGCAGCTGGTCCGTGACGGCTGGAGATCTCCCGAGGTGCACGAGGCGCTCGACCTCTGCCTCGCCTGCAAGGGCTGCTCGACCGACTGCCCGACCGGGGTCGACATGGCGACGTACAAGGCGGAGGCGCTGCACCAGACCTACCGGCGGCGGCTGCGACCCCGCAGCCACTACGCCCTCGGCCAGCTCCCGCGCTGGGCGAGGCTGACGCGACCGGTCGCGCCCGCGGCGAACCGCGCTCTGCGGTCCAAGGTCGTCCAGCGGCTTGCCAAGGCGGCCGCCGGGATCGACCAGCGGCGGCGGGTGCCTACCTTCGCGAGCCGGTCGCTGTCGCGATGGGCCTCGGACCGCGGGATCGACGGTCGCGGCCCCGCGCGGCCGGACGTCGTGCTGTGGGCCGACTCCTTCACCGAGCACTTCTCGACCGGGCCGGGGCAGGCCGCGGTGACGTTGCTCGAGCGGGCCGGCCTCCGGGTCTCGGTGGTGGGGGAGGGCGCCTGCTGCGGCCTGACCTGGATCAGCACCGGACAGCTCGACGCCGCACGTCGCATCGTCCGTCGCACCGTGGACGTGCTGCACCCGTACGCCGCCGACGGCATCCCGGTCCTCGGCCTCGAGCCGTCCTGCGTCGCTGCCCTCCGCGAGGACCTCGTCCAGCTGACCGAAGACTCCCGCGCCGCGGAGCTGGCCGGAGGGGTGCGGACCCTCGCCGAGTTCCTCGAGACGCTCCCGGCGTGGGCGCCGCCCGACCTGACCGGTACGACGATCGTCGCCCAGCCGCACTGCCACCACAACTCGGTGATGGGGTGGGGGGCCGATGCCCGCCTCCTCGCACGGGCCGGCGCCACGGTGCAGCGCTTGGGCGGCTGCTGCGGGCTGGCGGGGAACTTCGGGGTCGAGAAGGGGCACTACGAGGTCTCGGTCGCCATCGCCGAGCACGCCCTGCTGCCCGCCGTACGCGCTGCGGGACCCGACGCCGTCGTCCTGGCCGACGGTTTCTCCTGCCGCACCCAGCTCGACGACCTCGCCGGCGTGCGGGCGCTTCACATGGCCGAGCTGCTGCTCGGGCCGGAGTCACCGTAGAGCGCCGCCGTCAGCTCGCTCCGGGACGAGACGTCGAGCTTGCGGTAGGCGTGGGACAGGTGCCACTCGACGGCCTTCACGGTGACGGACAGCCTCTGCGCGATCTCCCGGTTGGTGTGGCCGGCGGCCGCGAGGTCGACCACGCGCCGCTCCCCGGGGGTCAACGAGGCAGCGGGGTCCGCGGTGGGGTCGCTCACTTCCTCGCCGGCGCGGACCAGGAGCCTGGTGGCCCGCAGGACCGCCGAGGGGACGTGCCTCACCCTCCCGTACGCCAGCGCCTGTCGCAGGAGGGCCACTCCCTCCGTCCGCTCCTCGGCGCCCCCGGTGAGCAGGAGCCGGCCGAGGTCGGTGCACGCCCGTGCGTGGTAGTCGACGCTGCCGCCCTCGTCGAACCAGCCGATCGCCTCACGGAGCAGCTCGATGGCCTGGTCACGTGGGGTCACCTGGGCGAGCGCTCGTAGCGCGAACCCGAGGGCCCGCGGGGCCCCCCAGCGACGCGCATGGTGCACGGCCTCCTCGGCCGTCGCCAGGGCCTCGTCGCACCGACCGAGGGCTTTCAGCGACCAGACCGAGAACTCGCGCCACTCCACGATCGACCCGTTGTCCGGGTGCGCACCCATCAGCCGAGCCGCTCGACGGAAGTCCCGGACCGCCTGCTCGTGGTCGCCGTGCGAGGCGCGGACCAGGCCGGCGGCGGCGAGGGGGAGCGCACCGAGGAAGTGGCCGTGCGCCGCCGAGGCGCGCAACGCAGGTTCCAGGGCGAGGGCCGCGTCGTGCTGGCCGAGCGCGACGTGCGTCAGCGCGGCGCCGACGACCGCGGACTCCCCGAACTCGCTCCAGCCCTCCGCCCTGAGGGAGAGGGCCGGAAGGAAGTCGCCGGTCGCCTGGCGCAACCGACCCTGACGGAAGTGCACCAAGCCTCGCCAGCACGACGCCGTGGCGATGCCGGGCACAGAGCCTCTCTGGTGGGCGTCCTTCACGGCAGCGTTCAGCGCCCGCAGGCTCTCCGCATGTGCGTCCGCCCAGGACAGCACGGCGGCCGCCGTGTAGAAGCCGGGCCCGCCGCAGGCCTCCTCCGTCAGCAGTGCGTCGCCGGCGAGCGCTCTGCGCGCCAGTTCCCGTGCCCGCACGCGGCCAGATCCGCGGACCGCCAGCTCGAACGCGGCGAGCGCGGACTGCAGACGGTTCGTGTGTGTGTCGTCCTCGCTCGTCTGCTCCAGGCCCTCCCCGGCGCCCACGCCGTCGCACCACGCCCGCACGAGGGCCCGACGCGCGCTGAGCCCGCTCGTGTCGCCCGCGGGCGCATCGGCGAGGGCGGACGCGGCCTGACGGTAGGCCTCGGCCGAGTCGGGCCACCGGCCGAGGGCCGCCCGCGCGTCCCCGACCCGGGTCAACAGGGCTGCGCGGCTCGATGCGCCCGGGGCTCTCTCGACCGCTCGGTCCCAGAGAGCGAACGCCTCGGTCGGCTTCCCCCAGAGCAGCTGCGCCATGGCGGCGCGGGCGAGCACCTCCCACGCCGTGTCGTCCGGGCGGGTCTCGGCGACGGCGCGAACAAGCAGGCGCGCGGCCACGTCCGGCATACCGGACTCAAGTGCTTCCTCGCCGGCCCTCCTGAGGAGCTCCACGACGGCTGGGTCCTCGCCGGGCAAGGTGTGCACGAGGTGCTCGGCGACGGACAGTGCGCCCGCCCCCGTATCGCCCAGGTAGGTCGCCGCATCGCGGTGCAGGTCCGAGCGCTCCGACGCGGCCAGTCCGGACAGGATCGCGTCGGTGAGCAGCGGGTAGGCCGGTCGTGCTCGCCACATCTCGATGGTGAGGACGTCCGCGTCGGTGAGGCGCTCGAGGGGATCGGCGAGCTCGGCGACGCTCAGGCCGACGAGGTCGGCCACGGCGTCGAGGTGCGCATCCGCGCCGAGCACAGCCACGGTCCGGGCCACGCGGTCCGCCGTCGGCCCCAGCCGCACCAGACGCTCGCGGAGCCACTCGACGACCTCGCGGGGAACGCCTTCGCCGGGCCCCCCGCGCAGCGATCCGTGGACCAGGAACGGGATGCCGCCTGTGAGCCGGTGCAGCTCCTCGGCCGGGACGGCCGCAACTCCGGCGGTCATCCCGGCCTCGCGCCTGAGCCGGTCGACGCCGGCCACCGTGAAGGGCGCGGGCTCGAGCACCGTGGCCCGGGTGGCGATCCTGTCCACGATGTCCGAGGAGCGACCCGGTTCGCCTCTGCGCAGTGTCAGGAGCAGGCCTGCGGCCATGGAGCCGAGCCGCGCGGAGAGCAGGTCCAGGAGCTGGAGCGAGGCGACGTCGAGCCACTGCACGTCGTCCACGACGAGGAGCAGCGGACGAGAGGACGCGAGGCCCTGCAGGGCCCAGGTCAGCGCGTGGTCGAGGGTGGCGAGGCTCCAGTCCCGCTGGGTCGTGGAGGGGCCTGCCAGTGCGGTGGCGAGCGCGGCCGCCGGGCCGTCGAAGGGCGGCGACGCGTACCGCTGACCGGCGCGGACGAGCGGCCCGAGCCAGTCACGCACCAGGGCGTGCTCGAGGGCGGGAGACACCGGCGTCGGGCGGGAGGCGAGGACGGTGAAACCCGCGGCGCGCGCAGCCGGTTCGGCGTGCGCGGCGAGGGCGGATCGACCGATCCCGGCAGGGCCTGAGATGAGCAGGGTGCGCCCCGAGCCGCCCACGACGTGCGCGAGCAGCTCGCCGACCGCGGACAGCTCCGCGGCCCGTTCGATCAGGCCCCCCATGGGTAGTATGGTCGAACCTGATCCGGCCCCGGTCCCCGAAATCGGTAAAAACGGGTCATATGGGTCCGGTTATGCCGCCGAGCGGGTGGTGCCCACCCTGGTGTGCCGGGCGGTGGCGCCCCGTTTTGACCGCGCTCGGGCGAGCCGGTAATCTTTTTCAGCGTGCCTGGGTGACCCAGGCCATCGCGTGTGCTCCGAACCGGACCGACGCCCGAGAGCAGGACCAGGGCAAAGGATCCGCCGGGAGCCGCGTGGCTGCGATCGCAGCGTTCAAACGAAGCGCTCCTGTGCCGCGGAGAGTTCCGCGGAGAGTCGCGGGGTGGGCGACACGCCCGACCGCGGGGGGAGGGCTCGGGAGGACGAGGGTCGAGAGAACCGGCCCGCCCGGCGGGGCAGCCGAAAGCTTGACCTAGACAGCATCACCGAAGAGGCCAGTACTCATTAGCGAAGGGGAACCACGCGGTGCCCACCATCCAGCAGTTGGTCCGCAAGGGCCGCCAGGACAAGGTGTCGAAGAACAAGACGCCCGCTCTGAAGGGTTCGCCCCAGCGACGCGGCGTGTGCACGCGTGTCTACACGACCACCCCCAAGAAGCCGAACTCCGCTCTTCGTAAGGTCGCCCGTGTGCGCCTCTCGAGCGGCATCGAGGTCACGGCCTACATCCCCGGTGTCGGCCACAACCTGCAGGAGCACTCCATCGTGCTCGTGCGCGGCGGTCGTGTGAAGGACCTTCCCGGTGTCCGCTACAAGATCATCCGTGGTTCGCTCGACACCCAGGGTGTGAAGAACCGCAAGCAGGCTCGCAGCCGCTACGGCGCGAAGAAGGAGAAGAGCTAATGCCGCGCAAGGGTCCCGCCCCGAAGCGCCCGGTCGTCGTCGACCCGGTCTACGGCAGCCCGGTCGTCACGCAGCTGGTCAGCAAGATCCTGCAGGACGGCAAGAAGCAGGTTGCCCAGCGCATCGTCTACACCGCCCTCGAGGGTTGCCG
>DASVBF010000027.1:0-7881 GCA_036375975.1 Nocardioidaceae bacterium | reverse complement strand
CGCCGCGACGACCGGCTCCTCCACGGCGCCGACCACACGGTCGGTCAGGAGCTGCGCCGCCTGCAGCTCCTCGGTTGCGAAGTCGACCGCCTCCTCGACCCGGTCCATCTCGATGAGCGACACGACCGTGTGCAGCCGGTTCGCGGCCTCGTGGTTCTGGGAACGCAGTGCCTCGGCGAGACCCCGGACCGTGTCGAGCTCACCGGAGATCGCCTGGATCTCGGTGTGGTCCCGCAGCGTCACGACGGACCCCACCCGCCGGCCCTGCCATCGGGCGGGCCCCTGGTTGACGACCAGGACGCGGTCACCCACCAGGTGGATGGCGTCGGGTCCGGCCCCGCCGGAGAGCAGGTCCTCGGCAAGCGGTTCAGGAAGCCCGAGCTCGCCCACCGACGACCCGACGACGTCACCGTCCAGGTCGAGCAGACGCAGTCCCTCGTCGTTGACCAGCTGCACCCGCGCGCCGTCGTCGAGCAGCAGGAGGCCCTCACGCACCGCATGAAGCACCGAGTCGTAGTACTCGTACATCCGCGTGATCTCACGTGCGCCGAGGCCGTGGGTCTGGCGGCGTAGCCTGCGGCTGATCAGCCAGGCGCCCAGTGCCCCGACACCGAGCACGAGCACCCCCGCCACACCGATCGACAGCAGCCGCTCGCGCAGCGCCCGGTCGATCCTCTCGAGGGTGATCCCCACCGACACCAGGGCGACCACCTGGTCGCGGTCGAAGACCGGAACCACGGCTCGCATCGACGGACCCAGGGTTCCGGTGTACTCCTGCGTGAAGACCCGGCCCCGGGGCGCTCCGCCGAGGTCTCCGATGAAGGGCTGCCCGATGAGGGTGCGGTTCGGGTGCGAGAACCGGACCCGGTCCAGCCCCATCACGACGACGAAGTCCGTACCGGTGTCGCGTCGGACCTGTTCGGCGTAGGGCTGGATCACCGACGAGGGGTCCTCCAGGTGCAGTGCGCGTACGACGGTCGGCGAGTCGGCGACGGCCTCGCCGACGTCGATCGACCGGGTCCGGGCCGTGTCGAGCTGGGTCCGCCGGGCATCGACCACGGCGACGGCGACCGCTCCCACGACGAGGAGAAGCACCACGAGCGTCTGGAGCACGAAGATCTGACGCGCCACAGAGCCGGACCGGTTGCGCGAGCTCACGCTCCCGGATTCTGCCGCAGTGGTGGCGAACACAACGAACACAAGGGTGACCCGTGTCACAAAGCGCCCGAGAGTGGTCACGTCGCTGACCACTCCCTGGAGGACCTCATGGCCACCTCGTTCGTCTCGTCCGGCCGCAAGGATCGGACCCACTACCTCTACCTCGCGGTGATCGCAGCCGTGCTTCTCGGCATCCTGGTCGGCCTTGCGGTGCCGGACTTCGCCGTCGAGCTCAAACCGATCGGCACTGCGTTCGTCGCGCTGATCAAGATGATGATCGCCCCGGTGATCTTCTGCACCATCGTCCTGGGCGTGGGCTCGATCCGCAGCGCCGCCAAGGTCGGCAAGGTCGGCGGGCTGGCCCTGGGCTACTTCCTGGCGATGTCCACGTTCGCGCTCGCGATCGGGCTGGTCGTCGGGAACCTGCTGCACCCGGGTGACGGCCTGCACCTCACGAAGGCGGTGGCCGCGACCGGCGCCGCTCAGGCCGAGGAGGCCAGCACCACCACCGACTTCCTGCTCGGAATCATTCCGACGACGCTGTTCTCGGCACTCACCGACGGTGCCGTGCTCCAGACGCTCCTCGTGGCGCTCCTGGTCGGCTTCGCGGTGCAGGCGATGGGGTCCGCAGGCGAGCCGGTGCTGGCCGGAGTCCAGCACCTCCAGCGCGTGGTCTTCCGCGTGCTCGCAATGATCATGTGGGCGGCTCCGGTCGGCGCGTTCGGCGCGATCGCCGCGGTCGTCGGCGAGACCGGCGTCGACGCCCTCAAGAGCCTCGGGGTGATCATGCTCTGCTTCTACGTGACCTGCGCGCTGTTCGTCTTCGTCGTGCTGGGCCTGGTGCTGCGGCTGGCAAGCGGGGTCAACGTCTTCAAGCTGCTGAGGTACCTCGCCCGCGAGTTCCTGCTGATCCTGTCGACCTCCTCGTCCGAGTCGGCGCTGCCGCGGCTGATCGCGAAGATGGAGCACGCCGGCGTGGAGCGCACCACCGTGGGTGTCGTGGTTCCGACCGGGTACTCCTTCAACCTCGACGGCACCGCGATCTACCTGACCATGGCCTCGCTGTTCATCGCCTCTGCCATGGGTGACCCGCTGAGCATCGGCGAGCAGATCTCGCTGCTCGTCTTCATGGTGATCGCCTCCAAGGGGGCGGCGGGCGTCACCGGCGCCGGACTGGCGACCCTCGCCGGGGGCCTCGCCTCCCACCGTCCAGCAATGCTCGACGGCGTCGGCCTCATCGTCGGCATCGACCGGTTCATGTCCGAGGCCCGCGCCCTGACCAACTTCGCCGGCAACGCCGTCGCCACAGTCGTCATCGGCGCCTGGACCTCGACCCTGGACCGCAACCGGCTGGACCTCGTCCTGAACGGCGGCGATCCTTTCGACGAGGCCACGATGGCGGACGACGCTCCCACCGCCGCTCCCGTCCCTGCCCGACCCGTTGCCGAACCCGTCGGGGCGTGAGCACGGGCCTGCCCTGAGCCCGCAGAACCAGCTGAGCGTGGACACAGCCTCCCCGGCGTGTCCACGCTCGGCCGTTTCACGCGAAAGCCGCGGGCAGCGGGAGGTCGAGCGCGGCGCGGAGCAGGTCGAGGTACTCCGCCCGCGACACCTCCACCACGCCGAGCGAGGCAAGGTGCTGGGTCGACCACTGCACGTCGAGCAGCCGCTGGTCGGCATGCTCGTCCCGGAGCAGGTCGACGAGGCCGACCAGCGCCACCTTCGAGGCGTCCGTGACGCGGTGGAACATCGACTCGCCCGCGAACAGGCCGCCGATGGCGATGCCGTACAGCCCGCCGACGAGGCGGCCGTCCTGCCAGGTCTCGACCGAGTGCGCCCACCCCAGGTCGTACAGGTCGGTGTAGGCCGAGATGATCTCCTCGTCGATCCACCCCGAGTCACGTCGCGGGTCGGCGCAGGACCGGATGACCTCGTCGAACGCGGTGTCGACACGGACCTCCATCCGGCGTACCGACGAGCGGAGCGACCGGGAGACCTTGAGCCGGGCCAGCGGGAGGATCCCGCGCGGGTCCGGCGACCACCAGAGCATCGGCATGTCGGGGTTGCCGGGCATCGGGAAGAGCCCGTGGCGGTACGCCGAGAGCAGCGTGCCGGGTCCGAGGTCCGCACCCATGCCGACGACCTCGTCATCGATCTCGTGGAGGGAGTCGGGGAACTCCCATCCCGACGGTGGTGGTTCGGTGGGCACCCGTCCATGTTGTCATTCGGGTTCGACTGGTACCGACTCCGTAGGCTTGCGACGACGGAGGGCCGTGCGGCCCTGCAGGCGAACAGGAGGACAGATGGGCATCGGCGGCTCACTCGGGAAGGCGCTGGCTCCGCACGCCACGAAGCTGGCCCCGGAGGTGACCCACAGCTTCGTCACCGAGGCGCTCTCGCGCGCGATCTACGGGGTGGGACCGCTGCCGGGTGCGGCGCACGCCGCCGACAAGCAGCTCGAGGAGCAGGGCGGCGACATCGACTCGGCGATCCACGAGGTGATCGAGAACCACGTCCGCTATGCCGGGGCCCAGGGCTTCGTCACGAACCTCGGGGGAGTCGTGACCGCCGCCGTCGCCATCCCCGCCAACATCGCGGGGCTCGCCATGCTGCAGGCCCGGATGGTCGGGGGCATCGCCCACCTTCGGGGCTACGACCTCGAGGACCCGCGGGTGCGCAACGCCGTGCTCGCCTGCATGCTCGGCGACGACGTCGTCCGCAGGCTCGTGAGGAAGCGGAAGCTGCCCGCCCCTCCGATGGCGATCGCGACAGCGCCCGCGCACGACCCGCAGCTGACCAAGGTGGTCGCGGCGGAGGTGACCGCGGAGCTGCTGACCAGGGTGGCCGGGAAGCGCGTCGTCACCACCGTCGGCCGGCGCGTGCCGGTCGTCGGCGGCCTGGTCGGCGCCGGGGCCGACGGCTTCGCGACCTGGAAGATCGGCCGCTACACCGACCGCGAGCTGCTCTCGCGCACCAGGCGCCCCTGACCCGGGCCCGGCCCCGGGGGACCTGTCAGGCGCCGCGGAAGCGCCGGGCGGCCCTGCTCATGCGTGCGCTGAGCTGATCGTTCGGGTCGGGCCGGTTGGCTGCCTCCTCGGTCATCGCGACCAGCGCGTCGAGCGCCGCGCCGATCACCCTCGCCTGGTTCGGCTTGTCCGGGTTGACCCACTCGGCGTCCTCCCCGGGGGCGACGGGTCGCAGGTCGTCGACGTCACCGACCACGTCGATGCCGGATCCCTCGACCCACTCGATCCAGCGTTCGGAGATCTCGGCCGCCCAGGGGAAGAGCTCGGGCGGGAGGGTGGCCTTGCGCCCCTGACGGTTGGCGAGGTTCTGGTGGACCAGGATCTCGCGCACCAGCGTGGAGTGGTGGTGCTCGCTCAGCCCGTTCTGCGCGAGTCGCCGGTTCAGCCTGCGGATCAGGGCCGTCTCGGCGATCCCCATCGACGGGTTCACCCGGATGCTCTCGTTCGGCGTCCAGGACGGGTCGATGCCGAACACCGTGCAGAACCTCCTCCAGAGCTCGTCAGGACCGCTGCCCCGCTGCGGGACGGTCACGAGGTGGATGTGGTTCGGCTCGAGCCCCGACCCCCAGCGGCTGAGCACCTTCGGGATCGACTGGGAGCGCCAGAACCACAGGTCGTCCTTCTCCTGGGCGCGTTCGAGGAACCTCTTGAAGGTCCACCGTCGGCCCTGCTTGATGCTCTCCTGCCACACGGCAGGGAACTGTCGAGCGACGTCGCGGGCGGAGAAGACCACGTGCACGTCGCTGCCCTCGAGGTCGGCCATCGCCTTCGCGATCTTGTCCTGCGGGGCCGCGGAGAGGATCTCGTGGCTGATGACCACGGTGCCGGTGCTGCGACGGACCTTGCGCATCAGGGCGTCCCAGTACCCCTCTGCGTGACCAGAAGGCCCGCCCCAGTCCTGCTCCAGCAGGTCGAGGGCCGCTCGGAAGTGCGTCAGGCCCGGCTCGCGTCCGAGCGGGCCGCGAGGGAAGTGGACGTCGTGCTCCCGAAGGGTGTCGGCGTTCGCCCCGAGCCGGTCCTGCAGGTAGGTCGTGCCTGTCTTGGGCGCGCCGATGTGCAGGTAGACCACGCGACTCATGCAGGAATTGTGCCTCACCCCCGGTGAGCCGGCCTCAGCCCCCCGACAGCGCGGTGACCACCCGCGAGGGGCTCGGCCGACCGAGCTGCTGTGCCATCCAGACGCTGGTGTCGACCAGCGCAGGCAGGTCCACGCCGGTGTCGACGCCCAGGCCGTCGAGCATCCAGACCAGGTCCTCGGTGGCGAGGTTGCCGGTCGCGCTCTCGGCGTAGGGGCATCCACCCAGGCCACCGGCGGAGGCGTCGAAGGTAGTGACGCCGGAGCGCAACGCCGCCTGGGTGTTCGACAACGCCTGGCCGTAGGTGTCGTGGAAGTGCATCGCGAGCTGGTCGTTCGACAGGCCGGCCTCGTTGAACGCGCTCAGCAGGGCGGTCACGTGGCCCGGCGTACCGACCCCGATCGTGTCGCCGAGAGAGAGCTGCGAGGCGCCGAGGTCGAACAGCCGCTTGCCGACCTCGACCACCTGGCCGACCGGAACGTCGCCCTCCCACGGGTCGCCGAAGCACATCGAGACGTACGCGCGCACGTCCATGCCCGCGTCGCGGGCGCGGCGTACGACCGGCTCGAACATCGCGAACTGCTCGTCGAGGCCGCGGTTCAGGTTCCGCCGCGCGAACGTCTCGGTGGCGCTGCCGAAGATCGCGATGTGCTCGATGCCCTTCTCGATCGCGCGGTCCAGGCCGCGCTCGTTCGGCACGAGCACCGGCAGCGGCAGGGCGTCGGTGTCGAAACCGTCGAGGACGGCCAGCGCGTCGATGAGGTCGGCTGCGTCGGCGAGCTGGGGCACCCACTTGGGGTGGACGAAGCTGGTGACCTCGACGATCGGCAGGCCGGCGCCCGCGAGGCGCGCGATGAACTCGGCCTTCACCTCGAGGGGCACGACGGTCGACTCGTTCTGCAGCCCGTCGCGCGGTCCCACCTCGTAGATCGTCACGCTCGACGGGAGGCTCGGGTCCCGGACCACCTGGGGCGTCCGCATGCTCACGCTCCTTCCACCTCGACCGGCTGGACCACGAACAGGGTCGCGCCGAGAGCAACCTGGTCGCCCGCCTTGGCGCCGACCTCCGCGACCCGGCCGGGCAGCGGCGCCTTGAGGGCAAGCTCCATCTTCATCGCCTCCATGACTCCGAGTGTCTCCCCCTCGGCGACGTCCTGGCCGACCGAGACCGCCACGTTGAGGACGGTGCCGGGCATCGGCGCCTTGAGGGCAAGCTCCATCTTCATCGCCTCCATGACTCCGAGTGTCTCCCCCTCGGCGACGTCCTGACCGACCGAGACCGCCACGTTGAGGACGGTGCCGGGCATCGGCGCCGACACGGTGCCGTCCGACACGGCGTGGTGGGCGCCCGGCCCGAACGCGTCCGGTCGCTCGAACAGGTGGGTGTTGCCCCGGTGCGCGACGTCGACGCGGTGCGGACCGATCCGCACCGCCGCCTCGTGCACCAGGTCGTCGATCTCGAGCCGCAGGACGCCCGCCTCCGCCGCGATCGGGTGCACCGTCCAGGTGCGGTCCCGGGTGGACACCGAGCCCGGGCTCACGTGGAACACGGCGGTCTCCCCGTCGACGACCAGCTCCACGGGGATGGGGGCCGCCGCACCGGTGACCCGCCATCCGTCGCGCACCCCGAAGGGGTGCGGCGTCTCGTCCTGCCGGGTGTCCTGGGTGGCCAGCGCCCAGGCCGCGAGCACGGTCGACTCGGTCAAGCCCTCGGGGCGTACGACGTCGGGGTGGGTGTCGAGGTAGGCCGTGTCGATCTCGCAGTCCCGGAACGCGTCGGAGGCCGCCAGGCCGCGCAGGAACCCGAGGTTCGTCGTGAGGCCCAGGATCGCGGTGTCGTCGAGGGCGGTGACGAGCGACCGCCGCGCCGCCTCGCGGGTCGGACCGTGCACGATCACCTTGCCCAGCATCGGGTCGTACGACGAGCCGACCTCCTGCCCCGACTCGAGCGCCGCGTCGACCCGGGCCCGCGGCGACCACCGGACCCGCTCGGCGATTCCGGCCTGCGGGAGGAAGCCGTTGAAGGCGTCCTCGGCGTACACCCGGGCCTCGATCGCGTGCCCGTCGAGCGTCACGTCCCCCTGGCCGAAGGGCAGCGGCTCCCCGGCGGCCACGGCGAGCTGGAGCTTCACCAGGTCGAGGGGCTCACCCTTCACGCGGACCGCGAGCTCCGTGACGGGATGCTCGACCTGGAGCCTGGTGTTCATCTCCAGGAAGAAGACCTCCTCGCCTGCCACGAGGAACTCCACGGTGCCCGCGTTGACGTAGCCGACCTCCTGCGCGAGCGCGACGGCCGACTCGGTCAGCACGCGCCGGACCTCCTCGGAGATGGTCGGGGCGGGCGCCTCCTCGATCACCTTCTGGTGGCGGCGCTGGGTGGAGCAGTCGCGCTCGAAGAGGTGGACCACGGTGCCGTGCGCGTCGGCGAGCACATGCACCTCGACGTGACGGCCGTGCTCGACGTACCTCTCCACGAGGATCGTGTCGTCGCCGAACGCGCTCTTGGCCTCGCGCCTCGCCGCGGCGAGTGCCTCGGCGAAGTCGGCGGGGTCGCGCACGATGCGCATGCCCTTGCCGCCACCTCCGGCGGCCGCCTTGACCAGCAGCGGGAAGCCGACAGT
>DASVBF010000349.1:0-34827 GCA_036375975.1 Nocardioidaceae bacterium | reverse complement strand
GATTGTTGAACGAGAACAGCCGCGGCTCGATCTCATCGATGGTGAACCCCGACACCGGGCAGGCAAACCGCTCCGAGAAGATGACCCTCTCATGGGTTTCGTTCTTCGATTTGTTGGCGCTCTCCGCCGAGGTGTCGGCCGCCGGCAGGGGTCGGTCGGCGAATTCCGCAATCGCCAGCCCGTCGGCCAGCCGCAGCGCCGTCTCGAGCGAGTCGGTGAGGCGACGCTCGATCCCCTCGCGCAGCACCAGCCGGTCGATGACCACCTCGATCTTGTGCTGCTCGTAGCGGGCGAGTCGCTCGTCACGCTTGAGGAACTCGTCGATGACGACCACCTCACCGTCGATGCGGGCCCGGACGTAGCCCTGCCCGGAGAGGTCCTCGAGGAGCGTGTCGTACTCGCCCTTGCGGCCCCGGACGACCGGGGCGAGCACCTGGAACCGGGTGCCCTCGGGCAGCTCGAGGATGCGGTCGACGATCTGCTGCGGAGTCTGCCGCTGCAGCCGGGTGCCGTCGTTCGGGCAGTGCTGGATGCCGACCCGGGCGTACAGCAACCGGAGGTAGTCGTAGACCTCGGTGATCGTGCCCACCGTCGATCGCGGGTTGCGGCTGGCGGACTTCTGGTCGATCGACACCGCCGGAGACAGGCCTTCGATGAAGTCCACGTCGGGCTTGTCCATCTGCCCCAGGAACTGCCGGGCGTACGCCGAGAGCGACTCGACGTAGCGCCGCTGGCCCTCGGCGAAGATCGTGTCGAAGGCGAGGCTCGACTTGCCCGAGCCCGAGAGCCCGGTGAAGACGATGAGGGCGTCGCGGGGAAGGTCGAGCGAGACGTCCTTGAGGTTGTGCTCCCGGGCACCGCGGATGATCAGCTGGTCGGCCACAGAGTCCCTCATGAGGTCGGGGTCGGGCCCGGGACGGTCCCGGGAAGAGTCAGTTCGAACATACGTTCGCATATCCTAACGGGTGCGGCAAGCCATTCGCTGACACGGGCGACACCACGGCGGGATGATGAGCCCATGGAGAACAGCACGCACACCATTGCCATTCCCAATCTGGTCGAAATGGTCGTCGCATCGACACGTTACCTGGGAGCCCTCAGCGACCTCACCGACCAGGACATGCGCGAGCCGTCCCTGCTTCCGGGCTGGACCCGTGGCCACGTCATCACGCACCTTGCCCGCAATGCCGACGCCCTCTGCAACCTCCTGCACTGGGCGGAGTCGGGGCAGGAGCACTACATGTACGAGTCCCCGCAGCAACGAGACGCAGACATCGAGGCCGGGGCCCACCGGTCCGCCCACGAGCTGCGAGTCGACGCCGCCGCGTCTGCGGGCCGCTTCCTCCAGGCGATCAACGAGCTCGACGTGCGCCACGAGGACGCGCTGGTCTCCAGAGCACCGGGAGGACCGACCTTTCCCGCCCGCGACATCGCCTCGATCCGACTCGTCGAGATCGAGATCCATCACGCCGACCTCGGCATCGGTTACTCCCCCGCGAGCTGGACCGATCAGTTCTGCGAGCTGCTCCTCTCCAGGGTGCTCGAGGACCGCGCAGAGGGGCCGGCCATGGTGCTCAAGGCCACGGACACCGGTGGGCTGTGGAAGTACGGCGTGCAGGGCCAGGGTCCGACGATCGAGGGACGGGCGTGCAACCTGGCCTGGTGGGTGCTGGGGCGTGGTGACGGCTCTGGGCTAACGTCGGACTCCGATGTGCTGCCGGAGCTCGGGAGATGGAGATGACCACCGGATGACCTACCACGGCAGGGTGACACCCGGCGGTCCCGCCGACACCCGCGAGCTGGCGGATCTGATCATCAGCAAGCTCGCGGTCGACGAGCAGATGACCAACAACGTCTACCTCCTCCGGTGCCGGGCGACCGACGACCAGCTCCTCATCGACGCCGCCGACGACGCGGAAGCGATCCTGAGGATGGTCGGTCCCGACGGGCTCGCCACCGTGGTGACCACACACAGGCACTGGGACCACCATCGTGCCCTCGCGGCCGTTGTCGAGGCCACCGGAGCCGAGACGATCGCGGGCAAGGAGGACGCCTCCGAGCTCCCGGTGAAGGTCACTCGCAGCGTCTCCGACGGGGACAAGGTGAGGGTCGGGAGGTGCGAGCTGGAGGTGATCCACCTCGTCGGCCACACGCCCGGCTCGATCGCCCTGCTGTACGACGACCCGGCGGGCACGCCGCACCTCTTCACCGGGGACTCCTTGTTTCCCGGCGGGGTGGGCAACACGTTCGGGGACGCCGAGGCCTTCCGGACCCTGATCGACGACGTGGAGCACAAGATCTTCGACCGACTCCCCGACGAGACCTGGTTCTACCCCGGCCACGGCGACGACTCGACCCTCGGCGCCGAGCGCCCTCACCTCGCAGAGTGGCGCGAGCGCGGCTGGTAGTCGGGGCCTTGCGTCCGTCTCGATGCATCACTGCACCGCAAAGGAGACGACGACCCCGAGATGGTCCGAGGCCCCCGCGAAGGTGTGATGCTCCAAGGGGCGGAACCCGGTTTGGGTGGGTGGCCGGAACCACCATTGGTCGAACGACCGGTCGGGTGCGGAGGCGGGAAAGGTGTTCAGCTCGCCGAGGACCCGATGGGCGTTGAGCATGCCGATGTCGCGCAGTGGGCTGAGCCACGGGTCGTCGTAGTCGACGTTGTAGTCGCCACCGATCAGGGGCTTCTTGAAGCCGAGGTCTAGCAGCGCCGTGGCGAGGTTGTGGACCTCCAGCTTCAACAGCGCCTCGCGTCTCGGGTCCACGTGCGGCTTGGGGACCAGATGCACGACACCGACCGGGAAGTGGGTCAAGGTGCCCCGCAGCCGGAACCGGCACCAGGTCAGGTACTTCGTGCGGATGGTCACCCCGGGGTTTCCGACTGCGGTCGGGTCGCTCAGCACCGCGGCGCCCTTTGCCTTCATGAGCACCTTGTTGGGGTGCCAGATGATGGCGTCCTCGGCCCGCCCCGGTGAGTAGACGACTTTGACACCGGTCTCGTCCTGCACCCTGGCGATGACCGCCTTCTTGCCCGCGCTCGGCACCTCCTGCACCACGAGGATGTCCGCCTCGGCGAGCAACGCACGGAGGTCGGCCAGGGTGTCGGCGTCGGAAGCGGAGACGTGGACGTTGTACGTGGCGACGACGGTCAAGTCCATGGGTGCGGAACCTCCTGGTCATCCGCCGTCTGCGCCGGCTGATCGGGTGCTCCTCGAACACCCACCCCAGGAGCATGGGACCCATTCCCGGCAGTTCAGACAGGCTGAGTGCTGTGACTCACCCTAGAACAGGGAAGCCCGTCCGGGACGAGGCGGGAGAGCGGGAGCAGATCCACGCAAACCGTGAACTCCGCCGCAGGACGCGGCCTACTCGGACGGTACGAGTCCGAAGATCCAGCTGCTGCACGGTCTGCCGGCCGCGGCAGCGCTCCGGGTCGCCGCCGCCGGCGACCTGCCGGTCCGGATCTACGCGCCCTTCGGCCACCCGTCGCTGGTCTATCGCTGCGCACGATGTGGGAGGACCGCCGGCTCGCGGCCCGGTTCGCCGAAGACCTGGTGCTCGGCGGCCGAAGCGTTTCGCTACTCCACCCGCACCGTTGACCCGGGTCGCCGGAAACGCCACACGGACCCCCCGCAACGGGTGACCGCCACCTTCCCCAAACTGCCACGCAACGGGCAGAAACGGTCGTAACGTCGTGCCATGGGGAAGGTGTCGAGCGTGCTGGTCACGGCCGCTGTCGCTCTGGTGTTCGGGTTCATGGGGGCCTTCGGCGCCGTCTCGGTGCTTGCCGAGGACCTCCGGGGTCCGCAGGGGGCGACGGGTGTCCCGGGGCCGGCAGGCAAGGACGGGCTGGACGGGGCGGACGGAGCGGACGGGGCACGTGGACCGCAGGGGCCGCGCGGCAAGGCAGCGCGCACACTGGCCCAGCCGTCCTACAGCATCGGTACGGCCGGCTGCGTCGGGCAGCCCTTCCGGGTCGTCACCGACGTCCACGTGGTCCAGAAGCGACTGCAGGTCGAGCGCGAGCTCGTCTGCGTCACCGACTGACCGAAGCCGCCGTCACTCGTAGCTGATCCGCACCGAGTCGCTGACCGGCAGGGACTGACACGCGAGCCGGATGCCGTCGGCGAGGTCCTCGTCGTCGAGCACCTCGTTGTGCATCATCGTGACCTCACCCTCGAGCACCCTGCAGGCGCAGGCGCTGCACTGACCTTCGCGGCAAGAGAAGGGCGCCTGGAGCCCCTTGTCGAGCAGGTGGTCGAGGATGGGCTTGTCAGCCGGCCAGTCGTCGAACTCGAACGACCGGCCGTCGAGCTCCCCCACGAGGGTTGCGGGCGCCGTGCGTCCCGCAGGGGTCGCCTCGGCCGCGGCGTCCTCGTCGTCGTCCGTGGACACGTCCTCCACCTGGTCACCGAAGGGATTGCCACCCAGGGAGACGAACTTCTCCTGGTGCCTCCGTTCCCGGGGAAACCCGAGGTCCTTCAGCGTCTGGACGACTCCGCTCATGAACGGTCCGGGACCGCAGACGAAGGCGTCGTAGGAGGTGAAGTGCTCCGCGAAGGCACGCATGTGCTCCGGCGTCGGCAGGCCCTGCACGCTCTCCAGCCAGTGCACGACCACGAACCGGTCCGGGTGCTTCTGTGCGAGCTCGGTCAGCTCCCGGGCGAAGATCACCGATCGTTCGTCCCGGTTGGCGTAGAGCAGGACGACCTTGCCCGAGCCAAGGGCTAGCGCCGACTTCGCGATGGAGATGACCGGCGTGATGCCGCTACCGCCGGCGAAGAGCAGGAAGTCCGCATCCAGGTCCGTCGGGGTGAAGATCCCGCTGGGCGGGAGCACGCGGATCTCGTGGCCCTCCAGGAGGTTGTCGCAGATCCAGTTGGACCCGTAGCCCTCGACGGTCCGCTTCACGGTGATCTTGAGCAGGTCCGTCTCGTGGGGGGCGCTCGAGAGCGAGTAGCAGCGCGCGACCGTGCCGGTCCTGTCGCTGGGCACCGCGACCGTGAGGAACTGGCCGGGCTTGTAGCCGAAGGCTTCCTGGTCGGCAACCTCGAGCACCACCGAGTGAGCGTCCTCGGTCTCGGGGATCACCTCCACCACCCGAGCGGTGTAGGACTCAGCCATCGGTCGCCTTCCTGTGGGTGGCCGCGCCCTCCGGGGAGACCGAGGCCACGTCGTCCGTGCCGCCGGTGCCGTCGCTCACGCGCAGGCTGCCTTCGCGTACCGCCGCGTCGATGCTCGCCCTGAGCCGCGAGCAGGACTCGTGCAGCACGCGGTGCCCCGCCTCGGCGTTCTTGCGTGCGAACTCAGCACAGCTGGCCTGGGCCTCGGCCGTCCACTGGATGCTGGTGTGGAACTCGCTGTTCTTCCTGACCCGCACGCGCGCCAGGCAGTCCAGGCAGCTCACCTCCTGCAGGCTCGCGTCGAGGTAGAGCCGCTGGTCGACCGCCGTCTCGGGGCTCAGCGGGGTGAACGAGACCATCGGTCACACACCGGTCGCCATCTGGGAGTCCTGCGAGGAGCCACGGCCCTGCTCGGCCGCGACCCGCTCGTCCTCCGCCTTACGCCGCGCGAGGTTCTCCCGAACCTCCTTCTCCCAGTTCTCGGTGGCGTGGGTCGTGTCGATCTCGAACTCGAACCGCTGCGTCATCTCCTCGGTGACGTCGTCGGCGTCCACGTAGAACTGCTCGTACCAACGGCGCAGCTGGTAGACCGGGCCGTCCTCCTCGCAGAGCAGCGGGTTCTGGATCGGCGCCTTGTTGCGCCAGATCTCCACGTCCTGCATGAAGCCCTCGCCGAACATGTCGGAGTACTTCTTGGCGATCTTGTTCGCCATGTCGTCGTCGAGGCCCTCGAGCTTCTTGACGATCAGGCCGTACTGCAGGACGAAGGAGTTGGCGGTCACGGGGTAGTGGCAGTTGATCAGGATGACGTCGACCTCGATGCCCTTGTAGCTCGTCGTCAGCGGGTTGATCATGTACGACGGCCCGAAGTACGACGCCTCCGACTTGAGGAGCATCTCCTCCCCCGCGTAGCCCCCGCCGGACATGTCGGGGCGGCCGCGGGAGTTCATGTACTGGGTGGCGATGTGTCCCTCGAAGACGTTCTTGAAGTACGTCGGGAAGGCGTAGTGGATGTAGAAGAAGTGAGCCATGTCGACGACGTTGTCGATGATCTCGCGGCAGTTGGCGTTCTCGATGAAGAGGGTGTTCCAGGTCCAGTCGGTCCACTGGTCGTCGAACGCCGCGTCGATCCTCGGGATCACCACGTCCTCCGGCGGCGGGTTCCCTTCCGGGTCGTGGTAGACGAAGAGCTGCTGGTTCTCCTCCATCGCCAGCCAGGTCCGGGTGCGTGCGCGCAGCGGGATGCGCTTGGCATACGGGATCGCCTTGCACCTGCCGTCGCCGCCCCAGCGCCAGTCGTGGAACGGGCAGGCAACCTCGTCGCCCTTGACCGTGCCCTGGGTGAGGTCGCCGCCCATGTGCCGGCAGTAGCCGTCCAGCACGTGGAGCTTGCCCTGCGAGTCGGCCCAGACCACCAGCTTCGAGTCGAACGCCTCGACGGCATGGGGCCTCCCGTCACGGTAGCTGTCCGCGAGACCCAGGCAGTGCCACCCCCGGGCGAAGCGCGTCGGGAGCACGCCTCGGTCGATGTCGCGCACGTGCTCGGGGGCGTTGACCGGGTTCATCGGCTTCCTCCAGATGGGCTTGGATCGCCTGCGGCGTACTGGAACAGGTTATAGTTTTGCCCCCCGACACGCTAGCGTCTCGACAGGGATTGCCCCTCAGGCTAGCCTCTGACTGAAACACGTTCCAGTTTTGAGGAGACCCGATGCGGCTGGCCCTGACCGACGAGCACGAGCGGCTACGCGCGGAGCTCCGTGCCTACTTCTCCGAGCTCGTCACCCCCGAGCGTAGAGCGGGCCTGGCCGCCTCGACCGGAGAGTTCGGCGAGGGGGGTGTCTACAAGGACGTCGTGCGGCAGATGGGCCGGGACGGCTGGCTGGGCATCGGCTGGCCCGAGGAGTACGGCGGCCAGAACCGCTCGATGGTCGAGCAGCTGATCTTCTCGGACGAGGCCGCCATCGCCGGCGTCCCCGTGCCGCACCTCACCCTGAACACGGTCGGGCCGACCATCATGCGCTTCGGCACAGAGGAGCAGAAGCAGAAGTTCCTCCCCGCGATCCTCATGGGCGAGATGCACTTCTCGATCGGCTACAGCGAGCCGGGAGCGGGCACGGACCTGGCGAACCTCAAGACCAGGGCACGCCGTGAAGGCGACGAGTTCGTCATCAGCGGCCAGAAGATGTGGACCAGCCTCATCCAGTACGCCGACTACGTCTGGCTGGCCTGCCGGACCGACCCGGACCTGCCCCGTCACAAGGGGCTGTCCATCATCCTCGTCCCCACGGACGCCGCGGGGTTCTCCTACACACCGGTGCACACCGTGGCCGGGGTGCACACCTCTGCCACTTACTACGAGGACGTGCGTGTCCCGGCCTCGAACCTCGTCGGCGAGCTCAACGGCGGCTGGCCCTTGATGACCAACCAGCTCAACCACGAGCGCGTCGCGCTGACCTCCGCCGCTCCCCTGGTCCATGCCGTCTCGGAGGTACGCCGGTGGGCGCAGGAGACGAAGGCGCCCGACGGCAGCAGGGTCATCGACGCCGAGTGGGTGCAGGTTCTGCTCGGTCGCGCCCACGCCCGCGTCGAGCTGCTCAGCCTCATGAACTGGAAGATCGCGTCCTCGGCCGGTGTGGACCTCAGCCCCGCGGACGCCTCCGCGACCAAGGTCTACGGGAGCGAGCTGGCGACGGAGGTGTACCGCGCGCTCATGGAGATCGTGGGTCCCAACGCCCTCGTGAAGGGCGACTCGCCTGCCGCCGTCCTGGCCGGCAGGCTCGAGCGCTTCCACCGGACGTCGCTGGTCATGACCTTCGGAGGCGGCACCAACGAGATCCAGCGCGACATCATCGGCATGGTCGGTCTCGGCCTCCCTGCCGCCAAGCGATGACCCTCCAGGAGACGACCATGGACTTCACCCTCACGAGTGAGCAGCAGGACGCGGCGGCACTGGCCCGCCGGATGTTCGCCGATCGCTGCACCCAGGCCCGTCTCCGCGAGGTCGAGGCCGCTGGCAACCGGTTCGACCCCGACCTGTGGGAGGAGCTCGGCGCCGCCGGGCTGCTCGGTCTCCACCTGCCCGAGGAGGCCGGCGGCGCGGGTCTGGGCCTGCTCGAGCTGTGCAGCGTCGCGGTCGAGGCAGGCCGTGTCGTGGCACCGGTTCCGGTGGCCTGGCACGCCGTCGCCGCCGCAGCGATCGCCCGCTTCGGCACTCCCGACCAGGTCGAGAAGTGGGTTCCGGCCGCGTCTCGCGGCGAGATCGTCCTCACCGTCGCGTTGAGCGAGGACCCGGCGGACGTGCCGGTCCGTCCCTCGACCCGCGCAGAGCGTGCCGACGGCGGCTGGCGAGTGACAGGGACCAAGACCGTCGTACCCGCCGGGACCGTTGCGGACCTCTTCGTAGTGCCGGCCGACACGGCCGAGGGCGCGGCAGTCTTCCTGGTGCGCAAGGGCGACCCCGGCGTGCACGTCCTGGGACAGCGGCTCAACGACGGCGACACAGCCGGGCGCCTCGAGCTCGACGGGGTGACGCTGGGTGAGGACCGCGTTCTCGGTGGGCTCGGCTCGGGGTCGGGTGTCACCGGCTGGGTCTCCGCGCGGCTCGCCGTCGCGGTCTGCGCGCAGCAGCTCGGCGTCGTGGAGGGCGCCCTGGAGCTCACGTCGGAGTACGCCCGGACCCGGGAGCAGTTCGGCCGTCCGATCGGGACCTTCCAGGCGGTGTCGCAGCGGCTCGCCGACGGCTACATCGACGTGCAGGGGGTCCGGCTGACCATGTGGCAGGCGGCCTGGCGGCTGAGCGAGAACCTGCCCGCCGACGTGGAGGTCGCCACCGCGAAGCTGTGGGCCGCCGATACCGGGCACAAGATCGCGCACACCACGGTCCACGTGCACGGCGGCGTCGGCATCGACCTCGATGGCGCTGCGCACAGGTACTTCACTGCCGCCAAACGCCTGGAGTTCGCGCTCGGCGGCGCTACACGCCAGGCGCTCGCCGTAGGACGCGCTCTGGCAACCGACCCGGTCTGAGTGACTCACGAAGCACGGGGAGCGATACCAGCACGATGACCGACACGCTTCAGAGACTGCTCCGCCAGAGGGAAGCAGACTCTGCTCCCGCGCTGCTGTTCGGTGACCAGGAGTGGTCCTGGCGCGAGTACGTCGAGGAGTCCACCCGTCGCGCGTCCGCCCTGGCCCGCATTCGCGACCCCCAACGGCCGTTCCACGTCGGTCTGCTGATGAACAACACACCGGAGATGGCGATGGGCCTCGCGGCGGCCGCGCTGGGCGGGTATGTCGTCGCGGGGCTCAACACCACGCGCCGGGGGGAGGGACTTGCCCGCGACGCCCGCCACGCGGACTGCCAGATCGTGCTCACCGACGCCGACCACGCCGGCCTCCTCGAGGGCCTGGACCTCGCCGGCGCCCGCGTCGTCGAGGTGGACTCACCGGAGTGGAAACAGCTGCTCGCCTCGGCCGCCGCGGAGCGGCAGGAGTTCCCCGAGGTCGAGGCCTCCGACCTGTTCATGCTCATCTTCACCTCGGGCACGACCGGGGAGCCCAAGGCTGTCCAGGTCACCCATGAGAAGGTCTCGTTCCCCGGCGCCCACCTGGCCCAGATGTTCGGGCTCACCGACCAGGACGTCTTCTACCTCTCCATGCCGATGTTCCACTCCAACGCCATCATGGCTGGTTGGGGGCCCGGGGTGGCGTGCGGCGCGGCGATGGCGCTGGCGCCCAAGTTCTCCGCAAGCCGGTTCATCGATGACATCCGGCGCTACGGCGCGACGTACATGAACTACGTCGGGAAGCCGCTCGCATACGTCCTGGCCACTCCCCCACGCCCCGACGACGCGGACAACCCGCTGAAGATCGCCTTCGGCAACGAGGCGAACGACAAGGACATCGCAGCGTTCGCGCAGCGGTTCGGGTGCTGGGTCCAGGACGGCTTCGGCTCAACGGAGGGTGCCGTTGTGGTCTCGCGGGTGCCAGGCACGCCGCCCGGATCGCTGGGCCGCCCCCAGGAAGGCATCAAGATCCTCGACCCCGTCACGGGTCAGGAGTGTCCGCCGGCGAAGTTCGGACCGGACGGCGAGGTGGTCAACCTCGACGAGGCGGTCGGGGAGCTCGTCAACACCGCGGGTGCCGGCCTCTTCGCCGGCTACTACAAGGACGAGGCTGCGGACGCGAACCGGATGCGTGGGGGGATGTACTGGAGCGGGGACCTGGCCTACCGCGACGAGGACGGTTGGGTCTACTTCGCCGGCCGGACGAGCGACTGGCTGCGCGTGGACGGGGAGAACCTGGCGGCGGCGCCGATCGAGCGGCTACTGCTGCGGCACCCCGACGTCAACCGGGTCGCGGTCTACGCGGTCCCGGACGAGTCGGTCGGCGACCAGGTGATGGCGGCGATCGTGCTCCGCGACGGCGCGGAGTTCGAGCCAAGGGAGTTCGAGAAGTTCCTGGACGGGCAGTCGGACCTCGGGACGAAGATGCGTCCTCGCTACCTCAGGGTGGCGACGGAACTGCCCTCGACGGCGACCAACAAGATCCTGAAACGGGACCTGGTCCGCGAGGGCGTCGGTGGCGCGGGCGACCCCGTCTGGGAGCGTGACCCGCGCGGGTCGTCGTACTGGCGACGCTGAGTCGGGTCAGTCCTGGCAGCGGGTGTCGGCGTCGTTCTTGGCGTCGCGAGCGGCGCTCGGGTGCTCCCACACGTGCCCGACGCCGTCACAGTCGACGCGCGAGCAGACGAGGTTGCCTTGGGGTGAAGTCTTACGGCACATCTCGGTCCTCCTCAGCTCAGGGCGGTGTCTCCGCCGGTCTGAGATGTCTGCGCGCGCTGACATACAGACAGATACCCAGCACGCAAGGCTGCCTCCCGGTGGGCCAGACCACCAATTCCAAGGGGTTTGGAACGCAGCCGGCTGCCCCACGGCGGCCAAGGGACAGTCCGAAAGAACCGGTTTGGGGGCTATGCGTCCCGCACCCGGTCGAGGCGGGCGACCGCCTCCTCGAACTCCGCGACCAGGCCGGCCATGACCTCGGCGACCGGGCGCACCTGGTTCATGCGGCCCACGATCTGACCGACGGGCATCGAGATGACGTCAGGGTTGCCGCTGGCGTTGATGCGGTTGTGCGCCTCGCTGACCAGGAGGTTCTGCAGTGGCATCGGCAGCGGCTCGGGGGCGCCTTCCTCGGCCCACGCCTCGGTCCACCTCGTCTTGAGCAGCCGCGCCGGCTTGCCGGTGTAGATGCGCGTCCGCACCGTGTCGGTGGACTCGGCGCGGAGGAACGCCTCGGTCATGGCGGGGTTCGAGGACAGGTTGGAGTACTCCTCCACGGTGAGCCAGATCGAGCCTGTCCACACGCCCTGCGCACCGAGGGCCATCGAGGCCGCGATCTGGCGACCCGAGCCGATCCCTCCGGCTCCCAGGACGGGGACGTCCTGCCCCACTGCATCGACGATCTCCGGTGTGAGCACCATGCTCGCGATCTCACCGGTGTGGCCACCCGCCTCATAGCCCTGGGCGACGATGATGTCCACGCCGTTGCGCACGTGCGACAGGGCATGCTTGGCCGCTCCGGCCAGCGCGGCGACCTTGACGCCTGCGGCGTGTGCCTGGTCGATGACGTCCTTCGGCGGGGAGCCGAGCGCGTTCGCGATCAGGACCGGCCGGTGGTTCAGCGCCACCTCCACGTGAGAGCGGGCAACGGAGTGCAGCCAGCCGAGGACTCCCTCGCGGCCCTCGCCCTCGGCCAGCGGCGGGACGCCGAGCTTGCGGAGGGTGTCGTCCACGAACTTGCGGTGCCCCTCCGGGATCATCGTCTTCAGGTCGACGGCCGTACCCTCCGTGGGCACCTTCATCGGCATGACCACGTCGACGCCGTAGGGCTTGCCGTCGGTGTTCTCGTCCATCCAGACGAGCGTCTTCTCGAGCTCCTCCGAGTCGTTGAACCGGACGCAGCCGAGGACGCCGAGGCCGCCGGCGCGGCTCACGGCAGCCGCGACGTGCTCGGAGGGGGTGAAGGCGAAGATCGGGTAGTCGATCCCGAACTGGTCGCAGAGGTCGGTGCGCATGGCAGCCCTTTCGATTCTGACGATGAGGGAGGCGGAGGAGTCAGACGCCGGCAGGAGCGTCCTTGGTCTGCATCGCGAGCTCGCGGGCCTTCGGGTAGTTCGCCTTCCCGGTGGCGCTCCGCGGGATCTCGGGCACGTGGGTGACCGACCGGGGCAGCTTGTAGCCGGACAGCATCGGACGCAGGAAGGCCCGCAGCTCCTCCAGCGTGGGCTCCTTGCCGTCGCGCGGCTGGACGACCGCGGACACAGCCTGGCCGTAGTTCTCGTCCGTGACCCCGACCACGAGCACGTCGTACACGTCCGGATGTGCCTTCAGCGCCATCTCGACCTCTTCGGGGTAGACCTTCTCCCCGCCCGTGTTGATGCAGTTCGACCCACGGCCCAGCAGCGTCACCTTGTTGTCGTCCTCGATCCGCGCGAAGTCGCCGGGGACGGAGTACCTGTTCCCGTCGATCTCGATGAAGGTGCGAGCGGACTTCTCGGGGTCCTTGTAGTACCCGAGCGGCACCGAACCGGAGCGGGCCAGCCGGCCGACGGCGCCGACATTGCTCTGCATGTCGAGGATCTTGTTGTCCTCGTCGAGCACGACGGACTCGGGGCCGAGGCTCACGACGCAGCCCTCGCCCTTGATGTTCTCCGAGTCCTGCAGCCCCGTGCCCTGGAAGCCGGTCTCCGAGCTGCCGACCGAGTCGGTGAAGAAGGCGTTCGGGAACGCCGCCATCCATCGCTCCTTGACGGGGCGGCTGAAGATCGCCGCACTGCTCGCGACCGCGACCAGCGACGAACCGTCGTAGCCGCCCTTCTCGTAGGCCTCGATGAGGGGTCGGGCCATGGCGTCGCCGGTCATGAACATCAGCTGGACCTTGTAGCGGTCGATGATCTGCCAGGCCTCGTCGGGCTCGAACTTCGGCGCGAGGATCGTCAGATGGCCGGCGAATAGGTGCATCAGCATCGCCGCCTGGGCCCCGCCGTGCATGAGAGGACTGAGCGGGAAGGTCACCATCGGGTCGTTCTCGAGAGCCTGCTTCGACTGGTCGAACTCACCGAGTCGCTCACCGGTCATGAAGTCGATGCCCCCGCCCAGGACCCGCCAGAAGTCCTCATGACGCCACATCACGCCCTTGGGGAAGCCGGTCGTGCCGCCGGTATAGACGATGTAGACGTCGTCGGGGCTGCGCTCGCCGAAGTCGCGCTCGGGGCTCTGGCCCTCGAGCGCCTCGTCCCAGGTGACGCCGCCGTAGCCGCTGATGTCCGCCAGGCTGTGCGGGTCCGTCGGGTCGGGCATCGCGACGATCGTGGTGAGCTTGTCGTGGTTGGGCGCCGTCGCCGCGACCAGCGGAGCGTAGGGCCGCTCGTGGAGGAGGGCCGCCATGTCCGAGTTGTCGAAGAGGTAGTTCAGCTCGCCCTCGACGTAGCGGTAGTTGACGTTGATCGCCACCGCACGGATCTTGAACACCGCCAGCAGGGCAACGACGTGCTCGATGCTGTTCTTGGCGTAGATTCCGACGTGGTCACCCGCGCCGATGCCGCGTCCGGCCAGGAAGTGCGCCAGCCGGTTGGCCTCCGCTTCCAGCTCCGCGTAGGACACCTTCCGGTCCCCGACCTGGATGACAGGGCGGTCCGGGACCGCGTCGACGGCGTGCTCGAAGAGGTCTGCGATGTTGATAGCCACGAGAGAGAGACTAGAACACGTTCTCGTTTCTGACTAGGGTGTGTCGGAGCAGTTCTCGACCATTCACGGAAGGCCCCGCAATGACCCAGCCGCACTGCCTCGTCGAGCAGGAGGGCCACACCCTCGTCGTCACGATGAACCGACCCGAGGCCCGCAACGCCCTGTCCGGGGAGATGATGGACATCATGCGCGAGGCCTGGGACCGCGTGAACTCCGACGACTCGGTCCGAGTAGCGATTCTCACCGGCGCGGGCGGCGCGTTCTGCGCGGGCGCCGACCTCAAGGCGATGACCAGCAGCCACCCGGGCGACTCCTTCGAGGGCGGCGGCTGGGACCTGTCGGTGATCAAGCCGCTTCTGAAGGGCTTTCGGCTCACCAAGCCGTTGATCGCGGCGGTCGAGGGGGCCGCGATCGCCGGCGGCACGGAGATCCTCCAGGCGACCGACATCCGCGTGGCCGGCGAGAGCGCGCGGTTCGGCGTCTCGGAGCCGAAGTGGGGTCTCTATCCCCTCGGCGGGTCCGCTGTCCGGCTCCCCCGGCAGATCCCCTACACGGTCGCGGCGGACCTGCTGCTGACCGGCCGCCACATCAAGGCGCCGGAGGCGAAGGAGATCGGCCTGATCGGTCACGTGGTCCCCGACGGCAGCGCGCTCGACAAGGCACATGAGATCGCGGACATGATCGCCGCCAACGGCCCCCTCGCCGTGCAGGCGATCCTGCGCACGATCCGCGACACCGAGGGGATGCACGAGGAGGAGGCCTTCAGGCTCGACGCCAAGGTCGGTGCGCCGGTCTTCTCGAGCAACGACGCCAAGGAGGGTCCGCGGGCGTTCGCGGAGAAGCGGACCCCGGAGTTCACGGGTAGCTGAGGTCGGGGGCCGGCCCCCGGGCACCACGTGGTCGAAGACGACTCAGCGCGAGGCCGCGGGTTCTCGGGGTCGACCTCGACCAGTTGCTTGCAACCGGCGGCCGGCCGCCCGCCTGCGTGTCAGACGACGGTGAGCGGAAGGCTCCTGCGGGGCTCGAACTCGAACGCCGCGCCCTTGCTGAATCGCACGAGCCCCACGTCCGATGACTCCTCCGTCGGCTCGCCGCTCACGATCCGCAGGGAGAGGCCGTCCTCGTCATCCGCCACGACCTCGGCATGCCAGCAGGGCTCGACTGCATGGAGGATCGCCTCGATCGGCTCGAGGTGGGCTGCGTCGACCAGCGACACCCACGCCCCGTCACCTTGCGCGGGGCTCCGCCGGTCCAGGTGTACGACGAGCTGCTCGGCGTCGTGGGTGACCCGGAGGCCGACGTACCCCCGCGGCTGGAAGACCGGGTGCACCGACAGCACCGTGGTGACCGCGTCGAGGTCGGACCCGAGGCCGAGCGCGCGGGACAGCCGCTCGGCGGTCAGCCCCGCGACCCCCGTGAACTGGCGGCGCGTGATGTCGGAGGTCTGTTCGGGCGTCGTCCGGGCTGACACCGCCTTGACGAAGCTCAGCGCGAGCAGGTGCCACTGGAGGGAGACCTCCTCGGCTATCCGCACCAGCGCGGAGTGCGAGAAGCCGGTGAAGTCGATGTCCGAGACAATCGCCCCGGCGTAGTCCGTAGTCCCCTTCTCCGAGGGGTCGATCGGCGTGACTCCCTCGAAGGTCGCCGCGGCCGTCGTACCCAACTCCAGGGTGTAGTCCGGCCACTCGACCGGGTCGCGCGACTCGTCGATGTCGACGATCCACTCGCAGTGGGGCGTTCGGTCGGCGGGCATCCGCGGCGGACGGTGCACGGGCCGCATGCGCGCCCGTGGGTTCGTCGCGAGCGCGGTGGCGTCCATGGTCGGGTCCTCGATGTCGTGGCACATCGCCTCGACGTACTCCTCGCCCATGGGCTCCACGTCCATGAGGGCGCCACAGTGCGCGAGGGTGAAGGTGCCCGAGGAGCGGTCCCGGACGGTGAAGCGGAAGTCGAGGAACTGCGGCGGCGCCCCCACGTCGAGCTGGAGGCCCTTGAAGATGGTCTCCACACCCTGGTCCTGGTAGCAGAGCGCCCGCTGCATGCGCTTCGTGTAGTGAGGGCTCGCACCACTCCACTCCTCGATCGCGACGTCGCGCATCCCCTCGAGTCCGAAGGCGCCGAGGAGATGGGGCATACCGGCCCGGTCGATCAGGTGCCCGCACAGCAGCAGCTCGGGCACCAAGACGGCGAGCT
The DNA here is from genome assembly GCA_036375975.1 of Nocardioidaceae bacterium. Taxonomy (GTDB): domain Bacteria; phylum Actinomycetota; class Actinomycetes; order Propionibacteriales; family Nocardioidaceae; genus Nocardioides_C. The sequence goes on along the minus strand of DASVBF010000349.1, from coordinate 18,758 downwards.
GCTCGCGGCTCAGGTCACCGAGGCCGCGCAGCGCCATCAGACGGCCCGGTCGCGGCCGGCCCAGAACTGCGCCCGGAGTGCCTTCTTGTCGGGCTTGCCCAGCGCGGTGAGCGGGAGCGACTCCGCGACGAGCACCTGCTTGGGCGCCTGCACGCTGCCCTTGCGCTCCTTGACCATGGTCTGGATCTCCGAGGTCAGCCTCGCCACCGACTCCTCGTCGTCGGGCGTGCCGGGCCGCAGGACCACGACGGCGGTGACCGCCTCACCCCACTTGTCGTCCGGCACGCCGATCACGCCCACCTGGGCGACCGATGGATGCTCGGCGACGACGTCCTCGACCTCTCGAGGGAAGACGTTGAACCCGCCGGTGACGATCATGTCCTTGGTGCGGTCGACGATGTACCAGAAGCCGTCCTCGTCTGCCCGGGCCACGTCACCGGTGCGCAGCCACCCGTTGCGGAAGGTCTCGGCCGTGACGTCGGGGAGGTTCCAGTAGCCGCTCGCCAGGACCGGCCCCGCGACGCAGATCTCCCCCGGATCACCGGGAGCGACCGGGTTGTCGTCCTCGTCGAGCAGCGCGGTGCGGAGGAAGGCGCTCGGCCGCCCGCAGCTCGCCAGGCGCTCGGGCCGGTCGAGGTCGTGCTCTCCCTTCGGGAAGTAGGAGATGACCATCGGGCACTCGGACTGGCCGTAGTACTGCGCGAAGATCGGGCCCCAGCGTCGGATCGCGTCGGCCAGGCGGACCGGGTTCATCGCGGAGGCGCCATAGTAGACGGTCTCGAGGCTGCTCAGGTCGGCCCGGTCGGCGTCGGGGTGGTCGAGCATCGCGTAGATCATGCTCGGCACCAGCATCGTCGCGGTGATGCGGTGCTCCTCGATCGCCCGGAACACCTCCCCCGGCTCGAAACGCGGGAGCACCACCATGGACCCGCCGGCCATCAGGGTCGGCACGAAGAACGCCGCACCGGCGTGGCTGAGCGGCGTGCACATGAGGAAGCGCGGCGCCTCCGGCCACTCCCACTCCGCGAGCTGGACCTGCGTCATCGCGGCCATCGAGCTCGCGGTGCCGATCACACCCTTGGGCTTGCCGGTGGTGCCTCCGGTGTAGGTCACGCTCACCACCGCGTCGTCGGCGAGGTCGGCCACCCGGAGCGGGCCGGGGGTGTGCTTACCGGCGAGCGCGATGAGGTCCTGGCCGATCTCGGACTCGCCCAAGGTGAGCACCTGGGTGAGGCAGTCCACGCGCTCCTGCAGGGCTCTCGCCCGCTCGACGAACGCCGGGATCGGCTCCACCACCAGGGTCTCGATGCCGGCGTCGGCGATCACGTGGGCGTGGTCGTCGAGCGAGCCCATCGGGTGAAGCGCCGTGCGACGCAGGCCCACCATCTGCCCTGCTCCGATCATCACGAGGACCTCCGGGCGGTTGAGCGCCAGGAGCGCCACCGGGCTGCCCGTCGAGCACCCCACCTCCTCCAGCGCTTGGGCGAAGCAGCTGATCCGGTCGGCGAGGTCCTGCCCGGTCCAGGTCTGGTCGCCGATGTACAGCACCGGCGCGCTCGCGTGGCGCTTCAGCGCCGAAGCCATCAGGTGGCCGAGATGAGGTCCGCGGTGCAGGTCGGGGTGGAGGTCGTCGCTCATGGGGACACGCTAGAACGTGTTACAGGTTTGCCGCAACGGTCGATGCTTGGGCGTCACCTCAGCCCAGGACGACCTCGGCCACCTGGCGGACCTCCTCGGGACTCCGGAGAGTGAGGACGAGCATCGTCACGCCGGCGGCCTCCCAGCGCCCGATCTGCTCGCGCACCTCGTCACGGTTGCCGACGATGGTCACCTCGGCGACCAGCTCGTCCGGCACCAAAGCGGCGGCCTCCTCCTTGCGGCCCTCCAGGTACAGCGCCTGGATCTCGTCGGCGACCTCCTGGTAGCCCATCCGCTCGAACACCGTCTTGTGGAAGTTGAGCTCCTTGGCCCCCATGCCGCCGATGTAGAGCGCCATCCACGGCCGCATCGCGTCGTAGGTCGCCTGCTTGTCGTCCGTGACCACGAGCTGGCAGGTGGCGGCGACCTCGAACGTCTCCCGGGTACGACGGGCGCCGGGACGCGCGAAGCCCTCGTCCAGCCACGCGTTGTACATGTCCGCGACGCGCGGCGAGAAGTAGATGGGCAGCCACCCGTCGGCGATCTCGGCGGCGAGCGCAACGTTCTTGGGTCCCTCCGCACCCATCCAGATCGGGAGGTCCGCGCGCAGCGGGTGCACGATCGGCTTCAGCGGCTTGCCGAGCCCGACCGCGCCCTCGCCGGTGTACGGCAGGGGGTAGTGCGGCCCGTCGTTGACCACCGGAGCCTTGCGCGCCAGGACCTGGCGGATGATGTCGATGTACTCCCGAGTGCGAGCCAGAGGCTTCGAGAAGGGTCGGCCGTACCACCCCTCGACGACCTGGGGCCCCGAGACACCGAGCCCGAGGATCACGCGGCCGCCCGAGAGGTGGTCGAGCGTCAGGGCGTGCATCGCGCATGACGTCGGGGTACGCCCCGACAGCTGCACGATCGACGTACCGAGCTTGATCCTCGAGGTGCGGTGGCCCCACCAGGCGAGCGGTGTGAAGGCGTCGGAGCCCCACGCCTCTGCCGCGAACACCGCCTCGAACCCTGCGGCTTCAGCCGCCTCGACGAGCTCCCCGACGCCTTCCGGAGGCTGCGCTCCCCAATAGCCGAGCTGGAGTCCGAGCTTCATGACGCGACCACCTGACTTCCTTTGCCGAACCCTGACGAGGGGTTGCGGAACAAAACGAGAACCTGTTTCACTTTAGCCCATGACCGGCACCCTCAAGGCACCCCTGCGCGTGGAGTTCGACTACACACGATCTCTCGGCCCGGTGCTCTCCGCCTTCATGACCGGGTTGCGAGACCGCACCGTGCTGGGGGGCCGCGCCGCCGACGGCCGCGTGATCGTCCCCCCGTCGGAGTACGACCCCGTCACGCACGAGCCTTTGACCGACCTCGTCCCTGTGGCCCCCACCGGCACCGTCCAGACCTGGTCCTGGGTGTCCGAACCGGTTCCCGACCAGCCCTTCGACCGGCCCTTCGCCTTTGCCCTGGTCCTCCTCGACGGCGCCGACACCCCGATGCTCCACGCCGTGGACGTCGCCGCCCCCGCGCGAATGCAGAGCGGGATGCGCGTCCAGGTGCGCTGGGCCGACGAGACCGTCGGCGACATCCGCGACATCGCCTGCTTCGAGCCGATCGAGGAGAACGCATGACCACCACCGAACGGGCTCCCGTCACCGGCATCGTCAGTCCGGTGCGGCTCGACTACACCTACGCAGCCTCCGCCGAGGAGTCGCGGTTCCTCCGCGGCCTCGCCGAGGGAAAGATCCGGGGCCAGCGCTGCCCGAAGTGCGAGAAGGTCTACGTGCCGCCGCGGGGCGCCTGCCCGGTCGACGGCGTCCCGACCCGCGACGAGGTCGAGCTGCCGGACCGCGGCATCGTCACGACCTTCTGCATCGTGAACGTGCCCTTCCTGGGCCAGCGCATCGCGCCGCCGTACGTGTCGGCGTACGTCCTCCTCGACGGCGCCGACATCCCCTTCCTGCACCTGGTCCTGGGCTGTGAGGCGAGCGAGGTCCGCATGGGGATGCGCGTCGAAGCGGCCTGGAAGCCACGGGAGGACTGGACGACCTCGATGGAGAACATCGACCACTTCCGGCCGACCGGCGAGCCCGACGCGGCGTACGAGTCGTACGCCGCGCATCTGTGAGAAGGGATCTTGCGTTGAGAGATGTTGCGGTCGTCGGGTTCGCCCAGCGGCAGATGCGGGAGTTCGACGGCTCCCCCACGATGGTCGAGCTGCTCGTGCCGATCATCGGCGAGCTGTACGACAAGACCGGGTGGACGAAGGCCGACATCGGCTTCTGGTGCTCGGGGTCCTCGGACTACCTCGCGGGGCGTTCGTTCTCGTTCGTCTCGGCGGTGGATGCGATCGGCACCCTGCCCCCGGTGAACGAGTCCCATGTCGAGATGGACGCCGCCTGGGCGTTGTACGAAGCGTGGGTCAAGATCCAGACCGGAGAGGTGGACACCGCACTCGTCTACGGCTTCGGCAAGTCCTCCGCCGGACTGCTGCGGCGAATCCTCGCCCTCCAGCTCGACCCCTACGTCCTCACGCCACTGTGGCCCGACACCGTCTCCATCGCCGCGATGCAGGCCCGCCTCGGCCTGGAGAAGGGGTTGTGGGACGAGAAGGCGCTGGCCGAGGTCGTGGTTCGCAACCGCGCAGCGGGGAGGGACAACCCCCACGCGATCGTGTCCGGCGACGTCTCGGTGGCAGACCTCCTGGCCGAGCCCCTCTTCGCCGACCCCCTCCACAAGCACGACTGTGCGCCCGTCACCGACGGCGCCGCGGCCATCGTGCTGGCCGCCGACGACAGGGCGCGCGCGGTCGTCGACCGGCCGGCCTGGATCACGGGCTTCCAGCACCGCACCGATGCCCAGGCGCTCGGTGTCCGCGACCTGACCCGCTCCCCCGCAACTGCCGCGGCGGGCGCCGCCGCCGGGACCCGAGGGGTGGACTGCGCCGAGCTCCATGCGCCGTTCAGCCACCAGGAGCTGATCCTCGGGCGTGAGCTCGGTCTCGACGAGTCGGTGACCGTGAACCCGTCCGGCGGCGCGCTGTGCGGCAACCCCATGTTCTCCGCCGGGCTGATCCGCATCGGCGAGGCCGCGACCCGTGTGATGGCGGGCGCGTCGGACAAGGCGCTCGCCCACGCGACCTCCGGCCCGGCACTCCAGCAGAACCTCGTGTGCGTGATGGAAGGACGTAACTGATGGGCAAGCAGCTCGCGGCGGTCATCGGGGTCGGGCAGACCCATCACCGCGCCAAGCGGGAGGACGTGTCCATCGCCGGCCTGTGCCGCGAAGCGGTCGACCGCGCGCTCGCCGACGCCGGAGTGGGCTTCGACGACATCGACGCCGTGGTCGTCGGCAAGGCGCCCGACCTGTTCGAGGGCGTCATGATGCCCGAGCTCTTCCTCGCGGAGGCACTCGGCGCCGTGGGGAAGCCCCTGTTGCGCGTGCACACGGCCGGCTCGGTCGGCGGCTCGACTGCCATCGTGGCGAGCAGCCTCGTCCAGGCCGGGGTCCACAAGCGGGTGCTCACGGTGAGCTTCGAGAAGCAGTCGGAGTCCAACGCGATGTGGGCCCTCTCGGTGCCGGTGCCGTTCGTGATGCCCGTCCACGCGGGCGCTGGCGGCTACTTCGCCCCGCACGTGCGCTCCTACATTCGACGCTCGGGTGCCCCGGAGCACGTGGGCGCGATCGTCGCGGCCAAGGACCGTCGCAACGGGGCCAAGAACCCCTACGCCCACCTGCACCAGCCCGACACCACGATGGAGTCGGTGATGGCCTCTCAGATGCTCTGGGACCCGATCCGGTACGACGAGACCTGCCCCTCGTCCGATGGCGCCTGTGCGCTGGTCATCACCGACGAGGACACCGCGGCGTCCGTCGACAACCCGGCCTGGATCCACGCCACGGCGATGCGCACGGAGCCGACGACAGCCGCTGAGCGCGACCAGGTCAACCCGCATGCAGGACGCGAGGCCGCCGCGCATCTGTGGAAGCAGGCCGGCATCACGAGCCCGATCGACGAGATCGACTGCGCAGAGATCTACGTGCCCTTCTCGTGGTTCGAGCCGATGTGGATCGAGAACCTCGGGTTCAGCGCCGAGGGCGAGGGCTGGAAGCTCACCGAGGCCGGCGAGACCGAGATCGGAGGACGCCTGCCGATCAACATGTCCGGCGGTGTGCTGTCCTCCAACCCGATCGGCGCGTCCGGGATGCTCCGGTTCGGGGAGGCTGCCCTCCAGGTCATGGGAGAAGCTGGGGAGCACCAGGTCGACGGCGCCCGCCGCGCCCTCGGTCATGCGTACGGTGGCGGCTCGCAGTTCTTCGCGATGTGGGTCGTGGGGGCCGACAAGCCCGCGAGCTGACCCGCTGCGGGCCGGTCCCCTGCTCGGCCGTCGTAGCGGGGTCCCCTGGTCGGCCGTCGTACCGGGCACGCCGATGTGCCCCGAGTCTGGGCGCCGTCCCCTGTGATCTTGCCCTTGCGGTGAGGTCTGCGTGTCCGTCTACGAGGCTGTGGGGGCTTCCTGCCGTGCGTCATGAGAGCCGGATCCGGAGCGAGCACACCTCGACGCGCGGCGTTGAGGAGGCGGACGCAGGACGCCCCGGGACACTGGGTCCCGGGGCGTCCTGTCCGACAGGATGGGCGTGGCCTACTTGTAGTTGACCTCGAGCTCCTTGATGCCGTTGATCCAGCCCGAGCGGAGCCGCCGTGCCTCGCCGGCCCTCGAGATGTCCGGCGCGTGGTCGGCCAGGGCGTTGAGGATCAGCTTGACCTCCAGCCGGGCCAGGTTCGCACCGATGCAGTAGTGCGCGCCGTGGCCGCCGAACGACAGGTGCGGGTTGGGGTCTCGCAGGATGTCGAACTTGTGAGGGTCGGTGAACACGTCGGTGTCGTGGTTCGCCGAGGCGTAGAAGAGCCCGACACGCTGCCCCTTCTGCACCTGGACGCCACCCACCTCGACGTCGTTCAGCGCGGTGCGCTGGAACACGGTCACCGGAGTCGCCCAGCGAATCACCTCGTCGACAGCCGAGTCGGGCCGCCGCTCCTTGAAGAGCTCCCACTGCTCGGGGTTCTCGAAGAAGGCGTTCATACCGTGGGTGATCGCGTTCCGGGTGGTCTCGTTGCCGGCGACGGTCAGCAGGATCACGAAGTAGCCGAACTCGTCGGCGTTCAAGGCGTGGCCCTCGACGTCGGCCTGGATGAGCTTGGTGACGATGTCGTCGCGTGGGTTGGCCTTGCGGTCCTCGGCCATCGCCATGGCGTAGCTGAGGATCTCGATCGACGCCGCCTCGGGGTCGACGGAGTACTCGGGGTCGTCGTAGCCGAGCATCTCGTTCGACCAGGCGAAGAGCTTCTTGCGGTCCTCCTGCGGCACGCCGAGCAGGTCGGCGATGGCTTGGAGGGGCAGCTCGGCAGCGACGTCCTCGACGAAGTTGCCGGACCCACGCTCGACCGCCTCCTGGACGATCCGCACGGAACGCTCGCGGAGGTGTTCCTCGAGGGCGCCGATAGACCGGGGTGTGAAGCCGCGCGAGATGATCTGCCTGAGCTTGGTGTGCTCGGGCACGTCGTGGTTGATCAGCATCACCCGCTGGAACTCGACCTGCTCGCGCGTCATGTCCGGGGCGAAGCGGATGATCGCGCCGTTCTCGTAGGTCGAGAAGTCCTTGTTGTTCTTGGAGACCGCACTGACATCGGCGTGCTTGCTCACCGCCCAGTAACCGGTGCCGCCGAGCTGTCCCGCCCGAGCCTCCTCGGGCTGTTCGACCCAGAACACAGGCGCCGTCTCACGGAGCTCCAGGAACTCGCCGTGAGGCACTCCCTGGGTGTAGATGTCAGGGTCTGTGGGGTCGAATCCCGTGGGGATAGTTGGCGAGCTCACGCGTGAAACCTCCGAAAATGTGGAACACGTTCTAGTTGAGTCTTGCACAGAGGCGGTCGCGTGGGAAGTCCTGGCGAGGAGCGAGTTGTGAGCAGCGCCTCATCGCGCCCACTTCCTTGCCGCCGGGCGAGAACGTGTTCTACTTTGGAGCCACGGCAGTCGTGCCGAGGATGAGACCAAGGAGCGTTCATGGGCAACCCCGTCATCGTCGAGGCCGTGCGCACACCGCTCGGAAAGCGTCGCGGCTGGCTCTCCGGCCTCCATGCTGCCGAGCTGCTAGGCGCCGCCCAGAAGGCCCTGGTCGTCCGTGCGGGCATTGACCCGGCGCTCGTGGAGCAGGTGATCGCCGGATGCGTCACCCAGGCAGGCGAGCAGTCCGGTGACATCGCACGCCGCGCCTGGCTCCACGCAGGGCTCCCCCAGGCCACGGGAGCCACCACCATCGACGCGCAGTGCAGCTCGGCACAGCAGTCGGCCCACCTCGTCGCCGGACTCGTCCATGCAGGGGTCATCGACGCGGGCATCGCCTGTGGCATCGAGTCGATGAGCCGGATCGGCCTGGGCGCGAACATCACCCCGGGCACCGGCAGCCCCCGCCCCGACTCCTGGACGATCGACCTGCCGAACCAGTTCGAGGCTGCCGACCGGATCGCCCGGCACCGCGGCTTCTCCCGCGAGGAGATCGACGCCTTCGGCCTCGGGTCGCAGCGGAAGGCCAGGGTCGCCGTGGACGAGGGCCGTTTCAAGCGCGAGATCGCACCGATCGAGGCACCGGTCCTCGACGAAGAGGGCAGGCCGACCGGTGAGACCCGGACCGTCGACAGCGACCAGGGGCTCCGGGAGACGACGATGGAGGGGCTCGCGAAGCTCAAGCCCGTGCTCGACGGCGGCCTGCACACGGCCGGCACGTCGTCCCAGATCAGCGACGGCGCGTCCGCCGTACTCATCATGGACGAGGCCAAGGCTCGCTCCCTGGGGCTCACGCCGCGGGCACGGATCGTGAGCCAGTGCCTGGTCGGGTCGGAGCCGTACTACCACCTCGACGGGCCGGTCCAGGCCACCGAGCGGCTGCTCGAGCGCAGCGGTCGCTCCATCGGGGACTTCGACGTGTTCGAGGTCAACGAGGCCTTCGCCTCCGTCGTCATGTCCTGGGCGTCCGTGCACGAGCCCGACATGGACAGGGTCAACGTCAACGGCGGGGCCATCGCGATCGGTCACCCCGTCGGCAGCACCGGCACCAGGTTGATCACGACCGCACTGCACGAGCTGGAGCGACGTGACGCATCGAGCGCGCTGGTCTCCATGTGCGCAGGCGGTGCGATGGCCAGCGGCACGATCATCGAGCGGGTCTGATCGAACAGTTCCCATGGAGAACGGCCGCTTCCCTCGGCAAGATCACCGAGGGAAGCGACCGTTTTCCTGCATACCTTGGTAAACCGTCCCGCGCGGACAGCCTCAGGAGCCGTAGACCGGCTCCGGCGGCTCTGCCTTGGCGAGCAGGTCGCGGAGAGCGGAGCCGACCTCGGCCGACTCCCACCGGCGGCCGATGTCCACGGCCGGCCCATGACGCCAGCCCTCCTCGATGCAGATCCTGCCGCCCTCGATCTCGATCAGCCGGCCGCTGACGTCGCCGGAGTCCTCGCTCGCAAGCCACGCGACGACCGGGGACACGTTCGCGGGGTCGACCGCGTCGAAACCGGAGTCGGGCCTGGCCATGGTCTCGGCGAAGACCTCCTCGGTCATCCGGGTCCGGGCGACCGGGGCGATCGCGTTGACCGTGACGCCGTACCGCCCGAGCTCCTGGGCAGCCACCAGCGTCAGCCCGGCGATCCCGGCCTTGGCTGCGGAGTACGTCGCCTGGCCGACGCTGCCCTGGAGGCCCGCCCCGGAGCTCGTGTTGACCACACGGGCCGCACGGGTCCGGCCTTCCTTGGCCTCCGACCGCCAGTAGGCGCCGGCGTGCCGCATGGGCGCGAAGTGTCCCTTGAGGTGGACCCTGATGACGGCGTCCCACTCGTCCTCGCCGGTGTTCACGAGCATCCGGTCACGTAGAAAGCCGGCGTTGTTGACGAGGACGTCGAGCCCGCCGAAGGTCGTGACGGCCTGCTCCACGAGGCGAGCGGCACCTTGGAAGTCGGCCACGTCGTCGCCGTTCGCGACCGCCTCGCCGCCCATCTCGCGGATCATCGCGACGACCTCGTTTGCCGGGTCGCTCGAGGACCCGACCCCGTCCGCGGCAGCGCCGAGGTCGTTCACCACGACCTTCGCCCCCTGGCGGGCGAGCTCGAGGGCGTGCTCGCGACCGATGCCGCGTCCTGCACCCGTCACGATCGCGACGCGTCCTTCACAGATCCTGCTCACATCGACTCCTGGTTTCCGGTGGTTGCGGGCTCTGGCTCGTGGGCCGCGGACTCGGCGGCCGCGAGGAACGGCGGGGGCTCTCCACCGCCGTGCGCGGCGATGGTGGACCCACTGACGTACGACGCGAGCGGCGACGCCAGGAACACCGCGACCTGACCGATCTCCTCAGGGTGCGCCAGCCGACCGAGCGGGATGGTCGCCTCGATCGCGGCCACCCCCGCCTCTCCGCCGTAGTGCAGATCGGTCTGCTCGGTGCGCACGAGGCCCACGTCGATCGCGTTCAGGCGCACCTTCGGAGCCCACTCCACGGCCAGGCTCTTGACGAGGCTGTCGACCCCAGCCTTCGCGGCTCCGTAGGCGGCAGTGCCGGGAGACGGCCGGGTGGCGCTGATGCTCGAGACCATGACGATGGCGCCGCCCTCCTCCTGCCGTTGCATCACGGCGTTCGCGGCCTGGGAGACCAGCAGCGGGGACAGCAGGTTCAGGTCCACGACCTTGGCGTGGAACCGCGGCGAGGCGTCGGCGGCCTGGGCGTACGGCGCCCCGCCTGCGTTGTTCACGAGTACGTCGAGCCGACCGTGTCTCGTGACGATCCCCTCGACCAGGTCGAGCACGGATTCCGGGTCCCGGACGTCTGCGGTGACGTGCTCGGCCGTGTGGCCCGCCGACTCGAGCGGCCCCTCCGGCAACGCGCGGGAACAGGTCACGACGACCGCACCTGCGTCGAGGAACGCCCGGGTGATGCCCAGGCCAACGCCGCGGACGCCTCCGGTGACGAGGACCACGCGGCCCGTCAGGTCCAGTTCGGTCGCCACACAACCTCCATCGTGATCGCGCCGCCTTCACGTCCAACCAAGCAACTGTTAGGCTACCAAGCAAATGCTAGGTTAGGAAGGCGAGATGGGTATCAGCTCGACCCTGCGCGACGACGGCATCCGCGTCGTGACGATGGACTTCCCGCCCGTGAACGCCCTGCCAGTGGCCGGCTGGTTCGCGGTTGCGGAGGCGCTGGACGAGGCCTCGAAGGACATGGCGACACATGTCGTGGTGCTCCGAGCCGAGGGCCGTGGGTTCAACGCCGGCGTGGACATCAAGGAGATGCAGACCACCAGCGGCTTCGACGCGCTGATCGGCGCGAACCGAGGCTGCTACGCGGCCTTCAAGGCGGTGTACGAGTGCGCGGTCCCCGTCGTCGCGGCGGTCAACGGCTTCTGCCTCGGCGGTGGCGTGGGCCTGGTCGGCAACGCGGACACGATCGTGGCGAGCGAGGACGCCTTCTTCGGGGTCCCCGAGGTCGACCGCGGCGCCCTTGGAGCAGCGACCCACCTCGCCCGAATGGTCCCGCCGCACCTGATGCGCACGCTCTACTTCACCGGTCGCAACATCACCGCCCAGCAGCTGCACCACCACGGCTCCGTGCTCGAGGTGGTCCCGCGTGACGAGCTCGACGACGCCGCGCTGAAGATCGCGGGCGAGATCACCTCCAAGGACACCCGGGTGATCAGGGCAGCCAAGGAGGCGATCAACGGGATCGACCCGGTCGACGTCAACCGCAGCTACCGGTTCGAGCAGGGCTTCACCATGGAGCTCAACCTCGCGGGCGTGTCGGACGAGCACCGCGACGAGTTCGCGGGCACGAGCAAGGCGGGTTCGCGGTCATGATCGAGAGTCGGATGAAGAGCAAGGTCATGACCATCGACGACGTGGTCGGACGGGTCAAGGACGGCATGACAGTCGGCATCGGCGGCTGGGGGTCCCGACGCAAGCCCATGGCGCTCGTCCGTGCGCTCTGCCGCTCCGACGTCGAGGACCTCACCGTGGTCTCGTACGGCGGCCCCGACGTCGGCCTGCTCTGCGCCGCCGGGAAGGTCAGGAAGCTCGTCTACGCCTTCGTGTCGCTCGACTCCATCCCGCTCGAGCCACTGTTCCGGGCCGCGCGGGAGAATGCCACGGTCGAGGTCGAGGAGTGGGACGAGGGCATGTTCCAGACGGGCCTTCGTGCCGCCGCCCAGCGCCTCCCGTTCCTCCCCATGCGCGCCGGCCTGGGGTCGGACGTGATGACCTACAGCCCCCGCCTGCGCACCGTCGCCTCGCCGTACGACGACGGCGAGGAGCTGGTCGCGGTCCCGGCTCTGAAGCTCGACGTCGCGCTGGTGCACATGAACCGCGCCGACTCCCACGGCAACGGCCAGTACCTCGGGCCCGACCCCTACTTCGACGACCTGTTCTGTCTCGCGGCCGACCAGCGGTACCTCTCGACCGAGCAGGTCGTCGACACGGCAGGTCTCACGGTGGACGCACCCGTGCAGACCCTGCTGCTCAACCGGCTGATGATCGACGGCGTCGTGGAGACGCCGAACGGCGCGCACGTCACCACGTGCGTCCCGGACTACGGCCGCGACGAGAGGTTCCAGAAGGCCTACGCGACGGCCGCCGCCGACCCTGAGTCATGGGCGGCGTTCCGGCAGCAGTTCCTGTCCGGGGACGAGCAGGCCTACCAGGACGCCGTGGCAGCGTTCCACACAGCACAGAACGACGCTGGTCAGAGCCAGGCCGACCGGAAGGGCCCGCAGTGATGGACGCGACGAGAGCCGAGGTGTGCGCGACCGCACTGGCCGACCTCTTCGACGGCGACGGCGAGATCATGGCCAGCCCGATGGGGCTCCTGCCCACCCTGGGCGCACGGCTGGCCAAGCTGACCCACTCCCCCGACCTGCTTATCACCGACGGCGAGTCGCTGATCCTCGGTGGCGTCCCGCCACTCGGCGAGAGCGCCGACGTCGTGGAGGGCTGGATGCCGTTCCGCAAGGTCTTCGACGTCGTCGCGTCCGGCAGGCGGCACGTCATCATGGGCGCGACCCAGGTCGACCGTCACGGCAACCAGAACATCTCGTGCATCGGCGACTTCGCCAAGCCGAAGCGTCAGCTGCTCGGGGTTCGGGGCGCGCCGGGCAACACCGTGAACAACAAGACGAGCTACTGGGTGCCGAAGCACAGCCCGCGGGTCTTCGTGGACCAGGTCGACATGGTCTCGGGGGTAGGACGTCAGCGCGCCGAGCAGGCCGGTCCTGCCGCCGCGCGCTTCCACCAGGTGCACCGGGTCGTCAGCAACCTCGCGGTCTTCGACTTCGAGGGGCCCGGCCACACGATCCGACTGGTCTCCGTCCACCCCGGCGTGACCGTGGACGAGGTGAGGGAGGCCAGCGGCTGCGAGCTCTCCGTCGACGACGGCGTATGGGAGACCCGGACGCCGACCATGGAGGAGCTGATCCTCATCCGCGAGGTCCTCGACCCCAAGGGCCTCCGCGACCGGGAGGTGCCGTCGGCATGATCGAGCAGCGCCTCCGCACACCGCTCACCGACCTCGTTGGCGTGAGGCACCCCGTCGTCCAGACCGGCATGGGCTGGGTCGCCGGCCCACGGCTGGTCTCCGGCACCGCGAACGCAGGCGGCCTCGGGATCCTCGCCTCTGCCACCATGACCTACGACGAGCTCGCGCTCGCGATCCGTGAGGTGAAGGAACGCACCGACGCCCCGTTCGGGGTCAACCTGCGCGCAGACGCCGGCGACGCATCGGAGCGCGTGAAGCTGCTCGTCAACGAGGGCGTGAAGGTCGCCTCGTTCGCCCTCGCCCCGAAGCGGGAGCTGATCGAGCAGCTCAAGGACGCCGGCGTGGTGGTGATCCCGTCGGTCGGTGCCGCACGGCACGCCGAGAAGGTCGCCTCCTGGGGCGCCGACGCCGTGCTGATCCAGGGAGGCGAGGGAGGCGGCCACACCGGCTCGGTCCCCACGACGCTCCTGCTCCCGACCGTCCTCGACGCGGTGGACATCCCCGTCATCGCAGCCGGGGGGTTCTTCGACGGGCGTGGACTCGCCGCGGCTCTGGCCTACGGCGCCGCCGGGGTCGGCATGGGCACGAGGTTCTTGCTGACCAGGGACAGCACCGTCCCCGAGGCAGTGAAGCTGAAGTACCTCGAGCACGACCTCAACGGCACCGTCGTCACGACCAAGGTCGACGGGATGCCCCACCGCATGCTCCGCACGGAGCTCGTCGAGGACCTCGAGGAGACGAACACCCTCAAGCGCCTCGGCCCCACGGTCCGCCGCACGCTCGGCTTCAAGAGGATGAGCGGCATGACGTGGCGAGAGCTGATCGCCGATGGCCGCTCGATGAAGCACGGCAGCGACCGGAGCTGGTCGCAGATGATCCTGGCCGCCAACACGCCGATGATGCTCAAGGCCGGGCTTGTCGAAGGACGCACCGACGCCGGCGTGCTCGCCGCCGGTCAGGTGGTCGGGGTGATCGACGACCTGCCGACCTGCGAGGAGCTCGTCGACCGGATCGTCACAGAGGCCGCCGAGCGGCTCGAACGGCTCGGGGGTCTGCTGACCTGAGCCGCTAGCCGCTTGTGCAAGGATCGGCCGGGTGGCAGCAGGAGAGGGCAGCGTTGTCGAGGCAGACGAGTTCAGCCGTTTCGTTGACGGGCTGGACTACCCGTTGTACGTGGTCACGACCGCCCACGAGGGTCAGCACTCGGGGTGTCTCGTCGGGTTCACCACCCAGGTCAGCATCGACCCGCCCCAGATGCTCGTCTGCATCTCCGAGAAGAACCACACGCACACCCTGGCCCAGGACGCCGGCCTCGTCGCCGTACACGTCCTGTCGCCGGACCAGCAGGACCTCGCAGAGCTCTTCGGAGAGGAGACCGGGGACGCCACGGACAAGTTCCGGCAGTGCTCCTGGCGTCCCGGCCCCGGTGGCCTTCCTCTCCTCGAGGACGCCGCCAGGCACATGGTGGGGCGGGTCCTGCAGCGCATCCCGTTCGCCGACCACCTCGGGATGCTGCTCGAGCCGGTCGAGGTCTCCGTCTCGGCACGTCCGGTCGCCTACACGCTGAGAAGTGCCGGCGACATGGAGCCTGGGCACCCCGCGTGAGCGGCCTCACGCTCAACCGGCTGCGACCGGGCCCCTGCGAGGAGGTGGCCGCGTCCGTCGCCTACCGCTATCCGGAGGGGACCCGCCGGCATCTCCGCGTCAACATGGTCTCCAGCATCGACGGAGCCGCGACGCTCGACGGGCACGTCGGCACGCTGACGGGCCCCGCCGACCAGCGACTCCTCGTTCTCCTGCGCGCCCTGGCGGACGTCCTCGTGGTGGGCGCCGGCACCATCCGCGCGGAGGGGTACGGGCCTCTGACCGTGGACCCCGAGCTCCGCCCGCTGCGTGAACAGGCCGGACAAGGCCCCGCCCCTCGACTCGTGGTGCCGACCCGGTCCCTCGACCTCGACTTCGGTTCGGCGGCGTTCGCCGAGGCGGTCGAGCCGCCCCTCGTGGTCACGACGTCGCTGGTCCCCGCCGACCGGTTGCGCGCCGCGAAGGCCGTGGCGGAGGTCGTCGTCCTCGGTGAGCATGCGGTGGACCTCGACGCGATGGTCCACTTGCTCGCCGAGCGCGGCGCCGGGCGGATCCTCTGCGAGGGCGGCCCGGCTCTCCTCAACGGTTTGTTGTCAGCGGACCTCGTCGATGAGCTCTGCCTGGCCGTTGCGCCCGTCGTGGCGAGTGGCCACGAGAGCCGCATCACCGCGGGCCCGCCCCTGCCCGCCCCGCTCCCGATGCACCTCGCCCAGGTGGCGGAGCGTGACGAGTTCCTGTTCCTGAGCTACTCCCGGATCTCCCCGAAACGGCCTTGAGACCAGCCGGTTCCTGCAAGACTTGAACGGTCAAGCCGGAGGTTCTCCCGGCACCATGCACCTCGGGGGATTTGCGGCCATGTCGACGCAGGCTCTTCTCACGCTGCCGGGGCGGCGATCATCGGCTCGGGCGGCCCTCACCGCATCCCCCGTTGCGCTGGCCCTGTCGGCCTTCGTGGCCGTGCGCCTGGTCGCCCTCGGGACGCTGGTCGCCCTGGCCGGAAGGCGCGGTGAAAGCGGTTACCGGGTCCTCGTGAAGTGGGACGCCCAGTGGTACCGAGGCATCGCCGAGAACGGATACGGCTTCACCCGGCTGCACGAGGACGGCCGCCTCCTCTCGGACTACGCCTTCTTCCCTCTCTTCCCCTTCGTCGAGCGGTGGGTGGGCCGGGCCACAGGTCTCGTCCCGGTCGACGCCGGCCTGCTCGTCAGCCTGGTCTGCTCCGTCGCCGCGGCGTGGGGCATCTACGCCGTAGCGGCGCACGTCTACAGCCCGCGGGTCGGTGTGACAGCGACGGTCCTGTGGGCTGCTCTTCCTGTCGGTGTGGTGCAGTGGATGGCCTACAGCGAGTCCCTCTTCACCGCGCTCGCGGCCTGGAGCCTCCACGCGGTGCTGACCAGGCGATGGCTCCTCGCCGGCGCCTTGGCCTGCTGCGCCGGCCTGACCAGGCCTACGGGCGTAGCAGTCGTGGCGGCCGTCGTCGTGGCTGCCGCCGTGGAACATCGCTCGCGCGCCCGCGGCCCCTCGTCGGGGGCCCCTAACGGCCTCGGGCGCGTGGCCGCGACGCTGCTGGCCCCCCTTGGCGCTCTCGGGTACCTGGTCTGGGTCGGGCTGCGTGTCGGCGACCCGACCGGCTACTTCGACGTCACCGGTGGATGGAACAACGGGCTCGACGGTGGTGTCGCCTTCGCCGCGTGGACCGGGGAGCTGCTGGGCGGCCCTGCGCCGCTGTCCGGCCTGCTGGTGCTCGCGGGTGTCGTCGCTCTCGTCGGGGTCCTGTGCCTGACGGTCCGGCAGCGTCAGCCACTGCCCCTGCTCGTCTTCTGCGCGGTGCTCGTCACGCTCGCGCTCACGACCTCGGGCTACTTCGGGTCCAAGCCGCGGTACCTCCTGCCTGCCTTTCCGCTGCTGCTGCCGCTGGCGCGCTGGATGGCGAGCAGGCATCTCTGGCTCTCGAGCACCCTTCTCGCCGTGCTGGCGGTCGTGTCCGCCGTCTACGGCGCAGGTTGGCTGCTGGGTCCGGGCCCTCCGTGAGCGGGGTTCGCTAGGAGCTCGGCTGCCAAGCGGCGCGCTCGTCCCCGCGCGGGTCGGCCACCTCCCGGCCACCGGCCTCGTCGAAGACCATGACGGTTCGCTGCTCGTCGTACACCGGCCAACCAGGGTCGCCGGTGGAGGCGAACCGCACCCAGGCCGAGTGCATCTCGTCGGCGAGCTTCTGGGGTGGCTGCGAGCCGGTGAGACCGGGAGCGCCCTTCGCCCCGAGCGTGTCGAAGACGAACGGGATGTCGACGGCGTGGGCCGCGCGGAGGTCGAAGTGGTCGCTGGGCCAGGCGAACTCGTAGACCCAGGACGTGCCTTCGTCCCGCGCACCGACGACGGCATGCATGGGGAGCCGGAAGTACGCGTCGGTCAGGAGGGCCGAGAGCACATCACCGGCTGAGGCACCGGGCCGGTTGGCACGGTACAGGTCGACGACCTCAGACGGGATGCCGCGAGCCCCCGCGATACCCGTGAGCGCCTCCATGGTGACTGCCGCCGCGATGCCCTGGGGCACCAGGAAGAACCGGAACTCCTCACTCGTCGTGCCGGTGAGGAGAGGTACGCCGGAGGACGCGCCGTCCTGGATCGCCCGGAGCGGGTGCTCCGGGAGCAGGTCGCCGTCCACGACCGGGATGAACGCCATCGAGCTCGCGACGACGGTGGCGCCGAAGCGGGCCGGGTCCGGGTCCAGGGTAAGCGCGTCCGACACGTCCCGCTGCGCCGCGACCAGAACATCCGGGTCCATGCCCCTGAGGGCCTCGGCCGAGGCCTCACGTCCCAGCAGAGCGCCCAGCTCGGCGCTCACGAGAGCCGCGTGCGCCGGATCGGCGGCGGCCTGCGCAGCACCACTCTGGCTGATCGCCTTGGCGAAGAGCCCCCTTGCGCGCGGCGCCGCGAGCAACGCCGTCACGCTCATGCCACCGGCCGACTCACCGAAGATCGTCACGTTGCCGGGGTCGCCACCGAAGCCGGCGATGTTCTCCTGCACCCACTCGAGCGCCGCGATCTGGTCGAGGAGGCCGCGGTTCGCCGGTGCCCCGCGCAGAGACGCGAAGCCCTCGACGCCGAGCCGGTAGTTGAACGTCACGAGCACCACGCCGTCGCGGGCGAAGGGCTGACCGTCGTACATCGGGATGGCGGAGTTGCCGTTCGCGAAGGCACCGCCGTGGATCCACACCATCACCGGCAGCCCGGAGCCCCCCGGGTCGGGAGTCCAGACGTTGACGGTCAGCCACTCCTCCCCGGGGATGGTCGGCTGGTAGAGGATCTGGTCGACCGGCGGCCGGTATCCCGGGCAGGGCGGCGTGGGCCCGATCCGGCTCGCCGGGCGTTCGCCGTCCCAGGCCTCGGGGCGGCGGGGCGTCTGGAAGCGGCGCTCCCCCACGGGGGCCGCGGCGTAGGGGATGCCGAGAAAGCGCGAGACGCCACGCTCCGTCTCGCCGCGTAGACGGCCGTACCTGGTGCTGGCTACTGGATCCACCGCGTCGGTGCCTCTCTTCCCGCTCGGTGTGGTCAGCCTAGCCGCGACGCACGGGCGGTCAGGACTCCCGGACGGCCGCGACGTAGTCGCTGAGTGCGCGGACCTGCGCCCCGACGTCCCAGTCCAAGGTGGCATCGCCGACGGTCATCTCGGTCATTGCCCAGCCTGGCACGTCGGCCGGACGCCACCGGGCCAGGAGCGCGACCTTGTCGACCTCCATGGTCCGGATCGCGGCCTCCTCGAGCCGGTCCGCGGACGCGTCGACGAACACCCGGAACGCGTTTGTATGCGGCGGCCGGGGCAGGACGCGCACCCCGTCGATGCGGTCGAGGGCGGCGGCCAGCTCACGGGCCCGTTCGACGTACGACGCCATCCGGGGCAACCGCCGGGCGAGTCCGTCCCTCGCCGCGACGGCGTACGGCAGCAGGGTGAAGAGGGTCCCGCCCTGCCGCAGCCGCCA
>DASVBF010000307.1:0-15856 GCA_036375975.1 Nocardioidaceae bacterium | reverse complement strand
GGAGGCTCCCCAACGTCCTCCGCCATCTTCACGAAAACCATGTAACGCATGCTGCTCACCCTTCCTGGTGTGTGCTGTCAGCAGTACGTCGGACGGGGCCCGTGACTTTCGACAGACCCGTCCCAGTGTTCTGCACATCGGTGCCCCGGGGCGAGGCCATGGGGCCTTTGCCCGATGTGCCGGTGCGGCGGGGTTCCTAGCGTTGTCAGGTGGGCTCACGCGAGCGCACGGACCGGGGTGGGCGAGCACAGTGCGCGGAGGGCGGTACGACGCGATCGTGCTGCCGATCTACGAGTTCACCTGCGAGCTCGCCACGCTGCAGCCACCCTCGCCGGACATGCAGCGGCTGCTCGGGGCCGCGCACGGGAACCAGGAGGCGATGGACCAGTTCGCGAGGGTCAACGCCGGAGCCATGTCACCGGCGGAGTTCTTCGGCCCCGAGAACGCTCGGCGCATCCTCGCCGCGGCTGGTCCGTCCTGAGCGCATCCGCGCTTCACGCGACCAGCGGCACACCTGCGCGGCGGGTACGACGGTGCCGTCGCGCGTCCTCCCAGGCAGCGGCGATGCGCTCGACCGCGACGCCCAGCTCATCGGCGGACCGGGTGTAGGGCAGCCGCACGAAGCGCTCATGGCTTCCGTCGCTGGTGAAGCTGGGTCCCGGGGCGATCAGCACGCCGTGGCGCTCGGCCGACGCGGCCAGCGCGGTGGACAGTGGCACCGGGAGCTCGCACCACAGGGCCAGTCCGCCCTGCGGCACGAGGTAGCGCCAGTCGGGGAGATGCCGGGTGAGGGACTCCGTCAATGCCTGTCGGGAGACGCGCAGCTGCTCACGATGATGCCTGAGCACCTCTGTCCGCGAGTCCATCAGGTGCGCGAGGGCGAGCTGTTCCATCAGCGGGGCTCCGAGATCGAGAGCAAGCCGCGCCGAGATCAGGTCACCTACACGCCGGTGCGGCGCGCGGACCCAACCGATCCGCAGACCACCCCAGAACGCCTTGCTGGCGCTTCCGATGGAGATGCAGTCGGTGACGACGGCGGCCATGGGCACTGGCATCGCGACGTCGTCCACCGCCATCTCGACGAGGGTCTCGTCGACGACCGCGACCGCTCCCGAGGCGTTCATGGCTCGCGCGACGTCGGCGCGCTCCTCGTCCGGCATCAGCGACCCGGTCGGGTTGTGGAAGTCCGGCACGAGCACGGCGGCCGCGGCGCCTGCCTGGTTGATGGTGTTCCGGAGCGCCTCGACGTCCCAACCGGCCGGGTCCACCGTCGTACCCACCAACCTGGCGCCGCTCCGCCGGAGACCCGCGAGCGTGTTCGGGTAGCCCGGCGTCTCCACGACGACGCGGTCGCCGACCGCGAGGAGCGTCCGCGCCACGATGGCGTGGGCCGACAGTGCGCCGTTGGTCACCAGGATCTGCTCCGGAGACGTCGGCACGCCTCGCTCGGAGTACCGCCGTGCGATGCGCTCCTTCAGCGCCGGGAGCCCCGAAGGGAAGTAGCCGGTTCCACCGAGATAGGCGGGGAGCTCGGCCACCGCCGCCTCGAACGCGGCCGCCACGCCAGGAGGCGACACCGGCGCGGCACACGTGAGGTCGACCGTGTCGCTGTCGCCGTGGGCAGGCGAGAGCACGGGGTCGCGGCTCTCTGCGGCCACCCGGGGGACGGTGGTCACGCTTCCGGACCCCTGACGGGAGCGGAGGTAGCCGCGCTCCCGCAGCACGTCGTACGCACGGGTCACCGTGGTCCGGCTGACGGCGAGGACGGTGGTGAGCTCACGCTCGCTCGGCAACCGGGTGCCTGGTGGGATCCGGCCGTCGGAGATGAGCAGCCGCAGGCCGTCGGCGAGGGCGGCGTACATGGGCGATCGCTCCCAGGACGAGCCGAGCAGCTTCTGCACGCGTGACGCGGAGATGGATCGGACCATGCAGACCACTTTCGCAGAATTGGCTATCTGAGAACAGGCCATTTCGAGTCAGCCTTGTGGTCATGACGATCATCCGCTCGGCCGCCCGGTCACCACGCCAGGTCGCGAACCTGACCCCCGGCCAGCAGCTCCGCGCCGGTGGACTCGGCCGACGGCTGCCCCAGCTCGTGACGGGACTCGTGCTCTACGGCGTCTCGATGGCCCTGATGGTGCGCAGTGGTCTGGGGCTCGACCCCTGGGACGTGCTGCACTACGGCATCGCGACGAGGGTGCCGTTGAGCTTCGGCGGCGTGGTGATCGCGACCGGAGTGGGAGTGCTGCTCCTCTGGGTCCCCTTGCGTCAGATGCCCGGTCTCGGCACCGTGCTGAACGCCGTGGTGATCGGCCTCGTCACCGATGCTGCGCTCGCGGTGCTCGTCGCGCCCGAGGGCCTGGCGACCAGAACGGCCATGCTTGCGTCCGGCATCGTCTTGAACGGGCTCGCCACCGCCCTCTACATCGGAGCACAGCTGGGGCCTGGCCCTCGCGACGGGCTGATGACCGGGCTCGTGCGGCGTACCGGCTGGTCGGTCCGGATGGTGCGGACGTCGATCGAGCTCAGCGTGGTGCTGGCCGGCTGGATGCTCGGCGGCGTGGTCGGAGTCGGCACGATCGCCTACGCACTCGCCATCGGCCCGCTCGTGCAGCTCATGCTCCCGATGCTGGTCGTGGAGGTGGCCGATCGGGCCGCTCCCGTCACGCCGGCAACCTGCGGGGTGGCCGAGTGATCCGCGACTTAGGACTACTTAGGACTAGGTCAGCCGGTCCCCCGGAGATCGGAATAGGAACGATGCCTGATGTGGACCGACGGCCTCACTTCCTAGTTTCAAGGAGTCGAACAACCCAGCCAGATACCGAACCCAAGGACACGACCATGAGAACAGACGTACCGATCACGACCCAGCAGGCCCAGCAGCGCTACGCCGACCTGCTCTCCGCCATCGGCGCCACGTCGGAGAGGCCTGACAGGCGGAACAGGCGCCGCGAGTCTCGTCGCACCGCGCAGCGCTATGCGTGGTGGCGACGCCTTGGCCTGGCCTGATCCGGGGTCCTCCCGGCCCTCGACCGGGCGACGCGCGCGCTGGTAGCTCCCGCGAGGCACGGGGCGGTGACTACACCTCCGGCTTCGGTAAGCCTCAAACGAGGTCGCGCCGACCCTGTGTCGCACTCCAGCGCAGGCCACTCGCCCGGATGATCGGGCGCCGGACCGCACCGACGAGCGCCTCCCGCGTGCCGATGATCCGCACGTGCTCCTTCGCGCGGGTCACGGCTGTGTAGAGCAGCTCGCGGGTCAGCAGTGGCGACTCGACCGGGGGGAGAACGACCGTCACCCGGTCGAACTGGCTGCCCTGGCTCCGGTGGATCGAGAGGGCGTGCACCGTCTGCACGTCGGACAGCCGGCTCGTCGGCAGGGCAACCACCTCGCCGTCCCTCCGGAAGACCGCGCGAGAGTGCCCGTCGACGTCCACGACCACGCCGGTGTCGCCGTTGAACAGCCGCAGCTGGTAGTCGTTCGAGGTGACGAGCAACGGCCGTCCGACGTACCAGAGCCCGTCACGTCCATACCCGTCGATCCTTTCCGCCAGCCACTCCTCGACCCTGGCGCCCCAGTGCGCGACGCCGTGCGGACCCTCCCGGTGGGCACAGAGCAGCCGGTGCCGGTCCAGCATCGCCAGCGCCTTCTCCGCGGCTCCCGACGAAGCGGCGTCGGCGAGCGCCACCCCGGCGCCGAGCACGTCTTCCCGGAGAGCCGTCAGCGACGTCCCGGGGCTCGCAGGATCGCCGTCGACGAACTCGATACCGGGGTACTCCTTGGCCAGGACGTCCTCGAGCGCTTCGACGTCACCGCGGCGGATCGCCTCGGCGAGCTCCTGGATCTCCTCGGAGAACCGGTAGACGTGCGACAGACGGACGACGCCGTTGAGGGCCTGCTCCCGCTCACCCGCGTCCAGCGCATCGAGGTCCGCCGCGGCAAGGGTCTCGAGACCCGGAGGCGGTACGACGCCCGCCGGAGCCGGACGAGCGGCGAGGTCGCCGAGCACTGCACCGACCTCGACCGAAGCGAGCTGGTCAGGGTCACCCACGAGAACAAGCCGGGACTCAGGTCGCAGCGCCTCCACGAGCCGGGACATCATCGTCAGGTCGACCATCGAGGCCTCGTCGACCACGACGACGTCGTAGGGCAGGCGGTTGTCGCGGTCGTGGCGGAAGCGCGTGCGCGCTCCCGGCTTGAACCCGAGGAGCCGGTGCAGCGTCGAGGCCCTCAGGGCGCCCAGCCGCTCGCGGTCCTCGACGCCGAGCCGCTCGGCAGCCTCGGTCGCAGCTTCCTGGAGCCGTGCCGCCGCCTTGCCGGTCGGGGCCGCCAGCGCCACGCGCAACCGCCCCCCGGCCCGGTCCTGCAACAACGCCAGGAGCTTGGCGACGGTCGTCGTCTTGCCGGTCCCCGGCCCGCCGGCCAGGATGCTGAACCGGCGGTGCGCGGCCACCACAGCGGCCAGCCTCTGTCGATCTGGTTCGGCCCCGGGGAACAGCCTCCCGAGCGCTGCCCCGAGGGCGGAGGTTTCCGGGACGGAGGCGGATCGCTGCAAGGCGTCGTCGACGTACCTGGCGATGACCTGCTCCTGGCGCCAGTACCTGTCGAGGTACAACAACCCGTCCACGAGCCGAAGTGGCCGGTCGGCGGGTCCGCCCTCTCCTACGGCGACGATCCGACTCGCCGAGACCGCGGCCAGCCATCCGTCGGGTGAGGGCCACGGCAGCGCTGCGACGTCCTCGGCCGCCACGCCGTCGACAGCCGTCGCACCGGCCACCGTCGCGAGCTCGAGGCACACCGACCCCTGGCGCACGGCGCGCACGACCAGCGCGACCGCGAGCAGCACGGCCTGGTCCGACTCACCGCCGAGACGCTCCAGCCGCCTGGCGACGTGTACATCGGCTGCGCCGAGCACGCCTGCGCGGTTGAAGGTCCCGAGCAGGCCGGCCGCCATCCGCGCCTGCTGCACGTCGTCGAGGTCGACATCGACAACCGTCATGACGCACCTCCGTGGAGCAGGTCCGACAGGTCCGTGACCAGAGCCGGAGGGGGTGACCATGCGAAGACCCCGCAGGGCATCCCGTCGACGGACGGCGTGCCCGGCCCGCACATCCCGCGCAGGAACAGGTACAGGACTCCACCGAGATGCTCGTCGGGCGAGTAACCCGGCTGCCGCCAGCGCAGGAAGCGGTGGAGCGCGACGGAGTACAGCAGCGCCTGCAGCGGATAGTGCGCGTCGCGCATCGCCTCGGTCATCGCCTGGGCCCGGTAGTGCCACGCGGTCAGAACCTCGTCAGACCCGAGCCGGTTCGTCTTGTAGTCGACGACGACATACCGGGGCGCTCCCTCCGCGGACCGCACACGCAGCACGGCGTCGATGCTCCCGGTGAGGAAGCCGCGCATCCGGCGAGAGGCGAGGAACGGCCCGGTCAGGTCGTCCGCGTAGCCGACAAGGGGGTCGTCCGCGGCGAGATGCCGTCGCAGAAGAGAGGCGATCTCACCGACCTTCGCCTCCCCCGTTGGAGTGTCACCGCCCGCGAGCGGGAGCTCGAACTCGAGCTCGTTCAGACGATCGCCGGCCGCGATGTCCGCGAGCCGTCGGTCGCCCGCGAGCGCCCCGAGCGGTGTCAGCATGGCAGGCACCAGTGCGTCGGCCAGGTCGACCGCCGGCACGCCCAGGAACCGCTCCGAGCCGGCCAGCTCACTCGCGGACGCCAGCTCCTCCGGCAGGTCGGTCGCTGCGAAGTCGACCTCCTCCAGCACGCCGTGCACCAGCGTCCCGAAGGCCGCCCCGCTCGGGAGGGCCGACATCGGGGAGACCGGCCAGCCCTCGTGCTCGACGGGTCCGACCCCGCCTCTGCCGTCCTCCTCGACCACGTCGGGCTCGTCCGCGACACCGCCGGCCTCGGGCTCGCTCGATACGTGGACGGCGCCCGGTTGATCGTGGAGTCCCGCGGTGAGCCCGGTGTACGACGTCCGCGCCCACGCCCTGTCCAGCACCCGTTCGAACAACCGGACCGAGAGCTCCGGCGACGATGATGCCTCGCCGCGCAGGATGGTAGAGGTCTCGTGAGGCGCCTCCTCTGCGGCGATGCACCCGCCCGACCCGGCGGCCAGCGCCGCGAGCCTGGTCCGCGCTTCGGCATCCACGGGCACCGGAACCGTGGTCGGCAGCTCACCCTGCGCAGTCCGCCGACCGAACAGCAGTCGGTGCAGGGGTGCGGTGGACGTGTTGCGGGTCGCCGCCCAGTAGGTCACCACCTGACACCTCGCGCGCGTCAGGGCCACGTACGCGAGCCGTAGGGACTCCCCCGCGTCCTCCTGCAGGGCGACGGCCTTGCGGTCGTCGTACCCGGGGCCGCTGGGCCCACCGACGTCCAGCACGCGGTCCGACGAGTCGTGAAGGAGGAGCGGATCGGGGTTGGTGGGGACATACCGGTCCCACAGGAACGGTGCGTACACCACCGGGAACTCCAGGCCCTTGCTCCGGTGAACGGTGAGGATCTGGACGGCCTTGGCGTCGGAGTCCAGCCGCCGGCTGCGCTCCTCGTCCACGTCCCCGCGCGCGTCGGCGATGCGGTGCTGGAGCCACTCGACGAGGGAGGCGACACCGCCGTGCCCCTCGATCGCCGCCTCGTGCAACGCCTGGCCGATGTGCCGGAGGTCGGTGAGGTCGCGCTCTCCGTCCTCCCGCGACAGCACGCGCCTGGTGAGCCCCTGCGTGGCCACGATCGTCTCGAGCAGGGCCGCGACACCGCGACCGGTCAGCATCTCCGCCCACGCGCGGAAGGTTCCGCTGAGGGCGTCGAGCTCCTCGTCGGCCGCCGTCGCCAACCGCTCCGCGCTCCAGCCGACGAAGTCCGTCAGGGCGGCACTCCGCACGAGGCCGTTCCGCTGCGGCTGCTCCAAGGCGCCGAGCAGCGTCAGCCAGTCCCGCGCGGCCGGGGAGAGGAAGACACTGGCCGTGGCCATCAGGACAACGGGCACGTCGACCGCGGCGAGCGCCTCGTGCACCGTCCGGCCGTCCTCGTTCCGCTGCACGAGCACCGCGACGTCCGCCGGCTCGAGAGGGCGGCGATCCTCACCATGAACCACCTTCGCCCCCGAGCTCAGCAACCGGACGATGTCCGCGGCGACGTCGGCGGCGACGAACGGCCGCACCTCGTTGACCGGGATCTGCTTCCTCGCGTCGACGTCGAGCGCGCTGCGCGGGACGCTCCGGATCCGCAGGGGTACGTCGACCGGCGCCCCGTCCAGGGTCCGCCCCCCGGCGGCAGCCGAGACCTCGTGGACCAGGATCTCCGGGTCCCCCAGCGCGACGTCGCCCATCACGTGGCGCACCGCGTCCACCAGCGGCTTGTCGCTGCGCCAGTTGGTGCCCAGGGTCGCCTTGGTGTCGGAGGTCTTGGTGGCGAGGAGGTACGTCACCACGTCGGCCCCGCGGAATGCGTAGATCGCCTGCTTCGGGTCGCCGATGAGCACCAGCGTCCTGTGCCCGTGGAAGGTCCGCTCGAGGATCTCCCACTGGACCGGGTCGGTGTCCTGGAACTCGTCGACCAGAACGATCCTGTAGCGGGTGCGGATCCTGGCGCAGGCGTCCTCACCCGTCTGCGGATCGGTCAGCGCGTCACGGAGAAGCACCAGCAGGTCGTCGTAGTCGAGGACCCGCATCGCCCTCTTGCGTTCAGCCACCAGCTCCCGTGCCCGCTCGGCGAAGCGGTAGCGGATGCCGGCCTCGGTCTCCGCCACGGCCTCGGCGGGCTCGAGGCGTGCGGCGCGGTCCCCCACCGCCTGGGCGGCCACCTTGGCGGCGGTGGCGAACGCGACCATCGGCTCCGGGCTGTCCGGGCTGCCGTAGCCGGCGATGTAGAGATCCGTCGCCACGTCGGTGACCAGGTCGTCGGTCGTCTCAGCGAAGGTGGCGTCGCGGTCGACGTCTGCCGCGATGCCGAGCCCGGCGAGCATCTGGTGGCAGAACCCATGGGTGGTGGTGATCGTCGCGGCGTCGAACTCGGCGACCGCCGTGGCAAGCCGCTGGTGGCGAACCTCGACGTCCGCGTCGCTCCCCGAGGCGAGGTGTCGCAGCAGGCTGTCGCCCGACGCGCGAGCCGAGGCGGGGTCGCCGAGAGCGGCCGCCGTGGTCGTGAGCCGCTCGCGCACGCGCTCCCGCAGCTCGGCCGTCGCGGCCCGACCGAAGGTGACGAGCATGAGCTCGTCGATCCGGGCGACCCCCTCGGCCAGGTATCGAGCGGCGAGACCCGCGATGGTGAAGGTCTTGCCCGTGCCCGCGCTGGCCTCGAGCACGGTCGTGCCGCCGACGGGCAGGTCGCCGCAGAGGTCGAAGGTCGGCGGAGTGCGAGTGCTCACCCGTGCATCACCTCGAGGTCGAGCATCGGTGTCCACAGCCGCCGCGCCAGCTGGCCGAAACGGTGCGGCTCGTCCGAGTACGAAGGCTCCGCGGGGTCCGGCCCCTCCGCGAGCAGCGCCGAGAAGTCCGCGTCGCCCCAGACCAGCTGGTGGTAGACGTCGTCGTACTCCCCCTGCTCGTTCTGTCCGGTGCCGCTTCGCCACGACCTCCCGGCGAACGACGTCGCCGTCTCGGCCGAGCAACCGGCAGCTCGTTTCTCGGCGTACGCGCACGAGGTCTTGGGCGGCAGCGGCAACGGCGTGCACAGCCCGGCGCGGTACATCGCCACCAGCGAGTCGAGGTGACCCGACGCGTCCTCGGCACCCACGTCGCCGAGGAAGGAGCCGACCACGCCGCCCTTGGGCGCCCGCCCGACGGTCACCGCCTGCCACGAGCGGTCCGGCCACTCGGCCGCGAGCGCCAGGAGGTACACCCACGCGCGCAACCTGTGCTTCGACGACAGCTTCGAGTACACGACCCGCACTACACGCTCCCCGTGGACGCCGGGCACACTGCCGACCAGGTCGACCCCCGACGGCAGCTGGACGGAGACGTCGAGGGTCTCCGCGGGGTCTCTCCGTAGACCGGCGCTGCGGGAGATGAGGGCCTCGACCTCGTCGCCGATGGGCTCCACCACCAACCGTCCGAGCCGACCTGGTGGGATCTGACCACGCAGCCACTCCGCCCTCACCGCGGTGTCGCGGTCGATCCCGGCGAGCCCGGCTGTGAGGAGCCGATCGCCGACCTGCCACTTCTCGAGTGGGTCGGGGGCGACGGGGACCGCATCGCTCGGTTCCGCCTCGTCCTCCGTCGCGCTGAGCCCCAGCCGCTGACGCAGGAACCCCTTGACCGGGTGCTCGAGGAAGCGGACCAGCGCGTCGAGCTGCACCGTCTCCAGCGGCCCCTCCTGCGGAAGGGGGCCGACCAGGAACGGCGGTCGAGCCTTCCGCTCGCCCAGGAGGGCCCGGCTTCCGTCGTACGCCGCCTGGTCGAAGCTGAACGGGGTGGTGCCGACGAGCTCGCCGGGCAGGAAGTTGCGGGCGTCGAACGGCTGCAGCGGGTGGTGCACCACCACGCGGTCGCGGACGCGTCCGTCCGCCACCCGCGCCGTGTGGTCGAGGACGTCGAGGAGCTCGCCGAGGGGGACCGCCGGCGGGCGCGGAGCACCCGTGCGCTCGTCGGCGCCGGTGTAGAGGATCACGAGACGCTCCTTGGCGGCCAGGATCGCGTCGAGGAAGAGCTGCCTGTCCTCCGACCTCAGGTCCCGCTCGCCGACACGCGGGCTCCGGGCGAGGATGTCGTCGCCGTCGATGCGCGCGCCGCGGGGGAAGACCCCGTCGTCGAGCCCGAGCAGGCACACCACGCGGTGCGGCACGGAGCGCATCGGGACCATCGTGCACATCGTCAGGTGGCCAGTGCGGAAGTTGGCACGTGTCGGGCGACCTTTGAGCCGCTCACCGAGCAGCGCGCGCACGTCGGGCAGGGCCAGCGTGGCTCTGGTGGCCAGCCGGTCCGCGGAGGCAAGGGCGTCGGTGAGCTGCCACCGAGCCTGGGACAGCTGCCAGCTGTCGCGGGGCGAGACGTCGACCAGGCTCTCGACGGCCTCGGCCAGGGCGGTCACCCAGACGTCGAGGGACTGCTCCCGGTTGAGCGACGAGAGAGCGACCCCGAGCCGGTCGACCAGCTCGGCGAGCCGGCCCGCGAGGTCGATCTCGCTGCTGTCGACGTCGTCGAGCGGGAAGGCGGTGTCGATGCTGCGAAGGTCGTCCTCGTCCATCGTGACGCCGACGAGGAGCCGGTCGAGCCCGGCCTGCCAGGTGTTCTGCCGGATGTGCGCGAGGCCGAACGGTCGGCGACCTTCGGCGTCGAGGCCCCAGCGGACCCCGGCGCGCCGCACCCAGTCACCGATCCGCTCGAGCGCGTCGTCGTCGAGGCGGAACCTCCGCCGCACGGGTGGCATCGCTGCAAGGTCCAGCACCTCCGATGCGGTGACCCGTGAGTCGGCAAGGTCGAGGATCCGTGCGGCGACGGCCAGCACCGGGTTCGTCTGTCTGAGCGAGCGGTCCGCCAGCCGCACCGTCAGGCGGTGGCCGGGATGGATGCCCTCGGCGGCCTCGTCATCGTCGTCGGCGGTCATGCCGAAGGTGGCGTTGATCAGCGGGGCGTACGACTCGATGTCCGGGCACATCACGATCACGTCGCGGAGCTCGAGGGTCGGGTCCTCCGCGAGCATCCCGAGCAGCACCTCGCGCAGGACCTCCACCTGGCGCTGCCGGCCGTGGCAGGCATGGACCTCGACGGACCGGTCGTCCTCGTCGAGCTCGTGAGCCGCCTGAGGGCGCTGGTCCTCGTGGATGTCTCGCTGCAGGACGGTGAGGAGGGTGTCGGAGGAGACCTCGCTGGGGACGTGCTCGTCGCGGCTCAGGTCGGTGTGCGCCCGAAGGCGCAGCTCGAGCTCGCGAGCGTCCCGTCCGAGGGACCTGACCAACGGGTGCTCGGGAAGGTCGGCCGTGGCGTCCTCGCGCCGGGTCGCGACCTGGCCCTCCGTCCAGCCGGGCGCTCCCGTGATGCGACGCCAGAGGCCGTGCGACGGGTGAGGCAGCCAGAGGTGGACATCCCGCCGGGCGGCCAGGGCGTCGAGAACCTGGAGCTGGTCGGTGGTGAGACGGGTCGGCCCGAACAGCGAGAACCGCTCCGGGAGGTCGACCAGGCTCGGCTCGTCGCGCAGGCGGAGGGTTGCGGGCCCCAGCCGCTCCGCGAGGCTCTCCTTGTCGATGTGGTCCCGGACGCGTCGCCAGAGCTCCGCCTGCCAGGCATGGTCCGGGTCGAGCGGGTTGTCGTAGCCGTCGGTGTTTCTGCCCTCCAGCCAGGACAGGAGCATGGTGGGCCGCTCTGCGCTGTACGACCGGAACAGACCCGCGAGCTTCTGGGCCACCGCCATGCGCCTGCCCTGGTCGACGCCACCCGCGATCAGCCCGAGGTGCCGACCCAGGGTGATGCACCAGTCCTCACCGGCACATCCGTCGATGACCTCGAGCAGGGACCAGGCCAGCCGGTGCTCGACCCAGGGGTCCTCGTCGGCGGGGATGCCGGTGCCCGCGGTGAGCGCTCCACGGACCAGGCGGGCGGGAGACGGGAAGACGATATTGGCGCAGACGCCGTCGGACAGGCTCGGCTGGGTCCCTAGCACGGTGGAGAGCGACTGCGCGATCCAGCGCTCGACCCCCTTGGAGGGAACCGCAACCACGTCGGGCGTGAACGGATCGGAGGGCGCCGTGGAGAGCACGCCGGCGAGCCCCCGCACGAGGGCATCGGCGCGCTCTGATCTGTGAACCGTCAGCGGCACGCAATCACCCCGGATGTCTCGGCGTCACAAGGGACCATAACCGCAGGTGCGGTCGATCAGTGCCAGGCTCGGCGGCCCGTTTCCGTCGCTGGTGACCTTCCTGGGCGAGGGACGGAGGCGTTGTCGGCCTCCCGGCGGGCGGCCTATGGTGACGAGCAACGAGCGGGGGTTCCCGATGCACGAGCTGGCGATCACCCAGAGCGTCGTCGACACGGTGCTGCGGCGCACGGGTGCGCAGCCCGTGACCGTGGTGCGCCTCCGGGTCGGCAGGCTCACCGGTGTCATCCCCGAAGCCATGCAGTTCTGCTTCGAGCTGACCACTGAGGGCACGCCGCTGGAGGGCGCGACCTTGGAGATCGACCAACCCGCAGGTCGGGCGCACTGCCGCAGCTGCGACGACGACTTCGACCTCCCGGACCTGATCCTGCTCTGCCCCTGCGGCAGCGCCGACGTCGAGGTGCTCAACGGGCGCGAGCTCGAGGTCGCCTCCGTGGACGTGGCCCCGGTGGGCGCGATCTAGCCATGTGTGCGACCTGCGGCTGTGGCCAGGACGAGGTCCGGATCTCGTGGACGTCCCAGGAGGGCGGTACGACGTACTCCCCCCTCGGCCACGACCACGGTCCTGACCACGGCCACGAGCACGGCACCGACACCCACCACGGCCACAGTCACCACCACGAGCACGAAGGCCCGCACACCGTAGACATCGAGCAGGCCGTGCTCGCCCGCAACGACCACCTCGCCGGGCACAACCGCGCCGCGCTGCAAGACAGGCGGATCACCGCTGTCAACCTGATGAGCTCCCCCGGCGCCGGGAAGACGTCGCTGCTCGAACGCACGATCCGCGAGCACCACAAGGAGATCTGCGTCATCGAGGGCGACCAGGAGACCAGGTTCGACGCCGACCGGATCCGCGACGCCGGTGCGCGGGCGGTGCAGGTCAACACCGGCGCCGGCTGCCACCTCGACGCGACGATGGTCGCCGGCGCGCTCGAGCGGCTCGAGCCCTCGCCCGGGTCGCTCGTGTTCGTCGAGAACGTCGGGAACCTCGTCTGCCCCGCACTGTTCGACCTCGGCGAGAACCGCCGGGTCGTGATCATCTCGGTGACCGAGGGCGACGACAAGCCGCTGAAGTACCCCCACATGTTCGCCGCAGCGGACCTCGTGGTCGTCAACAAGACGGACCTGCTGCCCTACGTCGACTTCGACCTCGCCCGCTGCGCTGCCGATGCCCGCAAGCTCAACCGCGATCTCGACGTGATCCCCCTGTCGGTGAAGAGCGGCGAGAACCTGGACGGCTGGTACGCCTGGCTCGACGGCATCTGAGCAGCCTCGATCGGGCCTCCAACCATGAGTCACTCCGTCCCTGCGTGTCACCCAGTGCCCCTCGGCGAGCCTTGACAGTCCCGATCCCGTGGGCGTAGGTGTGATCGAAACGTTGCGCAAGTGAGCCGTGACGGGGCGGCCCCGGCAACGCAGGGGGCAACGACCCCGCCCCCGGGATGGTGGCGGCGATGCCCACGGCAGCAGCAGTCCAAGCCGAAGAGACCCTCATCCACGTCCTGTGGATCAACGCCGGTCTCAGCTGCGACGGCGACTCGGTCGCCCTCACCGCGGCGACACAGCCGAGCATCGAGGAGATCGCCCTCGGCGCCCTACCCGGCCTTCCCAGGATCGCGGTGCACTGGCCGCTGATCGACTTCGAGTGCGGCCCCAACGGCGGCGCCGACGACTTCCTCGAGTGGTTCTTCAAGGCCGATCGCGGTGAGCTCGAGCCCTTCGTGCTCGTCGTCGAGGGATCGATCCCGAACGATAAGATCAAGTCCGAGGGCTACTGGTGCGGGTTCGGCAACAACCCCGACACCGGTCAGCCCATGACGACCAGCGAGTGGCTCGACCGTCTCGCCCCGAAGGCGACGGCGATCGTCGCGGCGGGCACCTGTGCGACGTACGGCGGCATCCACGCGATGGCGGGGAACCCGACGGGCGCGATGGGTGTCCCTGACTACCTCGGCTGGGGCTGGAAGTCGAAGGCCGGCATCCCCATCGTGTGCGTCCCGGGCTGCCCGATCCAGCCGGACAACCTGTCGGAGACGCTGACCTACCTGCTCTACATGGCGACCGACCAGGCGCCGATGATCCCGCTCGACGACGCGCTCCGTCCGACCTGGCTGTTCGGCCAGACGGTTCACGAGGGCTGCGACCGGGCCGGCTACTACGAGCAGGCGGACTTCGCGACCGAGTACGGATCGCCGAAGTGCATCGTCAAGCTCGGCTGCTGGGGACCTGTCGTGAAGTGCAACGTCCCCAAACGCGGCTGGATGAACGGCATCGGCGGCTGCCCCAACGTCGGCGGCATCTGCATCGGCTGCACGATGCCCGGCTTCCCCGACAAGTTCATGCCGTTCATGGACGAGCCCCCCGGCGGAAAGATGTCCACGACTGCGGTCGGCCTGTACGGCGCGGCCATCAAGCGACTGCGCGGCGTGACCACCCACACCCTCGACAAGGAGCCGAAGTGGCGCACGCGGGGGACG
This sequence comes from Nocardioidaceae bacterium, assembly GCA_036375975.1. Classification (GTDB taxonomy): domain Bacteria; phylum Actinomycetota; class Actinomycetes; order Propionibacteriales; family Nocardioidaceae; genus Nocardioides_C. Next base: position 1,566 of record DASVBF010000307.1, on the reverse strand, counting down.
AAACTTCTGACCGGCGCCAACCGCACCTGGTCGTGAGCCCCCGCTCAACACACAGAGAGGCGACGCGATGACGTCGACGATTCCACGACCCTCCAAGATCTCCGAGGACGCCCAGGGCCTCACGGAGATGGCCTGGGACCCCATCACGCGGATCGTGGGCAGTCTCGGCATCTACACCAAGATCGACTTCGGCAACATGACGGTCGCCGAGTGCCACAGCACGAGCTCGATCTTCCGTGGCTACTCGATCTTCATGAAGGGCAAGGACCCGCGGGACGCCCACTTCATCACCAGCCGCATCTGCGGCATCTGCGGTGACAACCACGCGACCTGCTCGTGCTACTGCCAGAACATGGCGTACGGCGTGAAGCCGCCCCCCTTGGGCGAGTGGATCGTCAACCTCGGCGAGGCCGCTGAGTACATGTTCGACCACAACATCTTCCAGGAGAACCTGGTCGGGGTGGACTACTGCGAGCGGATGGTCGCCGAGACCAACCCCGGCGTGCTCGAGCAGGCCAACCGCACCGAGGCCCCGCACGCCGAGGCGCACGGCTACAAGACGATCGGCGACATCATGCGGTCGCTGAACCCGTTCACCGGCGAGTTCTACCGCGAGGCCCTCCAGGTCAGCCGCTGGACGCGCGAGATGTTCTGTCTCATGGAGGGCCGTCACGTCCACCCGTCGACGCTCTACCCCGGCGGGGTCGGCACGGTCGCCACGATCCAGCTGATGACCGACTACATGACCCGGCTCATGCGCTACGTCGAGTTCATGAAGAAGGTCGTCCCGATGCACGACGACCTCTTCGACTTCTTCTACGAGGCGATCCCGGGGTACGAGGAGGTCGGCAACCGCCGGATCCTGCTCGGCTGCTGGGGCTCCTTCCAGGACCCGGAGCACTGCAACTTCGAGTACCGGGACATGACCCAGTGGGGTCGCAAGATGTTCGTCACCCCAGGTGTCATCGTCGACAACGAGCTCGTGACCACCGACCTGGTCGACATCAACCTCGGCATCCGCATCCTCCTCGGCTCGTCGTACTACGACGACTGGGAGGATCAGGAGATGTTCGTGACCCATGACCCGCTCGGCAACCCCGTGGACCGGCGGCATCCGTGGAACCAGCACACGAACCCCCGTCCGCAGAAGCGCGACCTCGACGACAAGTACTCCTGGGTGATGTCGCCGAGGTGGTACGACGGGAAGGACCACCTCGCCCTGGACACCGGTGGCGGGCCGCTCGCGCGCCTGTGGTCCACGGCGCTGGCGGGGCTCGTCGACATCGGCTACGTGAAGGCCACCGGCGACAGCGTGCGGATCAACCTCCCGAAGACCGCCCTGAAGGGCCCCGTCGAGCTGGAGTGGAAGGTCCCGCGCTGGAGCAACACGATCGAGCGGAACCGCGCCCGCACCTACTTCCAGGCCTACGCCGCGGCGTGCGCGCTCCACTTCGCGGAGCAGGCCCTCGCCGAGATCCGTGCCGGTCACACCAAGACCTGGGAGACGTTCGACGTACCCGAGGAGGGCATCGGCTGCGGCTTCACCGAGGCCGTGCGCGGTGTCCT